>JBDSVW010000024.1:0-6144 GCA_039927015.1 Gemmatimonadaceae bacterium | reverse complement strand
GGGGTCGCATCGACATGGTGCTCGCCGACCTGCCGATCGGCTTCCTGTTCGTGCTCGCCATCGGGTCGCTCGGCGTCTACGGCATCGTGCTGGCCGGCTGGAGCTCGAACAACAAGTATGCGCTGCTGGGCGGACTGCGCTCGAGCGCGCAGATGATCTCCTACGAGATCTCGATGGGCTTGTCGCTGATACCGGTCCTGCTGCTGGCCGGCAACGTGACGCTGCGTACGGTCGTGAACCAGCAGGCCCAGATGCACCTGTGGAACGTGCTCACGCTCGCCGTGGCCTTCCTCGTCTACCTCATCTCGGCGTTCGCGGAGACCAATCGCCTGCCGTTTGACATGCCGGAGGCGGAGTCGGAGCTGATCACCGGCTACCACACCGAGTATTCCGCGATGAAGTTCTCGCTCTTCTTCATCGCCGAGTACGCGAACATGGTAACGCAGTCGGCCATGATCGCCACGCTCTTCTTCGGCGGCTGGGACATCCCGTTCCTCACCGCCGACAACACCGGCGCGGTGTCGTTCCCCCTGGTGCTGCTCTCGTTCCTGGTGATGGCCGCGAAGGTGGTGTTCTTCGTCTTCTTCTACATCTGGGTCCGCTGGACGCTACCTCGCTTCCGGTACGACCAGCTCATGTCGCTGGGATGGAAGATCCTCCTGCCGGTAGGCCTGGGCTACATCGTGCTCGTGGCGGCGATGATGCTGGGCCTCGATGCGTTAGGCATCGGCCGCGGCCTCGTGTACGGACTGATCTTCCTGGCCGTGAACGCGGTCATACTCTTCGTGATGTTCGCCGTCCTGGACCGCGGGCGCGTGTTGAGTCCCGCCTACCGACGCGCATCGGTCGAGGAGCTCGCCCGGTTGCGCGGCATCACCGCGGCACGCACGCATCTCTCGACGCAGGCAGGAGACTGATGGCTATCAACGTGAAGGTCGTGGAGCGTCCGATCGAGGAGACGAGCTACGTCCGCGCCACACTCACAGGACTCGGCAACACTTTCAAGCACCTCATCGACCCGCACAAGGTAACGGTGCAGTATCCCGAGGAGCGGTGGGACATCTCGCCGCGCTGGCGCGGCACGCACCGCATGCTGACCACCGAAGACGGCAAGGCGAAGTGCGTGGCGTGCGGCCTCTGTCCGACCGTCTGCCCGGCAAACTGCATCAAGCTGGTGCCGGGCGAGGACGAGCAGGGCAACCGCTACCCGCTCGTGTTCGAGATCGACGAGTTTCGCTGCATCTTCTGTGGCTACTGCCAGGAAGTGTGTCCGGAGGAAGCCATCCATCTCGGGCGGCACTACGAGAACTCGGAGTATTCGCGCGAGGGCTTCGTCTACGACCTCGAGCGCCTCATGGCCCAGACGCATCCCGTGTGTGAAATGTGGGACCCGGCCGACCCGAAAGGCGAGTAATGCCGAACTTCTTCTATCAGCTCCACTTCTATCTCTTCGGGCTCATCGCCATCGCATCGGCGCTGACCTTCGTGACGCGCAAGAGTCCGGTGGCCGCGGCGCTGTGGCTCGTGACGACGATGTTCTCGCTCGCCGCCATCTACGTGATGATGGATGCGCACTTCCTCGGCGCCATCCAGGTGCTGGTGTACGCCGGCGCGATCATGGTGGTCTTCCTGTTCGTCGTCATGCTCCTGAATCTGGGGCATCCCGATGAGCTCTCCGACCTACACGGGAAGTGGGGGCGGCTGGCGGCGGGCCTCGTGGGGCTCGCGCTGCTGGCGCAGATCATGACGCTCGCCCGCACGCAGTTCCCGGTGTCCTTCATGCAGACCGAGCAGGCCGCGGCAGAGAATCTCCGGGACCTCAATGCGGTCGGCGTGATAGCCAAGCCGCTTTTCCGCGACAACTTGCTGGCCTTTGAACTCACCAGCCTCCTGCTCCTCGTCGCGATCGTCGGCGCGGTGCTGCTCGGCAAGCGGAGGACGCAGGCATGATGGTACCCGAAGCGCTCGCCCTCTCGGCGCTGCTGTTCTGCATCGGCGTGGTGGGCGTGCTCACGCGGCGCAATGCGATCATCATCTTCATGTGCGTTGAACTCATGCTCAATGCGGTGAACTTGTCGTTCGTCGCGTTCTCGCGCCTGTACGGCGCCACCGGCCAGGTGTTCGTGGTCTTCGTGATGACCGTTGCGGCGGCCGAGGCGGCGGTCGGACTCGCCATCATCATCTCCATCTTTCGCCATCGCCAGACGGTGGACCTCTCGAACATCAATCTCCTCAAGGGCTGATGCTCCTCCTCCAGGAAGCTGCAGCCGCCGGAACCCATCCCCTCGCGGGATCGATCGCGGAATGGATCTGGCTCGTGCCGATCCTGCCGCTGCTCGGGTTCCTCATCAACGGCTACCTCTCGCTGAAAAGCGTCGCGAAGACGGGACCGGCGAATCCGACCGAATTCCATTCGCATGGCGAGGACGACCACGCCGCGCTGGGCGGGGCGGCGCACGCCGGCACGCACGCGCACGGCGCCGACGACCATCACTCTGGTGATGACCATCACGTGGGTGATGATCATCACCCGGTGGCCCGGCACCCCGCGGCCGGCATAGTGAGCATCGTGGGACCCGCGGTGCTCGCGGCGTCGTTCCTGCTCACCACCGCGATCTTCTTCGCCCTCGCCGGCGCGCACGCCGAGACGCCGTTTGTGCAGACCCTGTTCTCGTGGATGGTCATCGGCGACCTGCGCATCGACACCGCCTTCCAGGTCGACCAGTTGTCGATGGTGATGGCGATGATCATCACGGGTGTGGGCACGCTGATCCACATCTTCAGCGTGGGCTACATGCAGGACGATCCGGGGTACCCGCGCTATTTCGCGTACCTCAACTTGTTCGTCTTCTTCATGCTGCTGCTAGTGCTCGGCGCCAACTACCCGCTCCTGTTCGTGGGGTGGGAGGGCGTCGGACTCTGCTCGTACCTGCTCATCGGTTTCTGGTTCACCGAGAAGGCCAACGCCGACGCCGGCAAGAAGGCGTTCATCGTGAACCGCATCGGAGACTTCGGCTTCCTTGTCGCGATGTTCCTGCTCTTCGCCAACCTCAAGACGCTGGACTTCGCGGGCGTGAACGAGGGGGCGCTCACGTTTGCGCCCGGCAGCGCACTCGTCACGGCCATCTGTCTCTTTATGTTCCTGGGCTGCGCGGGCAAGAGCGCACAGATTCCGCTCTACGTGTGGCTGCCCGACGCCATGGCGGGCCCGACACCGGTCTCCGCGCTCATCCATGCCGCGACGATGGTGACGGCGGGCGTGTACCTCATCGCCCGCAGCGCCGTCCTCTTCTCCCTGTCGCCGGTGGCCAGCCTCACCGTGGCCATCATCGGAGCGCTCACCGCGCTCTTCGCCGCCACAATCGGCCTCAAGCAGTGGGACATCAAGAAGGTGCTCGCGTACTCCACGGTGTCGCAGCTGGGATACATGTTTGTGGGCGTGGGCGTAGGCGCGTATTCCGCGGGCGTGTTCCATCTCATCACCCACGCCTTCTTCAAGGCGCTGCTCTTCCTTGGTTCCGGTTCGGTGATCTTCGCCATGCATCGCGCGTATCACCACACCGGACATCACGACGATGCGCAGGACATGCGGAACATGGGTGGGCTTCGGAAGTTCATGCCCGTCACCTTCGGCCTGATGTGGATCGCCACGCTGGCCATCGCCGGCATTCCGCCATTTGCCGGCTTCTTCTCGAAGGATGAGATCCTCGGCTCCGTGTTCGCGCGCACGCATGGCTCGACGCTCGCTGATGCCTCCTGGCTCGGCATTCCGGGCGGGGTCGTGCTCTACGCGGTGTACGCCATGGGACTCGCGGCGGCGCTGCTCACGGCGATCTACATGACGCGCATGATGCTCTACACCTTCCACGGCGAGAACCGCAGCGGGGAGAAGGAGCGCAGCCACTTGCACGAGGCGCCGTGGGTCATGACGGCCCCGCTGGTGGTACTGGGCATGCTAAGCGCGGCCGGGGGCTGGCTCAACCTGCCGACGTTCTTCCCTGCGGGGCCCATCCAGGCGTTGCACCACTGGCTCGAGCCGGTCACCGGCGAAGCGTCGCTGCGCATCACGAATGGCGCCGAGGCGCACCTGGAACACAGCACCGAGTACATGCTGGTGGGCATCGCCATCGCCATCGCGGTGCTCGGCATCTTCATCGCGCTCACGCGCCTCAAGACGTCGGCGCTGGTACCGAAGCGTGTCTCACCTGCGTCTCAGGGCATCGAACGCGTGCTCGAGGAGAAGTACTTCGTGGATGAGGGGTATGACCGCGCCATTGTGCAGCCGCTGGTGGGCTTGTCCCGCTCCGTGCTGTGGAAGGGACTGGACGTGGGCCTGATCGATGGACTGTTCGTCAACGGCAGTGCGTACCTGGCCCGGGGCATCGGTTGGGCCGGCGCTCGCCTTCAGTCGGGGCAGGTCGGCACCTATGCCTGGGTGTTGATCATCGGCGTTGTCGCCGTGCTCGGCGCTTTCTCTCTGCGATAGACCCATGCCTGCGTTTCTCGAATCGATCGGATACAACGCGTGGGTGCTACCGGCCCTCCTGCTGATCCCTGTCATCGGGGCCATGCTCGTGTGGGCCCACAGTGCGACGGCCAAGGGCGCGACCGGTGAAGTGCTGGCGCGCTCCGAGGAAATGGCCCGGCGGCTGACGCTCCTGACGCTCGTCCTGGAGTTCGTGGTCTCGATGGGCCTCTGGTGGTCGCTCGACGTGACGTCGAGTGCCTGGCAGGCCGGCTTCGATGTGCCCTGGATCGAGTCATGGGGTGCCCGCTTCTCGCTGGGCATCGACGGACTCTCCGTGATGATGGTGCTGCTCACCACGCTGCTGATGCCGCTGGCGGTGCTCGGCGGCTGGTCGAGCATCAGCAAGAAGGTGCATGCGTACCACATCCTCATGCTGCTGCTCACCATGGGCATGCTGGGGGTGTTCGTGGCGCGCGACCTCTTCCTGTTCTACGTGATGTGGGAAGTGATGCTCATTCCCATGTACTTCATCATTGGTGTGTGGGGTGGGACGCGACGCATCTACGCCTCGCTCAAGTTCTTCATCTATACGATGGCCGGATCGCTGCTGATGCTGGTGGCGATCGTCTACCTCGGCTACCAGGCCGGCTTGCTGGAGGGGCGCCCGAACTTCAGCTACGATGCCATCATGGCGATGCCGGAGCTGAGTCCTGGCGTGGCATTCTGGCTGTTCGCGGCATTCTTCGTCGCGTTCGCCGTGAAGGTGCCAATGTTCCCGTTCCACACGTGGCTTCCGGACGCCCACGTGGAAGCGCCCACGGCGGGATCGGTGGTCCTCGCCGGCATCCTGCTCAAGCTCGGCACCTACGGTTTCTTGCGCCTCGCGGTGCCGCTCTTTGCCGGTATTGCGCTGCATCCCGCGGTGCGCGGCACCATCATCGGGCTCAGCGTGATCGGCGTGATTTACGGCTCGCTGGTCGCGCTCGTGCAGCCTGACTTCAAGAAGCTGGTGGCCTACTCGTCGGTGGCGCACCTCGGCATGGTCATGCTCGGCATCTTCGCCCTCACCAAGGAGAGCGTGATGGGTGCGATGATGGTCATGATCGGCCACGGGGTCTCGACCGGTGCGCTGTTCTTTCTCATCGGCATGATCTACGAGCGCAAGCACTCGCGCGTCATCGCCGACTACGGCGGAATCGCCAAGGTCGTGCCCATCTTCGCCACGGCGCTCACTGTGGTCGCGCTCAGCTCCATCGGACTGCCCGGCACGAACGGGTTTGTCTCCGAGTTCCTGGTGCTCGTTGGATCATTCCAGACCATGCCCGGCATGACGACGGTTGCGGCACTGGGCGTCATCCTTGCGGCCGCGTACATGTTGTGGGCCGTGCAGCGCATCCTGTACAATCCGCTCGACAAGCCGTCGAACGCGAAGCTGACGGACCTCAACTGGCGGGAGATCGGCCTGCTCGCGCCGCTCTTCTTCCTCATCCTCTGGATGGGCGTGTATCCCAAGCCCGTGATGTCGCGAATGGAAGCGTCCACCTCGCACTTCGTTGAGCTGGTCGAGCAGCGCGGCGCGCAGCAGCAGGCCACCATGAGCCTCGGGGGACGCTGAGATGCGCTTCGATCTCGCCATCCCCTCACATCTCACGCTGGCGCTCGCGCCCGACCTCCTG
>JBDSVW010000023.1:0-4664 GCA_039927015.1 Gemmatimonadaceae bacterium | reverse complement strand
GACGAGGGAGCGAAAGCCCTCCGGTCGCGCGAGCCGTTCCGGTCGCATCAACCGGAAGAGCACCACCACGCCGGCGCCCGCCAGCACGGTGATGACGGAGAGAATGTCGCGCGTGCGCCGGGCGGGAAACGCGTTGACAAGGAGCAGCGTAACCGCGCTCCCGATCACCGCGGGAATGATGAGAAAGGGAACGAAGGCCGCGGCCGCGACCAGCGGAAACCACGCGCCTCCCTCGAATGCGACGCCGTACGCGGACACAATGGGCACGGCCAGCAGCACGACCATCCAGCTGGAATGCAGCGCCGTCTCGAAGAGTCGCGCCAGGTACATCGCCAGCCAGTCCACGGGCGCGGAGACCAGCAAGTCGAGGTCGCGCGCAAGAAAAAACGAGTACAGCGATGTGATGACGTTGGACAGCAGCAGGATCGCCAGGAACGACAACAGCAGGATGCCCAGCAGCTTTCCTGCCAGCAGTGGCCCGATCTCCTCGACGCCCTTGAAGTAGCTCAGCACGCGATGAAGCGCGCCGAAGGCCAGGGTCCAGAAGGCCAGCCCAACTCCGCCGAGCACTGCGACGCGCCCGGCGCGGCCGCGATCGGGTTGGCGCGACCGCGCGCGTGCCGTCAGCCATTTGGGACGCAGGAGCAGCCACCACGGCACCGAACGCACACGCGGCGAGGGAACGAGTCGCCCTCCCGCCGGTGTGAAGGTGCCCGGTGCGCCGATGGCGCCGTGCGCGCCGGACAACATCCGGAAGCGCCGGATCAATCCGGCATCGGGCCCGGCGGGAAGCTCAGGCGAGTGTGCCTCAGGCATCGAGTACGCCCGTCAGCGCCCGCGCCGCCTTTTCTCCAGTGAGCCGGAGGAAGATCTCCTCGAGGCCTTCATCTCCCCGCTCCCCTTGCCGGCGCAACTCCTCCATGTCACCACACGCGCGAATCACGCCACCCTGGATGATCCCGATCCGGTCGCACAAGGTCTCCGCCACCTCCAGCGTGTGCGTCGACATCATGATGGTGTTGCCGCGGCGGGTGTACTCCCGAAAGAGGTCCTTCAGGATCTTTGCCGCTTTAGGGTCGAGTCCCACCATGGGCTCATCGACCACAATGACCTCCGGGCGATGCACGAAGGCGCTCGAGATGATGAGTTTCTGCCGCATGCCGTGCGAGTACGACTCCACGAGTTCGTCGCGCCACTCCTCCAGGTCGAAGAGGGCCAGCAGTTCCCGCGCGCGATGCTCGATGTCGGGACCCTCCTGGCGATACAGGCCCGCGACGAAGTGGAGGAACTCCATTCCCGTCAACTTCTCATAGATGAAGGGCCGGTCGGGAATGAAGCCCAGCCGGGACTTGGCGGCCACCGCGTTCGTCGTGAGGTCGAGACCGGCGATCTTCACCGTGCCCGCGGTGGGACGCAGGATGCCCGCGATCATTCGCAGCGTGGTCGTCTTGCCGGCACCGTTCGGCCCGAGCATGCCGAACAGCTCCCCGCGCGGCACCGAGAGGTCGATGGAGTCGACAGCGGTGAAGCTGCCGTAGCGTTTCGTCAGGCTGGAAAGCTGGATCATCGGGGTGCGGTTCCTGAAGCAGGAGAAGCGGAGGGCGCGACGGTGCGAGTCGGTGGCAGGATGTCCACGGTGGCACGCGCGATCAGCCGCGTGACCTCCGTCTCCATCCCCACGCTGCCCACGAGCAGCCGGATGTGCGCGGCGTCGGCGGGGAACTGGCCGAGCGTAGGGTCCACCGGTACCCATCGCTGGAGCAGGACCTCGGCCCACGCGTGATAGACCAGGCGTCCGCCGTCGAGAAACGTGCCGCTCACGAGGCGGGTCGGGATGCCGGCGGCGCGGGTGAGGGCGGCGAACAGCTGCGCACGCGCATTCGCGTCTCCCTCGCGCGCCAACAGGGTCGCCGCCGCGCTCGGTAGTTTGTCCGACGACCGCTGCGCGAGCGAGTCGTGCACCCACTGCATGATGCGGCGCGCGACCACGTCGGCCTGGGCGTCGCGAGCCTTCAGCCGGAGTGCGAGCGCGCTGATGGCGGGATGTCCGACCTCGATCGAGGATTCCGCACGCAACTCGTGAGGGAATCGCCGGCGTGTCACCTCGCTCGGGGGCAGCGGAAAGGACGGTCGCAGCGCGGCTGCCCCTTCGCGTACTGCCGTGAGCGTATCGCCCGACAACGACTGGTATCCTCCGCGGAGCTGCAAGCGTGACAGGTCGAGCCCGCGCACGCGAAGGCGCACGGTGTCGCGCAGCGGCTGCGGGAGCCGCACGACGTTGCTGTCGCCGGGATCGGGTGCGTTCGCTGGCGTCCGCGCGGCTGCCCGTTGCGCGGTGGAGCGCGCACGCGCACTCGCGCTGCGCCAGTTCTCGAAGCCCAGTTCATACGCCGTCCGGCGCAGGGTGAATCCCGACGGTGTCTGCACCCGAATGACCCGTCCCGCCTCGTCCACCCAGCTGTCGAGCGCCGAGGGGTCTTCCGCGACGATGTGCCAACCCTTCACGCGTTCGAAATGCGCCCCCCGCCAGCGCCCCCCGTCGGGATCGAAGGCGGCGCTGTCCAGCAGCACGAAGGTCGACTCCGCACGGACGTTTACATGCAGGTCCCGTGTGGTCAGCGTGAACGGATCGAACACGCTCACCGTCGTGCGTCCCCCGGTGGCCGGGGGATCGCCTAACGCCACCACGGTGGGTACAAGCGTCGGCATCAGCAGCGGGCCGCCCAGCGAAATGCGGGTGGTGTCGGCGGGCCGGCCGGGGCGCTCCACCACGAACGCGAGCAGCGAGTCTCCCACGGTCCAGCCGTGCACCGCCTGCCGTCGTTCGCCGGTATCGAAGCTCAGGCGAAAGTCCCGCAGCGCCAGCGTGCGCGTGAAGCGCACGACCGATTGCGCCCCGATGCGGCGCATGGTGTCGCGCTCCGCGACGTCGGCCACGAAGTAGTCCGTCACCTGCAAACCGCCGGGCACCGTGTCGATCGTGCTCGACGCGAAGCCCACGTGCACCCCCGCGTGCTCCACGGCGAAGAAGCTGGCGCCGGGCGCGACGCGGAGGGCGACTTCCGCCAGCTTCTGCCGCGGACTGCGAGTACGCTCGGCGTGGGCGAGTGCGGCCAGGCCCGCGGCCCAGGCGATGAGCACTCCCACCGCGACTACGCTGCGTAGCCTCACGCGGCGCCCCATCGACGGACGACGACGGCGCGAAACGACTCCGCCTCACGCTCGGTTTCCGCTACCATCGTGATGCGTTCGGGTCGTGCCCGGCCGCTGCAATGCTCGTGCACCGCGTCGAGCATCACGCGCGCGCACGCGTCCTCGTCCAGGTTGCCCGCTCCCAGGCCGAAGGGTGCCATGGCCAGATGCACCACGCCGAAGTCGTGGGCCCGCTGCAGCGTGCTGAGCGTCGCGCGCCGTACGCCGTCGGCGGAAACGGACTCCGTGCGCGTGGCGACCACGGCGTGAATCATCAATTCCGTGCTGAGCGCGCCGGCACCCGTGACCACGGCCGCGCCCACCTCCAGCGGCTCGTTCACGCGCAGCTGGCGCAGGAGTGACGCGCCCGCCGCCTCCTCCATGCGCCGCAGCACCGGGGTGACCGCGCGCAGCTCCGCATCGACCGATCGCGCGACGGCGTCGGCGACCACGAAGGCGAGGTCGTCCACGATCACGTCCACGGAGACGGTGGTCCCCGAGACGGCTTCCGGCGATTGGCTCACAGCCGGGCCCTCACAGCACGGTTCTCACGTCACGGGCCCTCACGTCCAAGCCCCCACATGACGGCCCTTTACATCACGGCCTCTCACAGCACGGCCCCTCACATCAACGCCATAGACGTCTCGTCGTTGATCCATTTCACGTACTTCTCCAACCCCCATTGGACCTCCAGCGCCAGCAGTTCCGGTACCTTGTACGGATGCAGTTCCAGGAACGCCCGCTCGATGGCGTGCAGCACGGCCGAGCGGGTCTTCATCATGATGACGGTTTCCTGCTCGGCGGCGATCTTCCCCTCCCAGCGGTAGAGCGAGCGCGAACCCGGCAGCAGCGAGCCGCAGGCTATCAGGCGCCGCTCGAGCAGGGCGCGCACCAGCTTCTCCCCCTCCTCGGGGGTGGCGACGGTGGTCAGCACGACGACGGCGTCGGTATGTGGCATGATTCGGCATTGGAGACGGGCAGGCGCAGCGGCGACGAGCGCCCCTGCAGGGACAGCACAGAGGTAGCGGACGTCACGCGGCGGGCGCCAGTCGATTCGGCCGAGCCCGCCCCGTCGCGCCACTCCTCCCCCGATTGTCCGATAGGGTCCGGCTTGAATCTCGCCCATCCTTCGGTCAATTTTCGGTCCCTATGGCCGATGAATTCCTGATTGTCCGCGGCGCCCGCGAGCCCAACCTGCAGAACGTCGATGTCACGATTCCCCGTGACAAGCTGACCGTCATCACCGGGCTGTCCGGCTCGGGCAAGTCCTCGCTGGCGTTCGACACCATCTACGCGGAGGGGCAGCGCCGCTACGTGGAGTCGCTGTCCGCCTACGCGCGGCAATTCCTCGGGCTCATGGAAAAGCCCGACGTCGACACGATCGAGGGGCTCTCACCCGCGATCTCTATCGAGCAGAAGACGGCGGGGCATAATCCACGCTCCACGGTGGGCACGGTCACCGAGATCTACGA
>JBDSVW010000022.1:0-3236 GCA_039927015.1 Gemmatimonadaceae bacterium | reverse complement strand
TCGCACCGATCGCACCGATCGCACCGCCACGATGCCCAGCAGCACGGCCAGCAGCGCGCCGAGCAGGAGGGGCAGGCGCGACAGCGCGGCGCTCGAGTAGATCGTGCGCACGCCGCGCCGCGCCGCCACGAGTGCGTCCACGCGGTGCGCCTCCGCCGCCAGAAAGCGGGAGAAGCCCTCGCCGGGCAGCCACAAGTCGTCCCACCCGCGCCGCGTGAGTTCCGCCCGCCACGCGGGCGAACGCACCAGCCGTTCGAGCTCCTGCGTCAGCGCCAGGCGGCGCGCGGGCGAGATGCCGGGGGGCGCCACGATACCGCGCCAGTTGGCCACATCCACGGCGACGCCTTGCTCGCGCAACGTGGGAGTGTCCACGCCCGCCACGCGCTCTGGCGACGAGATGGCGAGCGCACGTACGCGCCCCTCGGCGAGCAGCGGGGCGAACTCGCCGAGGCCGCTCACTCCCACCGTCACCTGGCCGCCTAACAAGGCCGCCGTCGCCTCGCCGCCGCCCGAGAAGGCGACGTAATTGGCGCGGCGTGGGTCGATGCCGCGTGCCGCCGCGATCAGATCCACCAGTATCTGGTCCGTGCCGCCCGCCGATCCGCCCCCCCACGCGATGGATGCCGGTGTGCGGCCGAAGTCCGTGAGCAGCTCCGCCAGCGTGCGATATGGCGAAGTCATTGGCACGACCAGCACTTCGTACTCCCCCACCAGCCGGGCCAGTGGTGTGGTCTGCTCCAGCGTAACGGGCGACGCGTTCTGCGAAATGCCGCCGACCATCACCAGTCCCGTGATGAGGAGTGCGTCGGGATCGCCGCGGCGGGCCGAGACGAATCGCGCAAGGCCGACCGTGCCCGCGGCGCCGGGAATGTTCTCCACCTGCACGCGCGAGACGATGCCCTCCACTTCCAGTGCGCGCTGCATGGTGCGCGCGAGCTGGTCCCAGCCGCCGCCGGGCGCGGCGGGGGCGATGATGGTCAGGGGAGGCGCCGCGCGCTGTGCGGCGGCAGTGCCACCGATGACGGGAAGCGCCACGGCGAGCAGGAGCGCGACCGGTCGTGAGGAGATGCGCATTGGAGCGCCAATATGCAGTACGCCACACACCTGGGGGAGCGCACTGCCTAGCGAAGCCTCGCGCTGCACGGCTACAATTGCGCCCGCATGCAACTACTGGATCTCTTCGACCTCTCGCTGGTCGTGCGGCAGAACGAAACGGCGCTGGAGTACGACCGCGAGGACGGTGCGCTCTAGACGCTCACCTTCGGTGCGCTCGAGCAGCGCAGCAACCGGGTGGCGCGCCTGCTGCTCGCGCGCGGGCTCACCGCCGGTGACCGGCTGGCCATCCACCTTCCCAACCGCATCGAGTTCCTCGACCTCCTGCTCGCCTGCGTGAAGGTCGGCATCATCCTGGTACCGATCAACATCCTGTACCGCGAGCGGGAGATCGGGCACATTGTGGACGATGCGGAACCAGCGGCGGTGGTCACCACGGCCGCGCTGGCGGAGCACCTGCCGTCCGGCGCGGTGTCGTGGGATGTGGAGCAGCTCATGCGCGACGCCGCACGGCTCGCCGACGCGCGCGTGCGCTCGCCACTGGAGGGCGAGCATCCGGCGCTCATCGTGTACACCTCGGGCACCACCGGACGCTCCAAGGGTGCGGTGCTCTCCCACAACAACTGCATCGCCAACACCGTCAGCCTCCTGGCCAGCTGGCGCATAACGAGCGACGATCGCTACCTCGCCGTGCTGCCGCTCTTTCACGTGCACGGGCTGGGCAACGGCGTGTTCTCGTGGCTCGCCAGCGGCTGCCGCATGCGGCTGGTGGAACGCTTCGAAGCCTCCCGCGTCCAAACGTGGTTCGACGCCTTCCAGCCCACGCTCTTCTTCGGCGTGCCCACGATGTACGTGCGGCTGCTCGAGCTGCCACCCGACGCGGCCCGTCGCATCGGCGCACACATGCGGCTCTTCGTCTGCGGCTCGGCGCCCCTTCCGGCCAGCATCATGGAAGGCTTTCGCGATCGCTTCGGGCATGTGATTCTCGAGCGCTACGGCATGAGCGAGACGCTGATGAACTTCGGGAATCCGTATGCCGGCGAGCGCCGGCCGGGGTCTGTGGGTTTCCCTTTTCCGGGCGTGGCCGCCCGATTCGTGGATGGGGAGGGGCGCGACGTTCCCCCCGGCGAGATCGGCGAGCTGTGGGTGCGCGGGCCGAACGTCTTCCAGGGCTACTGGCGACGCCCCGACGCGGATGCGGCCGCCTTCGTCGCCGACCCCGAGCCGTTGACCCGGGGTCCGTGGTTCCGCACCGGCGACCTCGCGGAGCGCGCGTCCGACGGCTACGTCACGCTGCGCGGACGTCGCAGTGACCTCATCATTTCCGGCGGCTTCAACATCTATCCCAGGGAGATCGAGGAACTGCTGCTCGAGCAGCCCGGAATCCGCGAGGCGGCGGTGGTGGGAGTGCCCGACGGGCGGCGTGGCGAAGTGCCGGTCGCCTACCTGGTGAGCGACGCGGCGCTCGACGAGTCCGCCCTCAATGATCACTGCCGGCACCAGCTGGCCTCGTTCAAGGTGCCCCGCGGCTTCGTGCGCGTGGAGCAGTTGCCACGCACGGCGTTAGGCAAGGTGCAGAAACACCTCCTGCCACCCTGGACGACGCCGTGAATCCCGCCATCCTCTCGCTTATCGCGCTGGTGGTGGCGATCGTCGTGTCGATGACGTCGCGCATCAACGTGGGGCTGCTGGGTATCGCGTTCGCCTGGATCATCGGAGTGTACGTGGCCGCGCTCAGGCCCGACGTGGTGATGAGCGGCTTCCCCGTCTCGCTCTTCCTCACGCTGGCCGGTGTGACGCTACTGTTCGCGGTGGCCGAGACCAACGGCACGCTCGAGCGCCTTGCGCACCGGGCGGTGCGCCTCGCGGGGGGACGGGCGGCAGCGCTGCCACTGCTCTTCTTCCTCATTGCCTTCGCGATTTCCACGGTGGGTCCCGGTGCCATTTCCAGCGTGGCGCTCGTTGTGCCCATGGCGATGGCCATCGGGCTGCGCGCTGGAGTGCCGGCCTTTCTTACCGCGCTGATGGTCGCGAACGGCGCCAACGCCGGTAACCTGTCCCCCATCTCGTCCGTGGGCGTGATCGCGAACGATGCGATGGCCAAGGTGGGGTTGGGGGGCAACGAGTGGCGCGTGTGGGCGGCCAACCTGGTCGCGCACGCGCTCGTGGCGTTGGTTGCCTAC
>JBDSVW010000021.1:0-2844 GCA_039927015.1 Gemmatimonadaceae bacterium | reverse complement strand
AAACCGGGCGTTGATGTTAACCCGGGACCAGCATGGCGGGAGCCTGCCGATTGGCCATGCGGCGTCCGACATAGAGGCAGCGCCAGCTTGGTTCGGGCTCCTATGTGGAACTGCGGGAACCTTCGATCGCGATGCAACGGGAAAGGCACAAGCGGACACCGTGAGGCTGAGAATACCAATGCGCGATCAAGGGGCGGAACGACTCGTAGTAGCGACGAAGTTGCCGTAATGGCGATGGAGCGAAGGGGTCGTGTCATTGAGTCATTCGGTCAAACCAACTGCGCGAGCAGGAGGAGTGCGATCACATGACAAAGCCGTTTGCTGTTCCCAAGTCGCTGGTCTGGAGCGCATTCCAGCGAGTCAAAGCAAATGGTGGCAGCCCGGGAGTTGACGACGAGTCGATTGCGACGTTCGAGCAACATCTCGGTGACAACCTGTATAGGATTTGGAATCGAATGGCGTCGGGCAGTTACTTCCCGCCGCCCGTCAAAGCAGTGCCGATTCCAAAGAAGAGTGGGGGCGTCAGAATCTTGGGCGTGCCTACTGTTGCCGATCGAGTGGCACAAACCGTGGTGAAAACGGTCCTCGAGCCGGTGCTCGAATCAGTGTTCGACCGCGACTCATTCGGCTACCGGCCAGGGCGTTCTGCACTGGACGCGGTCGAGTTGGTGCGGCGGCGAAGCTGGAAGTATGACTGGGTTGTCGAGTTCGACATCAAAGGCTTGTTCGACAACATTGACCACGAGTTGCTCCTCCGAGCAGTCCGAAAGCACTGCAAGACTCCATGGATTCTTCTGTACATCGAGCGATGGCTGAAGGCGCCAATGGAGACTGAGGACGGGATGCGGACGGCGCGTGAGCGAGGCACCCCGCAAGGGGGCGTCGTGAGCCCGTTGCTCGCCAACCTGTTTCTGCACTATGCGTTGGACGCATGGATGCGACGAGAGATGCGGAGCGTCAGATTCTGCCGTTACGCTGATGATGGCGTCATCCATTGCAAAAGCGAAGCGCAGGCTCAGTTGGTGTTGAGGAAACTTGGGGCACGACTTCGCGAGTGCAAACTCGAGCTGCACCCAGAGAAGACGAAGATCGTGTACTGCCGGGACGTCAATCGGCAGGCCACGTACCCAACGATCCAGTTCACGTTCCTCGGCTATACGTTTCGACCGCGCAAAGCGGTAGACAAGTATGGACGGGTGTATGTGAATTTTTCTCCGGGCGTCAGTCGCGCGGCGTTAACGGCCATGCGGCAGACGGTGCGAGGCTGGCATCTCCAGCGCATGTGCGACAAGGAGCTGAGCGATCTCTCGAACATGTTTGGATCAGTACTGCGTGGCTGGTCAAACTATTACGGTCGATTCTATCCGACGGCGCTGTACCCACTGTGGAAACACGTGAACGAGTATCTGGTGCGCTGGATGCAACGAAAGTACAAGCGGCTTGCACGCGGGGTGACTCGCGCGGCACGTGCGCTGAGCCGAGTTGCGAAACGTGGATGTGTCCCGGGATCAGTTGAAATTCAGGTGGGTGCCTCGGAATCGCCGCCTACGCGGCGGCGGACGACGTGGACATGGTCTTGGGCGCAAGGGCGCGTTGCAGCAAGGGCAGCTGCCGGTGGCCCTTCACCCGACGGAAGTTGGCTTCGCAGTGCAAAAGGGTTGCCGCACACCAGCGCTGCTTCTGGTCACTCGTGCGCCATCGGTCCACCCGCCGCGTCTTCGCCTCGACCCGCGCCATCACGCTCTCGATCAGGTTGGTGGTCTTGAAGCTGGTGCCGAGTTCCGGATACACGCCGAGGCGATGCAGCGTGAGCGTCTCCTCCAGCCCTTCCTCCAAACTGCGGGCGGCGGACTCGTTCAGCAGGGCCAGCTCGCGCACCAAACGATGCAGGGCCCGCTTCGCATCCGCATACGCCGGGTGCGCGTAGGCCGCCTGGAGCTTCCGGCGCCAGAGGATCTGTTGAGGTTTGGTGAGGTAGCTGACGACGTTATCGCGCTTGTGCCACTGGCAGCGCTGCACCGGGACGTCGTCGCCGAACACGTCGCGCACGGCGGCCCGCAGCCCTTTCGCCCCATCGAGCACCACGAGCAGGCCGCGCGGCGCGGCGAACCCGCGCTCCACGAGCTCGCGCAGGAAGGCGGCACACACGCGCTTGTTTTCGGACGCCGTTTGCACGAGCCCCAGAATCCGCTTCTCCCCGGTATTCGTGACGCCGAGCGCGATGACCACCTGGTCCGACGCGAAGGTCTTGCCGTCGAGCAACAGCACGAGCCACTCGGCGTCGTCATGGCGTCGCGCGTGCAGCTGCTGCAACGCGCGCGCACTCGTGCGGATAAACCGCCGCGACACGCTCGACTTGGCCAGGCCGAACGCTTCGGGCACGGCTTCGGCGGCGGCGGCGTACTCGCGACAGGAGAGCCCCGCCAGCACCCGGCGAAAGAGCCCGGTGTCGCGGGCGCGCGGGGTCTGCAGGGTCGCGTACGTCGTCAGCGGAATCTCCGTCCCGGCCGCCCGATGCCGCACGCGGGGCACCACGATGGGCAGCTTTTGATCGGCGAGATAGATCGAGCCGGGCTGCCGACCCCACCGCACCACGTCGGGGTGGCCATCGTGATGCGCATAGCGCGCCCCGGCCAGGGCGCGCACCTCCTCCTGCAGGGCCTCTTCCACGGCCCGCAAGCCCAAGGGAATCAAGGCCTGGATCATCGCCAACGTCGCCGTGCCATCGTCCAACGGCACCGACAATTGCAGGGGCGGCGCACTCGCGGACTGGTGGACCGTGGTCTTCGCTCGTACTCTTCGCATGGGTGGTGACCTCTGTGGTGGAGCGCGAATCCTTGCCGG
>JBDSVW010000020.1:0-23148 GCA_039927015.1 Gemmatimonadaceae bacterium | reverse complement strand
GCACGCCGTGGAGCAACTGCGTCATCAGTCGCGTGAGGCCCAGCGCCGCCGCCACGCCAAACGCGATGCCCAGCGCGGCCTGACGCAGGCCGGTGCGCAGGCTGAGCGCGACGAGGCTGCGCGGGGTGGCGCCGAGCGCGGCGCGAATGCCGAACTCGTGCCGGCGCAGCGCGACCACTTGCGACACTACGCCGAAGATCCCGATCGCGGACAGCACGAGGGCCAGCGCTCCGAAGAGCCCGAGCAGTTGCATGGCAAAGCGCGGCTCCGCGATCGACGCGCCCAGCACCTCCTCCATTGACCGCACATCGGAGATGGGAATCCGCGGATCGATCTTCCCGATGATCGCCCGCACGGGATTCACGAGCAGGGCCGGATCTCCCGAACTCCGCACCACGAGGTGCATGGTTCGCATGGTGTTGCCGGGTGATCGGGCGAAGTGCGCGATCGTGGCGTAGAACTGGGGTTTCACCTCGCGTGTGAGCGCGTTGTGGCGCACGTCGTCCACCACGCCGACCACCGTGTACGGGAGCCGCATCGGGTCGCTGCCAATGCGCACCTGGCCGCCCACTGCGGTGCGTCCCGCGAAGTACTTGTCCGCAAACCCCTGGTTGATGACCATCGCCAGCGGCCCGTCCATGCCGTCGCGCTGGTCGAGCGCGCGGCCCGTCTGGACGCGCAGTCCCATCGCCTCGAAGTAGCCAGGTGTCACCACCTGCCAGTCGCCAGGCGTGCCTTCGTTGGGAGGCGGGGTGTAGCCTTCCACGCGCAGTCCCCAGTCCCCCATCTCCGATACCAGCGGAAGGAGGCGCACCGCGCCGGCGGACTGGACGCGCGGCAGCGCCCCCACCTCGCGTTGCAGCTCATCCCAGAACTGCACCACCCGCGACGAGTCCTGATACCAGAGCGAGGGAGTGGACAGGCGCATGGTGAGCACGCCCCGGGAGTCGAAGCCCGGATTGACGGCGAAGAGATTCGAGACGCTTCGGATCATCAGTCCGGCGCCGACGACGAGTACCACCGCGAGCGCCACTTCCGCGCTCACGAGTCCCTGACGCCAACGCAGTCGTTCCGCGCCCGAGGATTGCCCGCGCCCCCCTTCCTTGAGCTGGCTCGCCGTGTCGGCTCGGGTCGCCTGCAGCACCGGCAGCACGCCGATCAGCGCCGCCACCACCACCGCGATGCCAAAAGCCACCAGCAGCAGGCTCGGATCGAGCTGCGCGTCGGCGATGCGCGGGAGCCCGGCCGGCGCCGTGCGCCTCACGGCCCACAGGCCTAGCACGGCCACGCCCACCCCCGCCAACGCGCCGAGCACCGAGAGCAAGGCACTCTCCGTCAGCAGCAAACGTGCAAGGCGGCGGCGGTCGGCGCCGAGCGCGACGCGGATGGCGAGTTCGCGTCGCCGCGACTCGCCGCGCACGAGCAGCAATCCGGCCACATTCGCGATCGCGATGAGCAGCACGAATCCCACAGCGGCGAGCACGACGAACAGCACGGGACGAATCCTGCCGGTCACCTGGTCGTCCACGGACACGACGTAGGCGCGGAACTGCGCGGTATTGGTCAGCAGCCCCTGGCCCTTGAGCGCGGCCGCGGTGGAGGCGAGTGCCCGGTTCGCGCTCTCGATCGTGGCGCCCGGCGCGAGGCGCGCGACGCCGTAGAAATTGTGACTCGATCCGCCCGGCATGATCTCCGGCCCCGGGAGCGCGCCTTCGGAGGCGGCGTCGGTCGCGAGCGGCATCCACGCCTCGGTGCGCCCATTGCTCCCGTAGTCCAGCGGGAGACGGAAGCCGGAGGGCATCACGCCGATGACCGTCGCGCCCTCTCCATTGACCTGGATCGTTCGGCCGAGCACGGAGGGATCACCGCCGAAGCGGCGCTGCCAGAGTTCGTAGCCAAGCACGATCACTCGCGGCCCGTTGGGCCGATCTTCCTCCGCCGTCGGACCGCGACCGATGAACGGGGCCACGCCGAGCACGGGAAAAACCTGCGCATCCACCTGCGCGAAGCGCAGGCGCTCCGACTCGTCGCCATCGGTGAGCGTGATGGAGCCGTCGGAGTACAGCGCGACGCCGGAGAAGACCGGCAACGCCTGCCACGCCTCATACTCGTCGTACGACAGCCAGGTCTGGTCGAATCCCTTCCACGCGCTCCACACCATGGCCACCCCTTCGGGCCGGCTGTACGGAAGCGGCGTGAGCAGCACGGATTTCTCGATGGCGAACAGAGCGGTCGTCACGCCGATGCCCAGTGCCAGCGTAAGCACGACCAGCGCCGCGAATCCTCGTCGCCGGCTCAGCGTTTTCCAGGCGAAAAACAGGTCGCGCCGAATCGCTCCGAGAGAGCGAGACGGCGCGGTGTCAGTCGAGAGACCGTCGGTGCGATGCGCACCCGGATGCGGAGATGCTGGGAGGGAAGCCACGGTGATCCATTAGATGGTTCCGGATCACCAATGGTTTGAGTGAGCCGTTTCTAGAACGAAAACTCTGCCGTCACGAAGACCGAGCGGGGAGGAAGCACGAAGTACCGCACCTCCCCCGAGCCGGACACCGAGCCGCTGCCGAATCGTTCGCTATTGCCCAGGTTCGTGCCCCGCACCACGAGCGCATATCCCGAGCGGCGCCAGCGCGCGGCCGCATCCAGCAGGTACGAGGCGGGCAGGACGCGCTGGGCGTTGCTGGTGTTGTCGAGAAAGGCCGTCGACTGGTAGCGTCCCTCCACGGACACGTCCACCTCCCGCGTGACCATCAACTCCGCACGGTGGGTGGACGTGAAGCGGGGCGTGAGCAGCGGCTCCACGTTGCGCCGCGTGAGGGGCGAGTCGCCGGAGGAATCGGTGAACTGCCGGATGCGATTGCTGCTCCAGCTTGCGTTGCCCGCGAGCGTCAGGCGCGAGCTGCCTCGCCAGCTGGCGTCGAGCTCCAGCCCCCGCCGGTAGGACGCGCCCACGTTGCGGCGCAGGATGAGGCCCGTGGCCGTGGGCGCGCCGATGCGGGCGATGTCGTTGCGGAAGTCCATGCTGTACAGGTTGGCCGACAGCTGCCACGCGGCGCGGGACACGGAGAGCCCCAGCTCGGCGTCGCGCACGCGCTCCGGCTTCACGCGCGACAGGTCGCCGATGGCGTCCACATTGGAGGCATTCATGTCGTCGTCGCCGGCGAACATGTCGTTGCGCCCCGGCTCGCGCGTGGTCGCGCCGTAGGACGCGAACGCCGACACGCCGTCGCCCAGGTTCAGCGTCACCCCAGCCTTGGGATTGAAGAACGTCCAGTCCACGGAGCGCCCGTCGATGCCGGCGTTGGCGTCGGGCGCGTAGCGGAAGCGGGCATGGCGCGCCTGGAGATCCCCAAACCATCGAAAGCGGCCCGACTCCACCGCCAGCTTGGCGAAGGCGCTCACATCGTCCTTGTGGCCGGTATTGTCGTACAGCGGCGACGCCAGGTCGGGCTGCAGGAAGGCGCGGTGCGCGCGCTCGTAGGTGTTGGCGTTCACGCCCGCGTTGAGCTGCACGTTGCCGCGGCGCTGGTTGATGGCGCTCGTGAGCCCGTACCAGGCGTGCGCGAGCCCGAACTGGTAGCGATCAGGCAGGTAGAAGTAGTCGTAGTGGCCGCTGGCGGAGTTCCGGTAGAGCGTGGTGGTGAGCGACGTGTTGGCGCTGGCGATTCTCGTGTGCGAGAGCGCCACCATCTGCTGCGTGAATCGGTCCCGCTCATCTGGCGCGAGGGGGTTGAAGCGGCGGTTCTGGGCCAGTTCCTCGCGCGTCGCCCCGACATATGACAGTGTGTCGGCCAGGAGCCCGAGCAGCGTCGTGAGCTTGATGACGTCGCGATCGCCGAACCATCCGGCGCCCAGAAACGCGGAGCGTCCCTCCACGCCGCTGTGCTCACGGTACCCATCGGTGCGCAGCGCGCTGGCCCGGCCGTAGAACGCGAAGCGGCTGGGCAGGAGCCCCGACTGAAACGACGCGCTCGCCCGCCGCGCGTTGAACGACCCCAGCTGCAGCTCCACGCTGCCGCCCGCGTCATTCACGGCCAGCGGCAAGGTCTCAAAGTTGATGGAGCCAGCAAACGATGCGGTGCCGGCGCTGCTGGTGCCCACGCCGCGTTGCACCTGTACCGACTGCACGCTCTCCATCATGTCGGCGAAGTTGGCGAAGTACAGCACCTGGTCTTCCATGTCGTTGAGCGGGACGCCATCGAGCGTGATGTTGATGCGCGTCTGGTCTACGCCGCGGAGGCGGAGGTAGCTGTAGCCCCACGGCGTGCCCGTTTCGGTGTGCGCGAGCAGGGACGGCGACGCACCCTGCAGCAGCAGCGGCACGTCCTGGCCGAAGTTGCGCGCGCGAATGGCCGCGCGCTGGACGGTCTTCTCCGCGATAGGCGCCGTGCCTGACGCGCGGATGGCGGTCACGAGCACGCCCTCCACGCGCCGGGCAGAATCCGTGGCAGCGCGCTCGCTGGCAGCACGCTCGCGGGCGGCTCGCGTGCTGTCGGCGCCCTGGGCGGCGAGCGCCGAGTTCGCGGCGAGCAGGAGCAGGACTTGAAGGGTGGGGCGCGCGGTGTGCCACGCACGCCCGGGGGCACGCACGAGGCGCGCCCAGAACGGGACGATTCGCATTTCGGACTCCCTACGCCGGTATGATCCGGATCAGGTTCTACGGGACTCTCTCAGCCGACCGCCAGAAGCGACGGGGGCACCCCGGTCATGTAGGGCGCAAGCTAAACGCGCGCGGTACTGCGGGTAAAGTGCAGGGCCGACGGGAGGTGCGGTACACACACGCAACCCGTCGGCCCGCATCCCGCCTGTTTTGTGTGATCCTAGCTGATGCGCTCCGGCTCCATCACGCGCTCCACCGCCTTGCCGCCCACGACACTCACGTAGTAGACCTTCGCCGCGGCGCGCGTGGAGACCACGCGCTTCACCTCGTTGTCTTCGAAATAGATGCCGGCGTCGTTATCGCAGGCGTATCCCGGCGCCATCTGGCCCGACCCGATCAACTTCTGGTAGAGCGGACGGCGGCCAGGCTCGGCGTCGTAGTGTGGCGAGTGACTGCCCTTCAGGAAGCCGAGGCACTTCACGATGGACAACTCCTTCGGCCGCGAGTCGGTGGTGCCTTCCTCGAACCAGCAGAGGGAACCGGCGCTGGCGCCGCCGAGTACGATGCCGCGGTCCCATGCTTCCTTAAGCACGAGGTCGATGCCCTGCGCCTTCCAGATCGCCTGCTGGTTGAGGGTGTTGCCGCCCGACGCGACGATTCCGTCCATGGACAGGAGCACTTCTTCCCAGCTCTGGTTCTGCCGCGTGCTGGCAATGAAGCTCTCTTGCATGAACGGCACGACGTTGAGCGGGGCGCAGTTGCGGAACCAGGTGAGGCTACCCTCGGGCCGATCCGCGGAGGCGGTGGGGAGGTAGAGCAGGCGTGGCCGAGGCTTGCCCGTCAGGGCAGCCATATATCGAATGAAGGCCGTGCCGTAGCCCCCTCCCGCAATGAGGATCTTGCGCGTCGCCGCCGATGTTCTGGGACCCTGCATCAGCCCGGCAACCTCGGGGGTGGTCACGCTGGCACCCAGGCGGCTCGCGGCGACGCCAAGCGAGCCCAATGCAGAAGAAACCACGAACTCGCGTCTTTTCATGTTCCCATGCTCCATGGTGAATCGGATGGTCGTGCGGAGCGGGGAAAATGCAGGGCATGGCGGACGTCGGCAATGCGTGGCGCCGTCATCGATTGCGTCTTGCCCGGGCGCTCTGTAACGTGCGGACTAACTGGGGCATGTCGGAAGCCTGTTACTCCCGCGAGTTACAGCTCAGCGGGGCCTGCGCTCAACCCTTCGCGCTAAGTAGCGCCGTCGCAGATCGTTCAGAAGAGGAGCCAATCCATGAAGACGCCATCGCTCGTCGGCACCAGCTTGGATCCGTTCTACCACGTCTGCGCGTTCTTTGGCAGCCGCGACGACGAGTACCGGGTGCTGGCGCCGTTCTACCACGAGACGCTGGATTGGGGCGAGTCACTGGTGCAGGTCATCGACGACGCGCTGCGTACCGATCACGAAGAGCGCATGGAACAGCTCGGCATCGACGTCTGCGGTTGTACGGAGGCGGGACGGTTGCAGATCCTCGGCTGGAGCGCGACCTACCTGCGCGACGGCGCCTTCGACAAGGATCTCATGCTCACCGCGGTACAGGGCGTGATCGACTCCGCGCGCCAGGCTGGGGTGACGCGCACCCGCATCGTGGGCAACATGAACTGGGCGCTCGACGGATGCCCAGGGTCGGAGGATCTCATCGAGTTCGAGCTGGAGGTCAACCTCGTGCTGGCGAAGGAAAAGCAGCCGGCCGTGTGCGTGTACGACGTGAACAAGCTGTCGGGCAGCCTGATGATGGACGTGATGCGTGCGCACCCGCTGGTCCTGATGAACGGGGTGGTGCATCGCAATCCATTCTTCACCACACCGGAAGCGATGCTGGCGGAAGTGCGGAGTCGGAAGGCGACCGTGGGCGCCGGCGTGCTCGCGTGATCGCCTGATGGAGCCCGGGCGAGGCGAGACGAGTCTCAGCGCTCCGGACTTCGACCATACACGATTCCTGCGGGACCTCACCAGTTTGCTGGCGCTGCCGGCGTTCTGGGGCGGGACCGATCCGGCCTTCGTGTTACGGACGCTGATCGAAGCGCTCGAGGCGCTGCTGCCGCTGCAGGCGTGTTATGGCGTGGCAGCGATTCGGGCGGACGAGCGCTGCGAGGTGCTGCGCGTGTTTGGCAAGGTGGCCACGGTCGGCGAGCCGGATTGGGCGCCGATCGTCGCGCTTGCGCACGAAGCGGAAGCCGGCGAAGTCACGCGAGAGGTGGACGTCCAGGGAGCGCGCCTGCGGTGTGTGCGGTTGCCGATCGGCTACGTGGGGGAGGCGGGCTGTCTCGTCGTCGCCTCCACGTCCCCCGGCTTTCCGCAGCCCCATGAACTCGCCACGCTCCACACGTCCCTTACCCTCGCAGCCACAGGGCTGGAGACGGCGCGTCTCATTCGCGAGCGCGACGAGGCACAGCGTGCGAAGGACGAATTCCTCGCCATGCTGGGCCACGAGCTGCGTAATCCCCTTGCCCCGATCATCACGTCGTTGCGGCTGATGACGCTCAAGGCGGCCGGGGTGACGTCACCGGAACAGGCCATCATCGAGCGGCAGGTCAACAACCTCAAGTCGCTGGTAGATGACCTGCTCGACATCTCCCGCATCACGAAGGGCAAGATTGAGCTGCACATGGAGGCGGTGGACGTCGCGGATGTGGTCGCGCGGGCGGCGGAG
Organism: Gemmatimonadaceae bacterium; assembly: GCA_039927015.1. Classification (GTDB taxonomy): domain Bacteria; phylum Gemmatimonadota; class Gemmatimonadetes; order Gemmatimonadales; family Gemmatimonadaceae; genus SCN-70-22. Next base: position 15,852 of record JBDSVW010000020.1, on the reverse strand, counting down.
ACCGTCTCGCCGTTGCTCGAACAGCGGCGGCACGACGTGGAGTTGCGTGTTGCGCGGGGCATGTTGATCGTCGCCGATCCGCAGCGCATGACGCAAGTGGTGAGCAATCTCCTGAATAACGCGGCGAAGTACACGCCTCCAGGAGGTCGCATCGAGGTGCGTGCCGAGTCCGCCGCCGGCTGGGTGACCATCCGCGTGGTGGACTCCGGAATCGGGCTCGCGCGTGAGCTCGCCCCTTACGTGTTCGATGTCTTCGTGCAGGGACGACAGGGGATCGCCCGTTCGGAGGGCGGGCTGGGGATCGGGCTCGCGGTGGTGAAGCGGCTCGTGCAGGCACATGGCGGCACGGTGGCGGCGCACAGTGAGGGTCCCGATTGTGGCAGCGAGTTCAGCGTGAAGCTGCCGGCGCTCGCGGACCGTACCACGCAGGAGATGCCGGCGGTGGTCATGGTGCCGGAAGTCGTACGCGCCGCCCCGTCGAGCGGGCGCATCCTCGTGGTGGACGACAACCACGACGCCGCGGACATGACCGCCGCCGTCCTCTCGGCGGCAGGCCACCAGGTGAGCGTCGCGTACTGTGGACTCGATGCGCTCCAGCAGGTGGAGCTCGGCCTCTTCGATGTGCTGGTGCTGGACATTGGCCTGCCCGACATGGACGGATATGCGGTGGCGGCCGAACTCCATGAACGTGGCCTGAAGGACTCCTGCCACATCGTCGCCCTCACCGGCTACGGCCAGGCGCACGACCAGGCGCGCAGTGCACAAGCGGGATTCACGGCCCACCTGGTGAAGCCGGTGGATCCGCAGCGCCTGACGGACCTGATGCGCCAGTTGGTGCTCGACCCTGCCACGCTGCGCGGCGAACGGCGTCAGGCTTCCTGACGTTGCGGCTGGGCGAGGGGAGCGCGCGCCGTCAGCTGCAGTAGCTCCTCGAGCGCCTCCGGGCGCAGGGGTCGCGCGAACAGGTACCCTTGTCCGTACTGGCATCCCAGCGCCTGCAGGTGTGCGTGCTGCTCGCGATGCTCGATGCCCTCGGCGACGCAGCGCAGCGAGACCGTCTCGCACAGGGCCACGATGGTGCGAACCAGTGCGGCGTCGTGGCCACCGCGGGCCACGCCGTCCACGAAGGAGCGGTCCACCTTGAGGATGTCCACCGGGAAGCGCTGCAGGTAGCTCAGCGAGGAGTACCCGGTGCCGAAGTCGTCGATCGCGAGCTGCGTGCCGAGCGCCTTCAACTCGCGTAGTCGTTCGAGCGAGAGTTCGCGGTCGTGCATGAGCACGCTCTCGGTAATTTCGAGGACCAGCAGGTCGGCCGGCAGGCCGGAATCACGCAGGGCGTTCGCGACTTCGGTCTTGAAGTCCTCGTTTCGCAACTGCTTGCCGGAGACGTTCACGCTCATGCTCAGCGGCGCGGACGGATCCGCCATGGCATTCCAGCGTGCGGCCTGATGGCAGGCGCGCTGGAGCACCCAGAGGCCGAGCTGGTTGATCAATCCCGACTCCTCGGCAATCGGGATGAAGAGATCGGGCGGCAGGGGGCCGCGACGAGGATGGTCCCAGCGCAACAGCGCCTCCACGCCTTGCACCTGCCCGGATTCCAGCTCGACGATGGGCTGGTACTCCAGGCGCAACTGGCTTTGCTCGCACCCTTCGTCCAGCGCGACCCGGAGATCTTCCTCCAGCTCGAGTCGCCCCAGGATGGCCTGGTGCATTTCAGGGGCGAAGAAGACGAAGCGTCCCTTGCCGCGGTGCTTCGCCTCGTACATCGCGGTGTCGGCACTCAGGAGGAGCGCGTCCGCATCGCCGGCACCGCCTTCGGGCGAGCGCGCAATGCCGATGGAGACACCGATGTGCACCAGCTTGCCGCCGGTGGCCACCGGGACCTCGAGGGCATGGAGGATACGCTGTGCGACGCGCTCCACGTCGGCATCGGCGCCCACGCGGTCGACGATGATCGCGAACTCGTCGCCGCCGAGGCGGGCCGCAATGTCGCAGCCGCGCGTGGCATGCAGCAGGCGGGACGCCACCTCGCGCAGCAGGTGATCGCCGGCCGCGTGCCCGAGCGAATCGTTGATGGTCTTGAAGTTGTCGAGGTCGAGGAAGAGCACCGCTACCTCGCTTCGGCCCCCGTCGCGCGCGAGCGCACTCACGACGCGCGCGCGGAAGAAGGCGCGATTCGGCAGCCCGGTGAGGGGGTCGTGCATGGCCTGGAACACCAGCTCGGCCTCCAGTTCCTTGCGCCGCGTGACGTCCTGGATCATTGCGATGAGGCAGGAGTCCTCGCCGAGCATCACGCGCGACACGGTCATGTGCGCCCACACCACGTCGCCGTCGTGCTTGATGAATCGCTGCTCGATGCTTGCCACGTCGAGGCGCCCTTCCCGCAGGTCATCCAGCGGTGCGAGCAGCGCCGGCGCCTCACCGGGCTCGCAGAAACTCACAAGCCCGCGGCCGCGCAGTTCATCGGCCGTGAAGCCCAGCAGCGCCTGCAACGCGGCATTGGCCTCCACGATGTCGCCGCTGTCGCGCGCGATGCAAATGCCGATGGCGGCCGAGTCTACCACGCCCCGGAAGCGGGCTTCGCTCGCGCGGAGCGAGGCTTCGGCGGTCCGGTCCTCCGTGATGTCGCGCAGGATGGACAGCACGCCGGTGACCGAGCTGCCCTCGCGGATGGGAGCGATGGCGCACGACATCCAGCGCACCGAACCGTCGGCGGGGCGCACGCGAATCTCGAGCACCCGCGCGCTGAGCGAGCCAGTGGTGCCGGGACCTTCCTGCAGCAGCGACAGGTCGTCCGGTTCCACGAAGCGGCTCACCGGCGCGCCGATGATGTCCTTCAGGTCGCGGCCCAGCATCTGGACGGCGGCGGCATTGGCGTCGGACACGCGACCGGAGAGGTCGGTGGTCACGATCATGTCGGTGGCCGTTTCCAGCAACAGGCGCAGGCGGTCTTCCGACTGCTTGTGCAACGCAATCGTGTCCGACATGCGCTGCAGCGTGTGCGACAGGGCCCGCCCGAACGCATCGTGCGGCGAGCGCTCGCCCACCCGCACGGTGAGGTCGCCGCTCGACAGCTGCTCGGCAACGCCGGCCATCTCGCGCAGGTAGCGCAGCATCCCGTCGAAGGCATTGCCGAAGCGATCCACCGGCGATCGCGGTGAGACCCCTGCCGTGAGGTCGCCAGCCGCAATGCGCTCGGCGGCGGCCGACATGTCATTGAGGTACGCGACCATGGAGGCCATCGATCGCAGCAGGTGTCCCACTTCATCCTGCGGTGGCGTGGGGATCGAGACCCGCATGTCGCCTACCGCCAGTCGGTCCGCGGCGCGTACGGCGTGGGCGAGTGGCTCCGTGATGGAGCGCTCCGTGCCCGCGGCCACGAGTCCAAAGAGCGTGGCGCCGATGGCGATCACCGCAGCGATGAACACCCACGTATTCACCTGGAATTCGTACGTCCTGGCGAACGACGCCTGGATGAAGCGCTCGTCCGCCACCATGCGCTTATCCAGGAACGCCGACGTCACGCGGTGCGAGGCCTGTACCCGTTCCACTTCCTGGGGGAGCGGCTTGGCCGGATTCGTGATAATCGTCGACGAGACGCGGCGCGCGAGAAGGTAGTGTCCTTCGTAGGGCAGGAAGACAGAGTTCACGACGCTGTCGCTGCCGGGATGATCCCCGCGGAAGCGCGCCGCCCGCTTCTGTGCCACCGTGTACAGCGAATCGGCGATGGCCACAAAGTGGGGATCGTTCTCCCGAACGGCGCTTTGCAGCGCCGTATTGATGCGGCTCAGCGACTCCCGCAGCGTGCGATCGAGCTGGAGCGCGGGATAGAGGTCGCGCTCGATCTCCGACCAGCGCCGCTGGTTCACGGTGCCCAGGCCGACCGTGAGTGCGAGCACGACGAGCAGCGTGCTGACCGCCACCGCGCGCAGCAACCGGATCTTTGCCCCGACGCTCCGCCGCGCGAGCAGCGAGCGAAGGCGCGAAGACAGCGCGGCGAAGGGTGGCAGGTGGGCGAGAGGCACGGTCTTCCGGCAGCGAGGTCGGAACCCCGATCCCGTCGGCGGTTGCGCGACGGGAATCCGGAGTCACGAGGGTCAGTATCGACGCCTCACGCCGCTCCTCTGTAACCTCCCGCACAGGTAAAGCATCGCCGTCTATCACCAATGGTTAGGCGGAGCCAATACTCGCCCGCGCGCCGCCCCGCGACGGCGGCGGATTAGCGACAACCAATGTGAGTCAGGCGTCGCGCTGGAAGAACGTGATCAGGTTGCGCTCCGCATCGAGCGTGGCGAAGTCGCGGTCACCCCAGGGCCGGGACGCCAGCGCCCCGTTGGGGTGGATCACACCGTGGGGCGCGAGTTCCGCGTGGAGCGCGTCGATGTCCGTCACGCGGATCCTGCAGCTGGCGGTGCCCGCGATGAACGACTCGGCGCCCGATTGCACGGCGGAGGTGCCGGCGCGCTGTCGCCATCCCTCGTCGTTCGCCAGCCACAAATGGAGCTCCACGTCGTCGCGCTTCACCACGGCGAACGATGCCTCGACGTGTACCGCGGCGAACCCGAACTTCTCGTTGTAGAACGCGACGCTCTCGGAGATTCTCCGCACGGGCAGGGCGGGAATGGCTTGCTGAATGGGCATGGTTGGCTCCTCCAGCCACGATTCTTTCGAGTACGTCTCAGGTGCGCAAGCCGGACACGCTTCGGCCGTGCCGCGCACCGACACGCGGCCGGCGTCTGGTCGCGGCATCGACCGGGCAGTATTTCCACCAGCAATGCCATCTCATATTCCCCAGCGCGTACATGTTGCAGTCCTGGGCGGGGGTCCTGCGGGGGCGGCAGCGGCGCACCTGCTGGCCGACTGGGGACACGACGTGCTGCTCGTCGACCGCGGTAGCGGGCGCAAGGCGCTCGCTGAATCGCTGCCGCCGAGCGCGCTTCCCCTGCTCGAGACCCTGGGTGTCCGGGAGGCGGTGGACCGCGCGGGCTTCGTTCACGCCACGGGCAACACAGTTTGGTGGGGCAACGGTGAGATGCGGGTCGAAGCGTTCCCGGCCGGCAGGCGCGGCTACCAGGTGCTCTCCTCTGCCTTCGACGCCCTGCTGCGCACGCACGCGTCCGCCGCGGGCGCCGTGGTGCACGAACGGGCGACGGCGCTCCGGGTGAGCGGTGCGCCGGGCGAGCCCCGCCAGGTCACGATCGATGTCGCCGGCGTTCACCGCGAGGTGCAAGCGGACTGGGTGCTCGACTGCACGGGGCGCGCGGCCATCCTCGCCCGCCACGTCTCGCGTCGCTCGGCCCCGGCGGTCCGCACCCTCGCCCTGCTCGGCGTCTGGCAGCGGGAGGGAGGCTGGGACTTGCCCGACGAGTCCCACACGCTCGTCGAGAGCTCGACGCGTGGATGGGCGTGGTCGATCCCGGTTTCTTCCACCGCGCGCTACTTCACCGTGATGCTGGACCCGGCGCATGCCGTGGTGGCAGACAGGGAGGGCGCGGCCACGCAGTATGAGGAAGAACTTGCGCGCATGCCCGCGCTTGGCGGCATCGCCGCGCGCGGACGGCTCGCATCGCCGCCCTGGGCGTGCGACGCCACGCCATACGCCCACGAGACCCTCGTGTCCGAGCGCGCGCTGCTGGTGGGCGATGCCGCCAGCTGCATCGATCCGCTTTCGTCCTTCGGGGTGAAGAAGGCACTGGCCTCGGGTTGGCTGGCGGCCATTGCGGTCAACACGGCACTGCGGTCGCCCGCGTTCGCGGGCGGCGCGATGGAGTTCTTCGCGCGACGGGAGCGCGAGGTCGCGCAGGCGGCGACGGCGCGTCTCGCGACCCTCTCGCGCGATGCGCTCGAAGGCGGGGCGTCCGCCTTCTGGACAGCGCGCGCGGCGCTGGCCGACGAGCCCGAGGCGGGGGACCCGGCGGAAGCGCTGCGCCGCGACCCCGAGGTGCTGGCGGCGTTCGAGCGGTTGAAAGCCCAGCCCACGGTCTCGCTCACCAAGTCGGCCCGCTTCCGCCAGGAAAACCTGCTGCTCATTCGCGACCACCAGTTGGTGCCCGAACTCCATCTCACGACACCACCCTTCCTCGAGGGTGTGCGATACCTCCGGGGCGTGGACGTACTGGCGGTCGCCGAGATTGCGACGAACGAAGCCGATGTGGGAGTGATGTACGAGTCATACGTGCGCCGCCATGGTCGCGCGACCCTTCCCGACTTTCTTGGCGCCCTGAGCGTGCTGTTGGGCAAGGGAGTGTTGGACCTTGCTTGACACTCCCTGAGGGGGGTGGTAATTCAGGCCACCTCTCGCTGATGAGCGTCGATGCCGGAACGTGGGTCGTTGAAGATCCTGCTGATGGGCGCCGCCGCCGCGACGGTGGTGATGTCCCCGTCCCCGGTGGCCGCACAGCGCCCCGCGACCGACACCACCACCGGCTTCGCCATCGCCGACTCGCTCGTCGTGCGCCGCTGTGGCGGCTGCCACCGCAGCGATTCCACCGGGCACATGAGCCGGCTGGCCTACCTGCGCAAGTCGCCCGAGGGATGGGAAGCCTCCGTCAGGCGCATGGCGTCGCTCAACAATGTGCGGCTCACGCCGGGCGATGCGCGCGCGATCGTCAAGTACCTCGCGAACCAGCAGGGACTGGCGCCGGCGGAGATCGCCCCCGGCCGCTTCGAGGTGGAGCGCCGCAGCGACGACTATCGCTACACCGCCGATTCCACCACCGAGCGCACCTGCCGCGCCTGCCATTCGTTAGGGCGGGTGATTACGCAACGCCGTTCGCCGAAGGAGTGGGAGCTGCTGGTGGCCACGCATCGCGGCTACTACCCCAACTCCGATTTCCAGGCGTTCCGCCGCATGTCACCGGCGCCCCGTGAGGGCCCGGTACCACCGCATCCCATGGACCAGGCCATCGCTCACCTGTCCAAGGCCTTCCCGCTGCACACGCCGGAATGGAAGGCGTGGTCCGCCACCATGCGACCCGCGCCGCTGGAGGGAAGCTGGCAACTTTCCGGCTCCGAGACGGGTCGCGGCGCGTTTTACGGCACCGTCCGGATAGCGCGCGTTGCCGGTACCTACGATGAGTTCACCACGCGGGTCACCTACCGCTTTGCGCGTGACGGGGGCGTAGTCACCCGCGATGGCAAGGCGCTCGTCTACACGGGTCACCAGTGGCGCGGACGTTCGTCGCAGTCGGGAAGTGGCGCGGTGACCGACAGTGCGTGGCGCGAAGTGATGTCGGTGGAACCGGGATGGCAGGAGATGTCGGGGCGCTGGTTTCGCGGAGGTTACGACGAGTTCGGCATGGACGTGACGCTGCGACGTGCCTCGCCCGGCGCTTCCATCGCCGGCGTGAGCCCTCGGGGAGTGCGCCTCGGCTCCCGCAACGCGGAGCTGACGATCTTCGGCGCCAACCTTCCGCGCGGCATGTCGCCCGCTGCAATCGACTTCGGACCCGGTATCCGGGCCACGGGCATCGTGCGCTCGTCCGGCGACGAACTCGTGGTGCGCGTCGCGGTGGACAGCGCCGCCGAGATCGGCGCACGCGACCTCTTTCTCTCCGGCGCTTCGCTGCGCGGCGCGGTGGTGGCCTACCGGACCATCGATCGCATCCGGGTCACCCCGCAGGCAGGCATGGCGCGCGTAGGGGGAGTGCGCTTTCCGAAGCAGTTCGCTCGCTTCGAGGCCACGGGCTACATCAACGGGGCCGACAAGAAGCCCGACACGGCCGATGACCTGGACGTCGGACCTGTGGACGTGTCGTGGGGCATCGAGGAGTACGGCGTCACCTTCAAGGACGACGACGTGCGCTACATCGGGACAATCGACCAGCGCGGCGTGTTCACGCCCAACGTCGACGGCCCCAACCCCGAGCGACGGCAGAATCGCAACAACATCGGCGACGTGTGGGTCGTCGCCAGCTACAAGCCCGACCCGGACAGCCGTCCTCTCAAGGGACGTGCGCACCTGATTGTCACGGTGCCCCTTTATATGCGCTGGGAACCCACGAGGACCTCCCCATGATGCTGTTGCGCCGCGGTGAGTTTCATCGGTTCGTCGCCGATGGCTCCGCGCACGTGTACCTCGTTCCCTCGGCGGCGGTGTTCCGGCTCGACGAGGCCTCGACGGCGATTCTGGACGCGCTGGGCAACGATGACGTCGCCCCGCCCGACCTCGAGCAACGCCTTGCCGACCGCTTCCCACTCGCCGACGTGCGGGACACCATCACCGAACTGCTCTCGACGCGCGCCATCAAGACGGTGGATGGTGTCGTTCCGGTGGCACGTCCCGAGCTGCCGAAGAAACGCATCCCGCTCACCACGCTCGTGCTCAACGTCACGAGCAAGTGCAACCTGAGCTGCAAGTACTGCTACGAGTACGGCGAGGACCGCCTCTCCGAGCCCGTGAACAAGCCGCGCTTCATGAACGAGCAGACGGCGCGCGACAGCGTGGACTTCATGTTCGCCGAGGCGGGGGAACAGGAGCATGTGCACCTCACGTTCTTCGGCGGCGAAACGCTGCTCAACTTCAAGGTGCTGCAGAGCGCGCTGGCGTACGCCAAGGAACGGGCCGGGGCGCTGGGCAAGACCGTCGATGCCAGCCTCACCACCAACGCCACCCTTCTGCGCGACGAGATCATCGACTGGATGGTGGACAACGACATCGGCGTGACCGTGTCGATGGATGGTGCGCGCGAGCAGCAGGACGAGTTGCGCGTATTCGCCAACGGTATGGGGAGCTACGACATCATCGCGCCGAAGGTGAAGGAGCTGCTGCGGCGGCATCGCTCGCGCCCCATCGGAGCCCGCGTGACGCTCACGAAGAACAACCTCAACGTCCGCGAGATCTACCGGCACCTCAAGGACGAGCTGGGCTTCTATGAGGTGGGCTTCGCCCCGGTGACCACTTCGTGGCAGCGGGACTATGCCATCCAGGACGACGGCTTCGAGCGGATGCTGGGCGAGTTTCAGTTACTCGCGCAGGAATACCTGGCCACGTCACTCGAAGGGCGCCATCACGGCTTCTCCAACGTGCGCGACACGCTGGAGGAGATCCACCGCGGCGTGGCCAAGGCGTATCCATGTGGCGCCGGCATCGGGCTGCTCGGCGTTGCGACTGACGGCGACGTCGCGCTCTGTCATCGCTTCGCTGGCTCGGACACGCACAAGCTGGGCACCGTGACCGGTGGCATCGATCGTGACCGGCAGGATGACTACCTGCTCAAGCATCACATCGCCAACAAGACCGACTGCGCCACCTGCTGGGCGCGATCGTTATGCGCGGGCGGCTGCTATCACGAGGCCAACACGCGCTACGGCTCCACGGAATCTCCCAACCTGCACTACTGCGACTGGATCCGGCGCTGGAGTGCGACCTGCCTGGAAGTCTACGCCACGCTCTCCGCGCAGCGTCCCGACTTCCTGCGGCAATTCGAGGCCTGACGAGGCACAGATGAAACACCTGAAGGCGGTGAACCGGAAGGCGCGCGCCATCGAGGCCATCCACGCCGAGCGCCAGGAGGAGCACGATGTCGTCGCGCTGCAGGGCACGCAGGGGCCGCGGAACCCGGACGGGCCGCACATTCCCCTCGGCTGCTCCTTTGTCTTCTCACCCGGATGGGAGGTGGACAGCACCGGGTCCACCGCGGGCCTCTGCCAGCCCGTGGAACGCGATCTGTACGACTGCTACGTGACGTGTTTCTGGCCCGTGCACGTGCCCGATCTCTACAATCACGCGCCCGACTGGACGGCCAACTGCGCCTCGGCGCAGCAGGACTGGCGCAAGATCGACCTCATTTTCCCGTAGTCGAGGCCGATCATGAGCCAGCGTGCGGTGATAACGGGGTTGTTCCTGGCGGTGGGTGTGTCGGTCGCGTCCATTGGCGTCGCGTCGCGCGCAGGCGCGCAGGGGGCGCCGTCGGGTGGGAACGGCACGATCTACTATGCCACCTACGACAAGAAGATTCTCGTCATCGACGAGGCGACCATGGTGGTCCGGGATTCCATGGCGGTATCCATCGGTATCCCGATGGGGCTCTCGCTCTCCCAGGATCGGCGCCGCATCTACACCCTCGATCCCTTCTTTGAGAAGGTCGAGATCTTCGACCTCGCCACGCGCAAGTCGATCGATCGCTTCTCGCTGTCCAACGACACGATGCAGGTGGCCATCTCCGGATTCAACGTGGATCCGCTCGATCGCTTTGCGGTGTTGCTCGTGAAGACCAAGGCGCGCAAGCGCGATCACTTCGAGATCGGCAAGCCCACGCTGCTCAAGTACGACCTGGCGAAGAAGGTCGTGACCGACACCATCCAGTGGCCGCTGGGCGAGGAGCGCGAATTCGCGCAGGTCCTCTTCTCGCCCGACGGCAAGCTGCTCTACTTTTTCACCAGCGACGACGTGCTCATCTACGACACGCAGACGCTGAAGCAGGTGGACCGCTGGGACTTCGACCGTGCGCTGGATGAGGGCATGGGCCGGTGGAACTTCGGCTTTCCCGAGAGCCTGTACGAGGAGCCGGGCTTCTACACGGGGCTGTTCAGGACTACCGATCCCGTCAACCATCGCGACCTGATGGGCGTCGCACGCGTGGACCTCGTGAATCGCGCGGTGGACTACTACTCGCTCGGGCCCAGCGAACGCGTGGGTTTCGCGCTCGCCCCCGGACGACAGAAGGCGTACGGGCTGCGGCAGCAGGTGGGGAACTACCAGTTCTGGACCTTCGATCTCGCGGGACGGCAGGTGAGCCAGCGCGTCGAGTTCGAGGGAAGGCCGCGCATGGGCCTCACCGTGAGCACGAACGGCACGCAGCTCTACGTGCACGTGGCCGGGGCGACGATTGATGTCTATGACGCCGCCACGCTGCAGCTGGTGCGTACGGTGCGGTACGCGGCCGACCAGACGGACTTCCTCGTGGTCCCGCCGCCCGGCGGGCGGTAGCAGGGCGCATGTCGGGCACCGCAGGTGGACCCGGCGGCCCCGACGCCCGGGCGCAGCTCTGGCGCGCGTTAGGCTACGTCCGGCCCTACTGGCGCCGGCTGGTACCGGTGGTCGCGCTCTCGGTCATCAGCACCGCGCTCTCCCTCGCCATGCCCTTGCTGTCCAAGCTGCTGGTCGATCGCGCCCTCATCGGGCGCGACTTCCGGGCGCTGCTGTGGGCCATGGGTGGCTTCCTCGGCCTCACGCTGGCCGGCTTCGCGGTGAACGTACTCAGCGGCCTGCAGTACACGCGGGTGTCGCTCGACATCCTGTTCGACATGCGCCTGGCGCTGTTCCGTCACCTGCAACGCCTGTCTCCCCGCTACTACTCGCAGACGCCCATCGGCCAGATCGCATCGCGGGTCAACAGCGACGTGGGGGAGATCCAGCGCGTCGCATCGGAGGTCGCGCTGGCCTGGGTGGGACAGGTGCTGTACCTGGTGGGCAGTGTCGTGATGCTGGTCGTGCTCGACGCGCGCCTCTTCGCGGTGGGACTCATCGCGCTCCCGCCGGCCCTGTGGGCGCTGGTGCGCTACCGGCGCCGGCTCGAGGGGGCGGTGTCGGCGACGCGTGAGCAGAGTGCCGCGGTCGGTTCCTTCCTCATCGAGGCGCTGCAGGGCATGAAGCTGGTCGTGGCCCACAACGCCCAGGCGCGGTCGGTGGACCAGTTCCGCATGCGCAACGCGGGCTTCGTGGACGCGGTCATGGCGATGCGACGGCTTACGTACCTGTCCGGCGGCGTGCCAAGTGTCGTGCTGGCGTTAGGCAGCGCGGTCGTCTTTCTCTATGGCGGGTGGCGCGTGATCGAGGGCACCCTCACGATGGGGACCCTGGTGGCCTTCGCCGCCTACCAGATGCGGCTGCTGGGGCCCGTGCAAGGGCTCATGGGCATCTACTCCAACGTGGCGTCGGCCAAGGTGTCGCTCCAGCGCGTCTCACAGATTCTCGATACGCCGGTGGACATCAGCGATCCCGAGCTGCCGGTGGACGGATTCGTCGCCGCCGGCGCGGTGACGCTGGAAGACGTGACATTCACCTTCTCGCGGGGCGGCGCTGTGCTGGATGGCGTTTCCCTCTCGGTCGCAGCCGGCGAGGTGGTGGCGGTAGTGGGAGCCAGTGGCACGGGCAAGTCCACCATCGCCGACCTGCTGGTGCGCTACCTTGACCCCGATGCGGGACGCGTGCTGCTGGATGACCACGACCTGCGCACGCTGCGCCTGACCGAGATTCGCCGGCACGTGCTGGCGGTCGAACAGGATCCGTTCGTCTTCCATGCATCGTTAGGGGAGAACCTGCGCGTGGCGCGCCCCGAGGCAAACGAAGCCGCGTTGCAGCAGGCGGCAGAGGTCGCCGGCCTCGGCGACTGGGTGGCCGCGGCACCACAGGGCATGGCCACGGTGGTGGGCGAGCGCGGCAAGGCGCTCTCCTCGGGCGAACGCCAGCGGCTGGCGCTGGCGCGGGCCTTCCTCGCCGATCCCGCCGTGCTGGTGCTCGACGAGGCGACCGCGTCGCTCGACCCCGCCACCGAACGGCGCGTGATCGCGGGCCTCGACTCGTGGATCCGCGGCCGCACGGCCATCCTCATCACCCATCGCCTGGACGTGGCGCGACGCGCAGACCGCGTGGTCGTGCTCCAGGGAGGACGCATCGTGGAAGAGGGGCACGCCGATGCGCTGCTCGAGAGTGGTGGCCCCTTCACGCGCCTCTTCTCGTCGCTGGAGACGGTCGGGTGAGCGACGGCAGTCCTGCCGGTCGTCCCGCTGCCTTGGCACGGGACGGCGCCGGTGTCCGCATCGCTGTCATCGACAGCGGGGTCGCCTCCGGACATCCGCACGTGGGCGAGGTGTCCGAAGGCATCTGGATGCGCGACGATGACACCTCGCCCGAGTTCGCCGACCGCATCGGACACGGCACCGCGGTGGCGGGGGCCATTCACGACCTGGCGCCTGCGGCAACGCTCATCGCGGTGCGCATCTTCGAGCGGAGGCTGAGCACGACATCCGTTATCCTGGCGCGCGCCATCCGCTGGGCGGCAGGCGAGGGCGGGGCGAGCCTGATCAACCTCAGCCTCGGCACCACCAACCTGCGCCAGACCGAGATGTTGCTCGCCGCCGTGGCCGATGCGCACGCGGCCGGCGCGATTGTCGTGGGCGCCGAACGGGACGGCGACCTGCCGTGCCTGCCGGGGTCGTTAGGCGGTACTCCGGGTGGGGAGGGCGTGCTGGCCGTGCGCGTGGACCCCGACGCCGCCCGTGATCGCGTCACGATCCTTGCCGAGCCCGCCCGCCCTGTGCTCGCGGCGTCTCCCTATCCGAAGAGCATTCCCGGTGTGTCCACCGAGCGCAACCTGTCGGGCGTATCCTTCGCCGTGGCGAACGTGACCGGCCTCATGGCGCGGCTGCTGGCACGTGAAAGTGGCGTGATGGGCGCGGCCGACCTCGTCGAGCGCCTTCGCCGCGATCAGGAGTCGTCGGGCGCCGATACCGCGGCGAAGCGCTGACTCTCCGCGGTCGCCGTCATGGGCGTGCGGCGATAGGGGGCGACGGGATTCGGGATGAAGCGGCACTGCGGATTCACGCAGCCGGGACAACGCAGCCCATACTGCCGCGTGCAAGCGTCGCCGCTGGTCAGGTGGCTGCCCACGATGTCGGCCATCGCATCCAGCAGTAGCGGCGAGGCATTGAGCGCGGGGGCGCGCCGGAACTTCGTGATGCCGAGCTTCGTCGCCAGCTGCGCATACTCGATGTCGAGCTCCGACAGCGTCTCGATGTGATCGCTCGTGAAGGCAATCGGCACCACCAACACGTTCCGCCGTCGCTTTGACGCGAGGCCGTGGATCACGTCCTCGGTGCTGGGGCCGAGCCACGAGACCGGGCCCACCTCGGACTGATACGCGAGCAGGTACTGGTTGGCATCGCCCAGTCGGCGCATGACTTCATGCACCGATGCGCCAATCTCCTGCGGATACGGATCGCCGCGCCGCACGATCTTGATCGGCAGCGAATGTGCGGAAAAGAGGAGCAGCACATCCTCCCGCTCCTCGTCGGTGAATTGCTGCAGGCCCTCGCGCACCGCCGCGGTCATCGCGTCGATGAATCCGGGATGCGTCGGCCACCGGTCAATCACGCTCCAGTCGAACGCGTCGAGCAGGTGCAGGCGCCGCGCGGCACGCCACAGTTCGTTGAGGCTCGAGCCGGTCGTGGCGCAGGAGTAATGCGGATACTGCGTGAAGGCGACGGCGCGCTGCACGCCGTCGGCGTGCATGGCCCGCAGCGCTTCGTCGCTCGTGGGCGACACGTAGCGGAACGCGATGTAGAAGCGGTGCGGTGCGGTGTCCGGCGACAAACGGTCGAGTCGCTCCACCATGCCCTCGCCCTGCAACGCCGTCCAGCGGCGAATGGGCGAGCCACCACCGATGGCGCGATACAGCTCGCGGACCTTCGGCGACCGTCGGCGGGCGATGAACGGCCCAAGCGTGCCCTGGACGGGGAGCTGGATGATCTCGCGGTCGGCGAACAGCTGCAGCAGAAAAGGCTCGACGTCATCGAGCGTCTCTGGCCCCCCCATGTTCATCATGACGATGCCGGTGGGGGCGCGGTCGTCGTTAGGCGTGGTGCCGCTCATGGTTGCACGAGGTGGAGGCGCGTGTCGGCGTCCAGGTGCGCGTGCAGCAGCAGCGCGTCCGGATCGAGATTGCGGTCGATGAGCTCCGGCGTGTCCCGTGCCAGGGTGCGCAGGTGCGACAGCGGGCGATGCAAGATCCGGTTCACGAGGTTCTCGGAGAAACGTTCGAGCGCCTCTCGGTCGGCGGCCGGCGAATGCCGGCTGTGGCGCTCGACCTCGAGGCGTGCGTCGGCCAGCAGCGCCTCCCGCAGGCGCCGGGCGACGGGTACGAGCTGGCGATGGCGCAACCAGGCGAGAAACCGCGCCATCTCCTCGTCGAGAATGCGCTCGACTGCCTCGATCTCGCCTGCCCGCGCCGCACGGTTGCGGGCCAGCACCTCTCCCATGTGGTCGAGGTCGTGCAGGCCGACATTGGGGAAGTGACCGCACTCCGGCGCAACGCTGCGCGGATTGCCGAGGTCCACAATGGTCAGGGGCGCGGCACCGGGCGAGCGCGCCGCGTGCAGCAGCTCGACCGTCACCAGCGGCAGCGGTACCGTCGCCGCGGCCACGACGGCCGACGCGGTGGAGAGCAGCGGCGCGAGCTCCTCAAGCGAGTGCGCTGTACCGCCAACCAGCGAGGCGACGTCCCGCGCGCGTGGCGCGCTGCGATTGACGATGTGGATCTGCTCCCAGCCGAACCCTCGCAGATGCAACGCGGCCTGCGTGCCGATGCGTCCTGCCCCGATGACCACCACATGCCCCCGCGCCTTCATGGCGCGCGGCGTTGCCGAACCGTCCGCGAGCCCGGGCACCGCGCAGGGCGCGTCATACGCGTGGCTCACGGCCGCCGCGGCGGCGTACCCGAGCGTCGTATGCCCCTGGCCGATGCGCGTGTCCGTCCGCGCCCGCGCCCCTGCGGCAATGGCGCACTCCAGCAACCGGTGGAGCAGCGGGCCCGGGGTGCCCGCCGACACGGTCCGGTGCAGCATCTCGCGCAGCTGCCCAAGGATCTCGTGCTCCCCCAGCATGAGCGACTCCAGCCCCGACGACACACGCAGGATGTGGCGCACCACCGCATCTCCATGCACGGCACGCATGCGGTCGATGACTTCGTCCGGGGCGCCGCTGTGCGTGGCCATCAGGGTGCGCAGCGCACTCAGCCCCTCGTCCGGCGAACGCGCCACCGCGTACAGCTCGGTGCGGGAGCAGGTGGACAGCGTCGCGATCCCCTGGATCACCGAAGCGCCCGCACCGGCGGCCGCCATCAGGGTGCGCTG
>JBDSVW010000019.1:0-4708 GCA_039927015.1 Gemmatimonadaceae bacterium | reverse complement strand
GCCGAGCGCCCTTCGCGCAACTCACTCCCCCAGGACTTAGAAGGACTGTCCCAGCGTCCACATCCAGTAGCCTTTCTTCCCCGGGCGATCGAGCGGGATGGCGTAGTCCCATCGCACCAGCGCGAAGCCAAAGAGGTTCAGGCGGATGCCGGCTCCCCAGCTGCGGAGCGGGTACCGTTGGGAGTCCTGATCGTATCCGTCCGGCCGGCGCAGCGAGACGCTCTGGTTCTTCGACCAGGCCACGCCAGCGTCGTAGAAGACGAGTCCGTCCACCGGCGGCAGCGAGATGGGCAGAAGTCCCAGATCGAATCGGCGGATGAGCGGGAAGCGCATTTCGACATTGGCGAAGGCGACCCGGGTGCCGAGCAACTCCGTCGCCGAACACGCGCTTTGATCATTGATCAGTCCCCCGCAGAATTGCGAGGTGAACTGCTCCCGGTCGTAGCCGCGCACGAAGTCCGGGCGGCCGATGTACTTGCGCGAGACCGCCGCCTCGTCCTTGCCGATCGCGAGGCTCGTTTGTCCGCGGAAGGCAAAGGTGAGGAAGTTGAACAGGATGGGCACGTAGCGGCGATAGTCGCCGGCGTACTCCGTCCAGCTCAGGCCACCGATGGACGGTTCGACCTGGAAGCGATAGCGGCGCCCGGAGATCGCGCCGGTGTAGCCGAAGAGCGTGTTGTCCGAGACATACGCCAGGTATGGCGCGACGTAGCTCAGGCTTCCGAGGTTGTCCACCGAATCGGTGAAGAAGTCGGTGGCGAATCCCTGGGAGTAGTCGACGCCGCGCTTGATGAAGGCCACGGAGCGCGAGACGTTGTTCGCGTTCAGTCCGTACTCCCAGCGCGTGAAGCGATTGTGCGGCCGCATGGCGATCGCGAACGCCTGCCGGAACATGAAACGCGCAATCTCGAATGTCTGGATTGTGCGGGGACTGCCATCACCGAACGGCTCTTCCGTGAAATCGTTGAGGAAGAAGATCGGCGTCTGCGACAATCCGGTGGTGTACTGCAGGCGGCTGGCCATGTTGGTGTAGGCGCCATAGAAGAACGCCTCGCTCAGCCGGCCGTTCACCTGTCCGGCCAGTGCCAGCCTGTTGTTGCCGAGCATGTCGGAGAGCACGATGGCCGTGCCGCCAAACACGCCGCGGCCGAAGTTGTCCTGTGCGTATCCGATGCTCGGGCGCGAGATGTATTCGGGCTGCAGTCCGGGGCGATAGTCGTACGTGCGGAACTTGGTGGTGTCGGGCAGCGCGAGACTGGCGCTGTCGAGCATTTGTGCGACGGTCACCGGGGCGCCGCCCGAACGCTCAGCCGCGCCGGGCGAATCGCCCGACCGGCGAATGCCCGTGGCAGAGCGGTACACGGAGAGCTGCCGGTCTTCCGCGTGGGCACTGTCCGCAGCGCGAGCGGCGGCCTCGATGGCGCGTAGCATCTCCGCGGCGTTGGCGCCTGCCGCAGGCTGCGCGGCGGAATCGGCCGGGGTCCTGGCGGCGGCCACCACCGTCGGCGGCGGCACGAAGGGATTCCCCTTGAGCCGGCGCGGATTTGCCACGGACCACACCGTGTAATCGCCGTTCTCGTAGTACGTGAAGGCAATGCGGTCCGCCTGCCGCGCCCACGTGATGGCCGGCGAGTACTCCGTGATGGCGCTGACGGCGCCGATCACGTTCGTGAGCTGGTATTGCAGCTTCGTCTCGAAGTCGTACAGGAAGATGTTCTGGATGCCGGTGCGGTCCGTGATGTACGCGACCGACTTGCCGTCCGGCGCCCACATGGGATTCAGGTTGTGCCCCTCCTGGTTTGGCAGGACGTCGATGCGGCTCGTCGCCAGGTCGAACGTGGCAATGTTCCAGTGGTCAAACTTGAGGATCTCGAGGTCCGTGTCGTCCGAACGATCGGTGGCGAAGACGATGGTCTTGCCGTCGGGCGACCACTGCGGCTGCATCTCGGCGTGCTTGTCGTTCGTGAGCTGCCGCAGCTTCGAGGTGGCGACGTCCACGATCCACAGGTCGTTGATGCCGTCGTCGTAGCCCTGGAAGACGATCTCGCGGCCGTCCGGGCTCCACGAGGGCGACATCACGACGTCCAGCGGCAGCTTGTCGAAGACCTTGGTCACCTTCCGCCGCGGCACGTCGAGCAGGTAGAGCACGTCCTTGCCGTCACGTTGCGCAGTGAACGCGAGCTGCCGGCCGTCGGGGGAGAAGGAGCTCTGCGAGTACAGGAGCCGCAACTCCTCGAAGTCGGGATTAAGCACCGAGGTGACGAGCCGCTTGATGCGCTTGCCCGTTTCTCCGTCGCCCAGCCAGAGGTCGGGAAAGACCTCGCCGCGGAAGAAGGAGCCCTGCGAGATGAACGCGATGTGCTTGCCGTCGCTCGAAAAGGCCGGCGCGAGGAAGAGCTGCGCGAAGCCTCCGGACTTGCGGTTGTTCAGCAGCGGCTCCGCGAATTTGCGGGCGCGATCGAGGTTTGCCACCTGCGGCAGGTGCTTCACCTGCATCGCTTCGCGCCACTCGTCGCTCAGTTCCTCGAGGGAGAGCCCGAGTTCACGCTTGAACGCGCGCTCGACGCCGACGTTGGGGATGGCATTCATGATCTCGCCGATCACGTCGTCGCCCCAGCGCTTCCCGATGTATTCCCACAGCGCCTCGCCGTAGCGATAGGGAAAGAACAGGTCGGGGCGCATGGTCATCTGCTCGATTGTCGGCAGGTTGCCGTTGAGCGAGGCGTCGCGCACCCACGACTGCGTGAGGATGTGGTTGGGTCCGAGCGAGAGGTATTCCGCCATGCCTTCCATCAGCCACAGCGGGGGCTGCACCTGTTGCAGCGTCTGCAGGCCGTTGCCGGCGCGACCGCGGGCGAAGATGTCGTACTGGAAGGCGTGCACCAGTTCGTGCGCCAGCACGTGCTCGAAGCTCTTGAAGTCGCCCGTGAAGGGCAGGAGGATGCGGTGCCGCAACGCCTCCGTGACACCGCCCGTGCCCTCACCCAGATCGCCGGTGACGTTGTTCTGCCCGAAATCGGTGCGCGAGCGGAAGAGGATGAGCGGCTTCTTCTCCCGGAACTGATGGTTCAGCATCCGCGACAGGCGACCATACGATCGCTCGGCCATGCGCGCCGCGTCGATGATGATGTGCTGCTCTTCGGGATAGTAGTGCACCAGGAAGTGCTCCGTCTCGAGCACCTTCCAGTGGAACTTGTCGTACTGCACCTGATTCTGGCCGAAGTACATCTGCGCTTCCGCCCTTCCCGCGGGTAGGGCCGCGGCCAGGGCGACGACGGCGATCCAGCGACGCGTACACCTCATGCAGATGCTCCTGTCGACGTAACCGAGACGATGGCGGCGTCACTCCACAACCGCTCCAACTGATAGTAGCTGCGCATCGCCGGATGAAAGAGGTGGACGACCACGTGCACATAGTCGAGCACCACCCAGCGCCCCTGCTCGAGACCTTCTACGTGCGTGGCAGCGTTGCCGGATTTCTTCAGCTCTTCATCCACGCGCTGCGCCGTGCTGCGCACGTGGGTATCGGAGGTCCCACTCGCAATCACGAAGAAATCCGTCATGTCAGTCACCCCGTCCATCTCGAGGATCGTGACGTCGGTGGCGCGGAAATCCTGGCAAAGGGCAGCGATGCGCTGCGCCAGGGACCTGCTCTGTTTTGCGGTAATCGCTTTCGCCATGCGGGAAGCGGGCAGTCTCTAGGGTACTAGCGACGGGTGAAGAGAAAAGTTCCGGACGCAACGCCCCGTATCAACGTCGCCATTCCAAGCTTAACGCGCGTTCCCCGTCAGAGCGACACGCGGGGACGAGCGGCCCCTGAACGGGGACGAGAAGACGAGAAGACGAGAAGACGAGAAGACGAGAAGACGAGAAGACGAGAAGACGAGAGGCGCGACCCCAAACGAGAGAGGAGGGCCCTGGGGGCCCCCCTCTCTCGTCTTCTCGTCCTCTTGTCCTCTCCCTACTGTTTTATAATCCACACCTTGATCTCCGGCTTCACGTCCGCGTGCAACTTGATCGGAACGCGGAAGACGCCGAGCGACTTGATGGGTTCGTGCAGGTCGATCTGGCGCTTCTCGATATGGAAGCCCTGGGCCTCGAGTTGCGCGGCGATATCCGCCGAGGTGACGGAACCGAAGAGCTTTCCTTCCTCTCCGACGCGCGCCGAGAACGTGAGCGAGATCTGCTCGACCTTCGTCGCGTACTCCTCAGCCGTCTGGCGACGGGTCGCCTCGGCCGCTTCGAGACGCGCACGCTCCTGCGCGATGCGCCGCTTGTTGCCCTCGGTCGCCACGACGGCGACGCCGCGGGGAAGGAGGTAGTTGCGGGCGAAGCCGGACGAAACCTTCACGAGGTCGCCGGGGTGCCCGAGGTTATCCACTGCCTGCCGCAGGATGACGTCCATGGTCAGCTCCAATCGTTATGCGGCGGGGCGTGTACGCCCGCGCCAGTCGATCCAGGTATCACCCAGCCCCAGTCCCAGCGAAAAGATGCTGACGACTGGCCAGGCGAGGAAAATCGCGAAAAAAAACAGCACCCGCACGAATCCGCGCGGAGACAAGAACCAATCCACTACCCCGAGCCCACGCAGGGCGTAGAGCACGCCGAAGAATCCGGCGAAATTGAGCCCCAGCCCGCGTGCATCCTTCAGCGTCGGCAGCACCAGAATCGTTACGCCGAGCACCAGTCCCCACACCATCTGGTCGTT
>JBDSVW010000018.1:0-7725 GCA_039927015.1 Gemmatimonadaceae bacterium | reverse complement strand
AGCAGCGTGCACGCGTGCGACTGCGTCGGCTTGCCCGAGAGCGCACGACCGATCTCCTCGAGGTCCGTGAGCGATCCCATGACGTTGCGTAGCGTGAGCGAAAGGAAGACGTCCGCCCCCACGTGCGGCGCGCCGGCCGCCTCACGCGCCGAGGCAAGCTCGCTGAACTCCTGGCGAGACGCCGCGAGCCGCTGCTCAATGCGCTGCATGGCCTGATACGACCTGAAGCGGCCGACCGAATCGCGCACCTTCTCCAGCAGCACGGGGAAGTCAGGCGGCTTGGTGAGGTACGCGGAGACCGGTAATTCGATGCACGCCACCGCGGAACGCACCGACGGATAGCCCGTGATCACGATGACCGGCAAGCCGCCGCTCTCGCGTGCAATCTGGCGCACGAGACTCAGGTCCGAATTGCCGGGCATCTCCAGGTCGGTGATGAGCAGGTCGTACGCGTCGTTGCGCACGCGCTCCAGCGCGTCCGTGCCGTTGCTCACCGTGTCGACCGTGAATCCCTCGAGAGCCAGGAGTTCGGCGGTCGAGGTTGCGAACGTGGGCTCGTCGTCTGCCAGCAGTATCCGTCCCCCACTCATGTTGACTCCGATCCCTCAGGTGGATGTTGCAAGGGGAGGCTGACCTCGAACTGACTGCCGCCTCCCGGCGCGTTGTGGACCGAGACTCGCCCACCGAACGCGGTCACGGATCCGTGGACGAGCGCGAGCCCCAATCCCATACCTCCATGCCGATGCTCCGCTCCCTTGGTGCTCATGAACGGATCGAAGATTCGTCCCCGCACTTCGTCCGGGATCCCGCTACCCTCATCACGAACGGTGAGGTGAAATATTCCTCGCTCCTCGAACGCACGCAGGTAGATCGTCCCTTCGGGTGGTGAGGCATCGACCGCATTCTGCACCAGGTTGTAGATCACGCGGCGCAGGAGCGCGTCGGGAAATGGGACGGTGGGCGGCGCGGAGCGAAGATCCGTATCCACCCGCACGCGGGACTGACGATTCACCTGTTCAATGAAGGCCACGGCGTCGCTCACCACGGTATCCACCGACGCCGCCGAGCCGGACTCCGGCTCGTGCCGGTACGTCTCGTACAGCTGGCGCGTGACGGTCGCGATGCGTGCGATCTCCCGGTCGATTGCCCCGACAAAGCGAAAGTGCGGGTGGTCCTTGGCCACGGCGCCCTTGATGAGACTGAACGAATTCTGGATGCCCGCCAGGGGATTGTTGATCTCGTGCGCCACCCGGGCGGTGAGGCGCCCCATAGTCGCGAGGTTGTTGAGTTCGACGAGCGCGCGCTCGGCGTTCTTCCGCGCCGTGATGTCGCGCGCGTCCAAGAGGAGTTGTACCACCGTGCCGTCGGCATCCGCAATCGGCGTCAGGGAGAGGTCCCATGTGATCGCGCCCATGTCAGTATTCTCCGCGCGTACGACGACCGAGGTGCTCTGACGCGCCAGGCCGCGCTGATGCCCCGCCAGCAGCGCCTCCCGCACCGCCACGGAGCCGCGGAACGCCGGCAGCTCCCAGCCGTAGGCGCCCGCCACCCCGCTGCGCCCGACGCCGTTGCTGACGAGTCCCGCAGGATTCATCTCCACGACGCGCCCCTCCTTATCGAGCAGGGCCTGCATCTGGCTGGCACTGTCGAAGACGGCGCGATACTTCCGTTCACTCGCCTCCAGCGCCGCGTCTGCGTTCTTTCGTTCTGTCACGTCGGCCGTGATGCCCAGCGCGTGCAGCGCTCCGCCCTCTGGTGAGCGCTCCACCACGCGGCCCCGTTCCACCAGCCAGTGCCAGCGGCCGTCGGCGCCCTGCACGCGGTATTCCAGCTCTATCAATTCGCTCGCACCGGTGGCGTGACGCGTCATCGCCTGCAAAACGTCCGGGGCATCCTTCGGATGCACGAGGGACATCCACTGCGCCATCGGGACGGCCCCCGCCGGCGCGGGATACCCTAGTCGCTTCCACAGCACCGCGCTGCGCTCGAGGGTGTTGGCCGGCACGCTCCACACCCAGAGACTGTCGGTCGCGCTCTCGAGTGCCGCGTTCAGGCGGGCGCGCTCGCCATCGGCGGCGACGCTCCACGACGTCTCCGCCAGGCGCAAGGTGAGCGGGAGCACCAGGGCCAGCGTCAGCCCCAGCACGAGCACGGCGTTGGGAAGATTCGAGTGCGCGCGAGCAATCGTGGCGGACGTTGGCACGACGGACACGGACCAGCGTTGCTGCCCCGGTGGGAAGTCGATGTCTCTGGTGTACGCGCCGTCGGCGCGTCCGATCGTGCCACTGGACTGCACGACGAGTGTTCCGTCGAGCCGGATGGAGACGTGCACGGCGGAGAGGGAGTCTGCCAGGAGACCCCGGAAGAGCGCTCTCGCATCCACGAGCGTCGCGAGCGAGCGGCTGCACGGAGCCTCCCCGCAGAGGGGCACCGCCAGGGCAAAGCGTGCCGACTCGTCAGGCAGGGCATGGAAGCGCACCGCGGGGGCGAACAGCGCATTCTCCTGCCGCACGAGATCGCGCAGGGTGGAGGCATCGGGTGAGTCAGGGGGCAGGACCTCGACGGTCGGCCTTCCGTCGGCCCCCAGGGCGGCCTGCCAGCCCACCGCGTCCAGCGCCTGCACGGAATCGCGCACCAGGCCGGACATGTACGCCGTGAGCAGGGAGTCACGCAGTGCGCTCCCCTCCGTGTATCGCCGTCCAACGCGCTCCAGGCCGTTCGAGAGCCGCTCCACCTCGTTGCGCACATTGGCGGCGGTGAGCCGCGATGCCAGCTCCATTTCCTGCGCGAGGCGATCCGATTCGTTGTCCACCAGCGCCCGCCAGATGAACACCACCGTGACCGCCGTGGCGATGCCCGTTGCGACCGGAAACCAGCTGCTCCCGCTCGGCGCTGGCGGTTGGTCGAGACCCGCGGCCATCCGTATGAGGGACGCCCCCATCACGATCAGCGCGAGCAGCACGTAGAGTGAGGCGCCGACGTTGGTGTAGGCACTCGTGGCCGTGGTCCCAAGGAAGCCACTCAATCGCCCGACCAGCAGCGCCGTCGCGAGCAGGGCCACCGTCGAACCCGTCGAACCGGTCACCACGGCCGCCAGGCGGTGCCGCGGCATCAGCGCCGGCGCGAGCAATCCGAGTCCCGCGAGCAGGACGCCGATTGCCGCCACCGTCGGCAGCTGCAACAGGGCGGCCGCCGAGGTGGCGGCTTGTGTCCCGGCAGGCGCGGGGAACCAGGAGACGCGCACGAGCGACACCAAGCCGAGTAGCGCGGCAAGGCCGGCCGCCAGCAGCAGTAATCGACGGCGACCGAGGGCCCGCGCGAGCAGTGCCACGCCGACCAACAGCACGCCGGCGCCTGCACCGAGGTGCGGGGCAGGGAGTTGCGGCAGCGGCCTCGCGAGTACGCTCTCCGGGGCGGCCGCGCCCAGGGCAGTAAGGATTCCCATCCCCGTCACCACGAATGCGGCCACCAGCAGCGTCGGTGATCGCATCGATCGGACGAGCCACTGCGCACTTACGGTGCGTGGCGAGCGGGCATTCGCTTGGAGTGACACGTGAGTACCGGTCCTGACGCAGCCGTGCAACGAAAAAAGACACGCCCTGTCCGCGCTTTCGAAGCGAGGACCTGACGTGCCATCCACTTGTGGAGCGCGATCTCCACACGCGTGGCCTGGACGAGAGCGGGGTGGGCCGTGGACGCTTCCCCCAGGCTCGCAGCGAGGTCAGAGATTACGCGTCAGCCTTCGCAGGCGCAAGCATTCAACCCTCGTTCAAACCGTCGTGCAACCCCCATTCAGCCCGTGCGTCGCGCCGCCCACGCGCGCCGCAGGAGTACGATCTGCCCGGCGTGATAGGCGTCGTGTTCGATGAGACCCTGTGCGATCTGTCGAAAGGTGAAGCCCGTGCCGAGCGCCGCATTCAGCGTTTCACCGAGCTGGTCGTCGAGGCGCGAACCGGGGAACGAGCGCACGGCCTCCATCAACGCGGTGTGCCGGTCGGTGAGGCGCTGACGCATGGCGGACCACGTCTCCTCGGTCACCTCTCCGCCATCCGGCGGAAAGTCCCCGTCCGGAGGTTCGCCGGGCGCAAATCCACGAAACCGGCGTTCCACCTCGCCGGCCCACGCCGCCATGTGGTGCACGAGTTCGAAGATCGTGTGCACCCCCGGCACGACGCGCGAAGCGGCTTCGTCGGCGCTCGCGCCCTCGATCGCCTCGCATACCGAGGGGCCATGCCACGCCGGACCCTCCAGCATCTGCCGCACGGCGTTGGCGATCATCCGCGATCCCTCGGGCATGGCACTCGACTCCGGTGAGCGGTGAATATCCTGCCGCGGTCGCGTGGGAGACGGGACGTCGCGTCCGCGGTTACATCTTAACGCAGGAGGCCGGTGCGCCATAACGCGGCGCCGGCGCGTCCTCAGTTCCCTTGTACCACTCAACCTTCTTTTCGTCACGCACGGGGGAACCGTCGTACGTCCCCTGCATGAGTGCCTCGATTTCCCCCGCTTCCCGCGGCAGTCCGCATGACACCCATTCCACGCCGGACTCGGTTACCACGTAGTTGTCCTCGATGCGCACCCCAATATTTGCAAAGATGCGCACCGTACTCCCGATGCGCTCGGCGAGGGCGGCATTCCGCGGCGTGCGCGGGAGGATATCGAGCAGATTCTCGCGCACGTAGATACCCGGCTCAATCGTGAAGGCGCTGCCCGGGGCCACGATGCCGGTGAAATAGTACTGGTCCGGGTCGTGGACCTCGAGGCCGATGCCATGCCCCAGGCCGTGCATGTAGTAGAGTTGCAGCTGGGGGCACTGGCGTGGGCGCGCCGCGTCGCCGCAGTCGTAGGTGGCGTCCGGGCTCTCGATCAGGCCAAGCGTCGCGAGTCCCTTCGCGATCACCGCCTGCGCGGAATCACTCATGACCCTCGCCTCCCTCCCCGGCTTCGCGTTGCGCTCCGCCGCCGACTGCGCGTCGCGCACCACCTGATACACCGCGCGCTGCTCCGGCGTGAAGCGGCCGCTGACGGGGAAGGAGCGCGTGATGTCGGCCGCATAGCCGCGGTACTGCGCCGCCACATCCATCACGACCATGTCCCCGGACGACATGAAGCGGTCATTCCGGTTGTAGTGCAGCGTCGTCGCATTCGGGCCGGAGCCAACGATGGAGGCGTACGCCGGACGGTCGGCACCATTCCGGCGGAAGATGTACTCCACCAGCGCCTGCAACTCAAACTCGTTCATGCCGGGCCGCACGGCCTTCATCGCCTCCCGATGGGCGTCCATCGAGATGGCCACCGCCTTGCGAATGAGCTCCTGCTCGGTCGCGCTCTTCCTGCCGCGCATCTGCATCACGAGCGCGTTGGCCCCCGTGATGGCGACGCGCGGATGACGGTGCCGCACGCGTAGCACGAAGGCGTCGTCGCCATTGAGCGTGTCTCCGCTCTCCGAGAGGTCGGCCAGCAGGCGCAACGGACCATGCGTCGCAAGCGCGCTGTCGAGCGCCGCATCGAAATCGCGATTGCTGCGCGCCGGTATGCCGGCCAGCGAGGCAGCGCGTTGGGGCCCGTTCCGCTGTCCACTCCACACTTCCCGGGCCGGATTCTTCGGCTCCACGAAGAGGGTCCACTGCACGTGCCCGCCGCGCCGCGTCATCAGGAGCGACGCCTGCGCCTCGCGGTATCCCGTGAGGTATGTGAATCCCGCCGACTGGAAGAAGGACAGGTAGTCCTGCACCGGTTCCACGGCGCCCCGTGCCACGAACACTCCATCCCCGAGTTTGCTGGCGAGTTGCGCGCGGCGCGCGGCGTACTCCGCGGCGGGAATCTGCGCGCGCAGCGGATGGACCACGGGAAGCAGCGGGACCGACAGGGCCGCGACCGCAATGGCCAGCAGCAGGCGCGTGCAAGACATGGGGAGAACGATGGAGTGAGTCCCGCGCGTACGGAGCGTGGCGACGAGCGGCCCTACTTCAGGAGCGACTTGGCAATCGTTTGCAGCTGCATGTTGGACGTCCCTTCGTAGATCGTGCCGATCTTCGCGTCGCGATAGAACTTCTCCACGGGGTAGTCCTTGGAGTACCCGTATCCGCCGAACAGCTCCACGCACAGCGATGTCGTCCGCTCGCAGACCTGCGAGGAGAAGAGCTTCGCCATGGCGCCCTGCGACGCGATGTCGTGGCCGGCGTCGCGTAGCCGCGCCGCATTGTAGACCAGCAGGCGCGCCGCCTCCACCTCGGTAGCCGCCTGCGCCAGCTGGAACTGGATGCCCTGGAATTCAGAGAGCGCCCGGCCGAACTGCTGTCGCTCCTTGACGTACGCGGTAGCGGCCGACAGGGCGCCCTGTGCGACGCCGATCATCTGCGCCCCGATGCCGATGCGACCCCCGTTGAGAGTGTCGATCGCAATCTTGTAGCCCTGGCCCACCGGACCAAGGACGTTGGCGTTGGGTACGCGGCAATTGTCGAGCAGCAGTTCCACCGTGCTCGACGCGCGGATGCCAAGCTTGTCCTCCTTCTTGCCCACCGCGAAGCCCGGCGCGTCGCGGTCCACGATGAAGGCCGTGATGCCCTTGTAGCCGGCGGACGGATCCACGGTGGCGAACACCACGTAGATCTCCGCCTCGGCGCCGTTGGTGATCCAGAGCTTGCGTCCGTTGAGGATCCACTCGTCGCCCTGCTGTTCAGCCCGCGTCTCGAGCCCGAAGGCGTCGGAGCCGGAGCCGGCTTCGGAGAGTGCATACGAGCCCACCGTGCCACTCGTGAGGCGGGGCAGGTACCGCTGCTTCTGTTCGTCGGTGGCATACGCGCGGATGGGATACTCCACCAGCGTGTTCTGCACATCGACGAGGATGGCGGCGGACGCGTCCACCTTGCTGAGCTCCTCCACGGCGATGGTCACCATCATGAGCGATCCCCCCGCACCCCCGTATGCCTCCTCCACCTCGATGCCCATGAGGCCGAGCTCGAACACCTTCCGCGTGATGGACGGGTCGATCTTCCCGTTGCGTTCCATCTCGCGCACCAGTGGCCGCACCTCCTCGTTGGCAAATGTCTGCACGGCATCGCGGAACATGGCTTCGTCTTCGGAAAGGACGGTGAGGGGGGCGGTCATCAGCTGGGCAGGGACAGGGTGGAGGAGGTCGCGGGCATTTCGCCGTGGACCGTGGCCCGGAAGGTGGAACGCAACCCGCGATCGCGCAGCAGCAGGAAGGGGTGCTCCACCAGCACGAACATCGCGCCGGCGATGACGAATGATAGCGCTGTGCCGATGAGCATGGAGATCAGGAACACCGCGATCGGGTTCGAGACCAGCCGCTGGAGACCACGGACTATCGCCTCGTTGGACGCGGGCCAGATCCACCAGTGGATGAGACAGACGCTGCAGGAGAGCCGCGACAGGCCGGAGGACAACATCTGGCGCATCCGCGCGTCATATTTCGGCATCGCCTACACCGTGTTTACCGCCATGTGCCACTGGGAGCGCCGCGTCACACGATGAAAGCCGCCCTTCTCTCCGCTGGCGCGCGCTGGGCCTGTGAGCGCGCTCCGTTTCCTCCGGCCGTCATCCTCGGCACGAACGTGACCGGACTGGCGGAGGCGCGCCCGCTGGCTGCCCACGGCATTCCGGTCATCGGGGTAGACGAGCGCGTGCGTCGCTACACCAGTTACTCGTCGGCGTGGACGGGCCTCATCGTCACCGACGAGTTCAACGGTCCCGGCCTGGTGG
>JBDSVW010000017.1:0-14089 GCA_039927015.1 Gemmatimonadaceae bacterium | reverse complement strand
GATTCCGCCAGCGAGTCGCGAGAAAAAGTCGAGGACCCGCGCGTCATACCTCTACCACTCCCTCCGCCGAACGAGGCGACCGGGGTGAGGGCGCGGCGATTCCCCGACATACGCCCGCGGCCAGTGTTTGCACGAGTGTACAGGCCCTCTCACCCCCCCTAACGTGCGCTCCATGACTGACTCATCACTCTTGATCCTGGAGCCGCCGTACCAAATGGCGCGCCGTCTGCACGAGACGGCACCAGGGCTCGGCGCCGTCGCCCTGCTGGACGCGGTTGCGCGGCGGCCGAGCACCCACGACGTGAAGGGACAAATGGACGTCGCGCCGTGGTGTCCGCTGTGCATCATCGCGGACGAGGACTCGGGCGTCCGCCCTACACGCCGTTTGCCGAGGACATGCGTGGTCTTCGACCTCGTAAATGAGGACGGGGCCGCCCCCATCCTTCGGGCCGTGGCGTCCCGTCCGCGGCCGACGCCGAGCGCGATGGTGGAGTGGATCGTGAAACGCACGAAGGTGCCGACGGTTTCGCGTACGCTGTCGGATCTCTTTTCGCGGCCGGCGCTGCGTCGGGCGGAGGTCGGCTTTCTGCCCTACTCCGTACGCGATCAGCTGCGATTGCTTGGCGACTGGGGTCCGCTGGAGTGGCAGCGAGTGGCGGTGCTGGTAGACCTGGCCTCCGATCGCACGTTGCTCAACCGCGTGGTGGCAGCAGACGATGCGGCGGCTGAGGACTCGCGGCACTGGATGCGGGAGTTGCTTGGCACGACGGAACGCGAGTTCCACGCCCGCTACGGATGGGAATGGGTGCTGGAGTCATCGCTGCGCAACGCGGGCTTCTTCGAGCGCCGTTCGAAAGGCGTTCGCACGCTGCATCCGATGCGCGCGGCGGTCACTGCCGGTGCGGGGAATTTTGCGGGAGTTCGGGCCACGGCGTGACGCCGGGGGCAAGCGGGTGAGTGGAGAGGTACGAAGGTGTCAGGACGTAGACAACGTCACAGGCGGTGGGCCGCCTGGGGTGAGCGGAGCGGAAGGATGGGGGATGTGGATGTGTGCTCGAAGCCGTCGACACCCCCTTCCCGCTTCGTTTTGGCAGTGGCGATGAGGAGGTGTAAGATGCGCAGGCGAGTGCTGACGCTGTACGAGCGACTGGCCGGACTGCTGAGCGGGAACGCGCCTCGCCCGGCGCTTCCGGGATTATACCGGAACTCGAAGTCGTGGGAGCTAGGGCGGACGGCGGAGCTTCAGGTGCGGAGCGCGCCGATGGAAACGCGATCACCGTCCACCACCACCTCGTAGGTGGGAACGTCGTCGGTGGCGGGTCCGTTTCGGCAGGCGCCACTCGCGCAGTCGAAGCGCGCCCCGTGCCAGGGACATTCCACGGTTCCGTCGGGCATCACCTCGCCCGCCGACAGCGGCATGGCCTGATGTGAGCACTCGTCCGCGAGTGCCGTGACCCGCCCATTGCAGCGGATGAGCACGACGCGGTCACCGTTAGGCAGTTCCACGGCGAGCATGCCGCCATCAGGAATCTCGTGAAGGGCGACGTGCGCCCGCTGCTTCACGGACACGCCGGGGCGGACGGGCGTGAGGCGCGCACTTACGCCCCGGACGGGGTGTCGGAGGGGGCCGCCATCGCTTCCCGCATGGCGTGCCAGGCGAGCGAGGCGCACTTGACCCGCGTCGGGAAACGCGCGACCCCCGAGAAAACCTTCAGTTTCCCGAGCGTCGGATCGGCGGCCGGTGCGTCGTGCTTGCCGGTAACCATGGCGTGAAAGCTCTCGAAGACGAGCGCGGCCTCTTCGCGCGACTTTCCCTTCACCGCCTGCGTCATCATCGACGCCGAGGCCTTGGAGATGGCGCAGCCGCTGCCGGTGAAGGAGATGTCCTCCACCACGTCGCCACCCATGCGCACCCACACGGTGATCGCGTCGCCGCACATGGGGTTGTGTCCCTCGGCGTGGCGCGCCGGGTGCGAAAGTTCGCCCCAGTTCCTGGGCTTGCGGTTGTGGTCGAGGATGACGTCCTGGTACAGCGCGCCGAGATCCATCGTCAGGCAAAGACCTCGCGCACGTGATGCATGCCGCGGACTAGCGCGTCCACTTCGTCGCGCGTGTTGTAGAGGTAGAACGAGGCGCGCGCGGTCGCGGCCAGGCCAAGTCGGCGCATGAGTGGCTGCGCGCAGTGATGACCGGTGCGGATGGCGATGCCGTGTCCGTCGAGAATGGTGCCGATGTCGTGTGGATGCGCGCAGTCCATCACGAAACTCACCACGCCCGCCTTGTCCCGCGCGGTGCCCACCAGGCGCACACCAGGAATGTCCTGGAGTTGCGCCGTGGCATAGGTCAGCAGGTCGTGCTCGTGGGCGGCCACGGCGTCGAGGCCCACGGCCTCCAAATACTCGAAGGCGGCGCGATAGGCCACCACGTCGCCGATGGACGGCGTACCGGCCTCGAATCGCGCCGGGAGTCCCGCGTACGTCGTGCGCTCGAACGACACGTGGTCGATCATGTCACCGCCACCCATGTACGGCGGCATGCGCTCCAGCCACGACTCCTTGCCATACAACACCGAGGCGCCGGTGGGCCCCAGCATCTTGTGACCCGAGCAGACGAAGAAGTCGCAGTCCAGCGCCACCACATCCACGGCCGTGTGCGCCGCGGCTTGCGCCCCGTCCAGCAGCACGGCGGCACCCACTGCGTGGGCCGACGCGATGATCTCCGCCACCGGGTTGATCGTGCCTAACGCGTTGGACACGTGCACCACGCTCACCAGCCGCGTGCGGGGGCCCAGCAGCGCGCGATAGCCGTCGAGGTCGAGTTCCCCCTCGTCGGTCACGGGAATCACCTGCAGCACCGCCCCGGTGCGCTCGCACAGCAGCTGCCAGGGGACGATGTTGGAGTGGTGCTCCATGGTGGAGATGATGATCTCGTCTCCCGCCTTCACGAACGCCTGGCCGAACGACGCCGCGACGAGGTTGATGCCCTCCGTGGCGCCGCGGGTGAAGATGATTTCGTGCGCGTGCTTCGCGTTGAAGAAACGCCGGGCCGCCTCTCGCGTGCGGTCGTACTGCTCCGTCGCGCGCTCACTGAGGTAGTGCACCCCGCGGTGGATGTTGCCGTTCTCGCGCTCATAGTAGTGCGAGAGGGCGTCGATCACGCTGCGGGGCTTCTGGCTGGTGGCGGCGTTGTCCAGGTACACCAGTGGCTTGCCGCGCACCTCCATGGCGAGGATCGGGAAATCCTCGCGGAGGCGCATGACATCGAGGGCCGCCGCGGGCGGCGCGCCTCCGGTGGCGGTCATTTGTCGGTGGAGCCCGTGTACCGGGCCATGGTCATGGATTCCAGCGCATCCTTCAGCGGTTCCAGCTCGATGGTCTCGAGCACGTCGGCGGCGAAGGCATAGGTCAGCAGCCGCCGGGTGGTCTCGGCGCCCACGCCGCGCGACTTCATGTAGAACGACGCGAGGTCGTCGAGGCGTCCCACGGTGGCGCCGTGCGTGCACTTCACGTCGTCGGCAAAGATCTCGAGCTGCGGCTTGGTGTCGATGCGCGCGCGATCGGACAGCAGCAGGGTCTTGTTCGTCTGCTTGCCGTCCGTCTTCTGCGCGATGGGATGCACGTACACCTTGCCATTGAACACGCCGTGCGATGTGCCATCGAGGATGCCCTTGTACGTCTCGCGCGAGTAGCAGGTCGGCGCAGCGTGCTCGATGCGGGTCTGGTGGTCGCTCACCTGGTCACCATCCAGCAGGTAGAGCCCGTTGAGCGTGGCGCCACATCCCTCGCCCGCCAGCGTCGTGTAGATGTTGCTGCGGGCCAACGAGGCCCCGGTGGAGAAGGCGAACGAGACGTAATGTGAGTCGCGCGCCTGCGTGACCTCGATGTGCCCCACGTGGAAGGCCTTCATGCCCTCGCGTTGCAGCTTGTAGTGGTGCAGCGTCGCGCCCTCGGCCACGACGCATTCCGTCACCGCGTTGGTGAGGTAGCGGGCGCTGCCGAGCGCCACGTACTGCTCGATGACCGTGGCGCGCGCATTGGGTTCCACCACCAGCAGGTTGCGCGGGTACGAGACGCCACCCTCGGCGCCGGCATCCGACACGAACAGCAGGTGGATGGGCATCTCGCTCACCGTGTCGGCGGCGACGTGCAGCACCGCGCCGTCGCGCATGAGCGCGGTGTTGAGCGCCGTGAAGGCCACGCCCTGGTCGTCGTAGCCCGCCACCTTGCCCAGGTGCCGCTCCAGCAGCGTGGGCTCCTCGTGCAATGCAGCGGCGAGTGACATCACCCGGACGCCCGCCGGCAAGGAATGCACCCGGCTGAGGGAGGGCGCATACCGTCCGTTCACGAAGACCAGCGTGGGCCACTCGGCGTGTCCCACGAGGAACGGCGCGAGCGCGGCCGGCGTCACCGTGCCTAACGCCGGCTGCATCGGCTGGAAGTCGGCCTCTGTGATGGGCGCGGGATTGGTGAAGTGCCAGTCCTCGTTGCGCGGCGTGGGAAAGCCGTAGCCCTCGAACTGCGCGCGCGCCCGCTGGCGCAGCGAGGCCAGCCACACTGGTCCCTCGTCGGGCAGGGTGGCGAACTGTCGGTGATAAGCGGTCGCCGCCACGTCAGGCTCCCAGGGCCACGGGCTCGTCGATGAGCCAGTCATAACCCTTGGCCTCGAGCTCCAGCGCGAGGTCCTTGCCGCCGGACTTCACGATGCGGCCATTGGCCAGCACGTGCACGAAGTCGGGCACGATATAGTTGAGCAGGCGCTGGTAGTGCGTCACGATGATCGTCGCACCGTCGGGACGGCGCAGGGAGTTCACGCCGTCGGCCACGATGCGCAGCGCGTCGATGTCGAGACCGGAGTCGGTCTCGTCGAGGATCGCCAGGCGCGGCTCGAGCACGGCCATCTGCAGAATCTCGTTGCGCTTCTTCTCGCCGCCTGAGAAGCCCATGTTCACCGAACGCTGCAGCATCGCCTCGTCCATTTCCACGAGCTTCAGCTTCTCGGTCATGATGTCGAGGAAGTCCATCGGGTCAACTTCTTCCTTGCCCGCCGCCTTCCGGATCTCGTTGTAGGCGGTGCGCAGGAAGTAGGCGTTGGAAACGCCGGGAATCTCGATGGGATACTGGAAGGCGAGGAAGACGCCCGCGTGGGCCCGTGCCTCGGGTTCCATCTCGAGCAGGTCCTCGCCCAGGTACGTCACTGAGCCGCTGGTGACTTCATAGCCCGGATGGCCCGCCAGCACCTGCGCCAGCGTGCTTTTGCCGGAGCCGTTGGGGCCCATGATGGCGTGTACTTCGCCGGCGTTGACGGTGAGGGAGATGCCGCGGAGGATCTCCTTGTCGGCAACGGTGGCGTGGAGGTCGGAAATAGTGAGCATACTCTGAGAAGACGAGAAGACGAGAAGACGAGAAGACGAGAAGACGAGAAGACGAGAAGACGAGGGGCTCTAGCCTACGGAGCCTTCCAACGTGATGCCTAACAATTGCTGGGCTTCGAGGGCGAATTCCATCGGCAGTTCCTTGAACACTTCCCGGCAGAAGCCGCTCACGATCATCGACACGGCTTGCTCGGCGCTCATGCCGCGCTGCTTCAGGTAGAAGATCTGGTCCTCGCCGATCTTCGACGTGCTGGCTTCATGCTCAATCGTCGCCGTGTTGTTCTGCACCTCGATGTACGGAAACGTGTGCGCGCCGCACTCGTTACCGATGAGCATCGAGTCGCACTGCGTATAGTTGCGGGCGTTCTCGGCGCGCGGCATCACCTTCACCTGGCCGCGATACGAGTTCTGTCCCTTGCCCGCGGAGATGCCCTTGGACACGATGTTCGACTTCGTGTTGCGGCCGATGTGGATCATCTTCGTGCCGGTATCGGCCTGCTGACGGTTGTTCACCACGGCCACTGAATAGAACTCGCCGGTGGAATTGTCACCCTGCAGGATCACGCTGGGATACTTCCACGTGATGGCCGATCCCGTTTCCACCTGCGTCCACGAGATCTTGGAGTTCGTCATCGCCTTGCCGCGCTTCGTGACGAAGTTGTAGATGCCGCCCACGCCGTGCTCGTCGCCGGCGTACCAGTTCTGCACGGTCGAGTACTTCACCGTCGCGTTGTCGAGCGCCACGATCTCCACCACGGCCGCATGCAGCTGGTTGGTGGACCGCTTGGGCGCGGTGCAGCCCTCCAGGTAGCTCACGTACGACCCTTCGTCGGCGACAATGAGCGTGCGCTCGAACTGCCCGGTGTCGGCGGCGTTGATACGGAAATAGGTCGACAGCTCCATCGGGCAGCGCACACCCTTGGGGATGTACACGAACGAGCCATCGGAGAAGACGGCCGAGTTGAGCGCGGCGAAGAAGTTGTCGCTGTAGGGCACCACCGAGCCGAGGTACTTCTCGATCAGTTCGGGATGGTCGCGCACGGCCTCGCCGAACGAGCAGAAGATGACGCCGTGCTTGCGCAGCTCCTCCTTGTACGTCGTGCCCACGGACACCGAGTCGAACACGGCATCCACGGCCACGCCGGCCAGCAGCTTCTGCTCGCGCAGCGGAATACCGAGCTTCTCGTACGTCTCGCGGATCTTGGGATCCAAGTCGTCGAGCGACGCCAGCGGCTTGGCCGACTTGGGCGCCGAGTAGTACGACGTGGCCTGATAATCGATGGGCGCGTACGACACGTTCGGCCAGTGCGGTTCCTTCATCTGCTGCCAGCGGCGAAACGCCTTCAGCCGCCACTCGAGCATGAACGGCGGCTCGCTCTTCTTTCCCGAGATGATCCGCACGACGTCTTCGCTGAGGCCGGGCGGAATGGTGTCGGTGTCAATATCGGTCGAGAATCCGTACTGGTACTCCTTGGAGACCAGTTGGTCGATGGCTGAGCTCATGGCAACTCCTGCAGGTCCGTGGTTCTCTCGCGGTCGGGAGAACCCTCGATCTGAACGAATGCGTCTTCGGCGCTGGTGGTGCCGCCAGCGTCTTCTGCGCTAACGGTGCCGCCTGACGACGGTGACGGGTGGATACAGTACTCGCAGCAGTTGGCGCCCGCGGCGATATGGGTCTGACGGGTCACATGCGCGCCCAGCACTTCCTCGAGGAATCGCTCCTCGGCGACGCAGATCTCGGGAAACCGGTCGATCACCGCGCGAATAGCGCAGTTGTGCTCGCGGAGCGTGGATTCGTCGCCATCACTGCCTTCCGTCGCCTCCGCCATGTAGCCGAGTGATGTCAGCAACTCCGCGAGTCGGCGCGTGCGCTCGTGCATCGGAAGGAGCGCCAGCTCCGGCTTCGCCTTCTCGGCGATCTCCGTCCACCGCCGGCGGAACAGCTCCACCACGCCGTCGCTCCCCCACTGCTGCCTTACGAGTTCCAGCACTTCGTTGAGCGCCGAGTCGTACCCGCGCGGGAAGAGACCCTCGCCCGTGTCCGTGAGCGAGTACGCGAACACCGGACCGCCGACGCCGTGGATTTCCCGGCGATAACGCACCAGGCCCTCACCCTCCAGTTCCTTCAGGTGACGGCGCAGCGCATTGGCGGTGACCCCGAACTGTGCACTCAGCTCCTTCGCCGTCAGCGGCTGTCCCTTTTTCAGAGCCAGCAGGATGTCGGAGCGGAGCCCGCGAAAGCCGGGAATGGGCAGGGCAGATCCTAGCATAGGCAATGAAAATGCTCGGATTGAGGTAATAAGTCAACAAAACCGTACACTTATTACCCGCTGTGAGGACTAGGGTTGCTACGAGTGTCCTAACCGACAGACCCTCCCTAAACTCGAGTCTGTCGGATCAACGTGATCGTGTCAGGCGCCGGTTAGGGGTGGGTGAAGGGGCGCTGGGGTAAACCGCCGGACGCCTGGCACGTTCTCGTTGGTTCCGCTTTCGACAGAGCAGTCATTTATGAGCATCGACTTCCTGACCATCGGCTCCGCACCCTACCGCAGCTCCAGCCTGTCGCCGACGATTGCCCCCTTGGGCAGCGAACGGATGATTCGGGTGTGCTACGTGCATTCGGGAGAGGTGGTGGTGCGCGGCGGAGCGACCGGCGTCCCGTATCACTTTGGCGCGGGCGAGTCACGCGAGATTCCCTTGGCCGATGCGCGCATTCTCGTGGCCACGGGCGACTTCGCCTTTAGCGCGGGACGATAATCGCCTTGGTCACCTCGCGGCGCTCCACGGCGCCGAGCGCGAGGGACGCCTCCTCGAGCGAGTAGCGCTGGCCCACCATCTCCCGCCACGGCACCCGTAAGCCGTGCTTGGCCGCGATGGCGATCGCCCGGTGAAAATGGGAGTAGTCGCTTCCCCAGCAACCGCGAATCTCCACGTGCTTCCGGTTGATCTGGAAATGTGGGTGCAGGCGGACGTCGCCGTTATCGGTGTAATGGCCGCAGATCACGACGCGTCCTCCGTCGCGCACGAGATCCAGCGCCTCCGACACGGCCTCCGGCGCCCCACTCGCCTCGATCACCACGTCCACACCGTGACCGCCGGTAAGGGCGCGCACCTTCTCCGTGCGATCGCCGGGGGATACGTCCAGACCCAGTGTATCCGTGGCGCCCATCTTTCGGGCGAAGTCGAGTCGGCTCGCCGGATCGCCGATGGCAATGATGCGCGCGGCGCCTGAGAGCATGGACAACGCCACGATCGACTGTCCCACCGGACCCGCCCCCAACACGGCGACGTTCTGCCCCAGCATCACCTCTGCCCGGTCCACCGCGTGCAGTGCGGTCACCAGGCCGCACCCACCACCAATGAACGTCGTCTCGTCCAGCTCGTCAGGGAGCTTCAGCATGCGCACGCCGGGCTTTACCCAGAGCGCCTCGGCCCACCCGCCCAGCAGGCCCTCATTGGCGGAGTAGGTGATGCCGTAGACGCGGCGATGTGGGCAGCGCGTGGACTGCTTGGCCACCAGGCACTGGTAGCACGCCCCGCACGTGCCGTGCACGTCGAGGAGGGTCACACGGTCGCCCGTCGCGAAGGGCCGTCCCTCGATATCGTGCAGCTCTCCGCCCAGCTCCTCGATGATGCCCACCGACACGTGGCCGGGAACGATGGGGTAAGGCACGCCGCTCAGCCGGCCGTGAAACAGGTGCACGTCGGTTCCGCACACCTCGGAATACGTCACCCGAAGGAGCGCGGCGCCCGGATCGAGCCGGGGGCGGGGGATGTCGATCAGCTCGAGGGGGGCCCCGGGAGCGGGCATGACGACGGCGAGGGGCATAATACAGAGGACGAGAAGACGAGAGGACGGGAAGACGATGGGCTATGGGGATTCTACGGCGCTTACCCTTGGGCCGTAGTCCTTCAGTACGGCGTCCAGGCCGCCGATCGTCGTCATCAGCTCCCGCCAGCTGTCGCGCGTTGCGAACAGCGGGAGGCCCAGCGCGCCGTTGTGGGCGGTGGCGACGAGGGGGGCGCCGGTGCGGCGTTGCTCGGTTACCAGCGACCGGAGCAGCTCGATCGGGGCGCCGTGGGCTTCGAGCGGCAGAATGATCGCGCCGCTCACCGGGGCGTTGGCGAATTGCGTGAGTCCCATGCGGAGCGAGGAGAACTCGTCGCGGGCGGCGCGGGGCATCAGGAGCGCCCGCGCTGGGGCGGCCACGCGCACCGGGGCGTCGTGGACCACCACCACCGGGTCTGCGTCCAGCATCACGGCCAGCGCAATGAGGTGGTCGAGATGGTCGTGGGCCATCTGCGCGCGCTCGGGATCGCGTTCCAGTCCGGTCGCAATGATGAGCCCGGCCAGTTTGATGGATTCGGACACCGTCACGCCTCCCCGAGCCAGCTGATGGCGCGGCGCAGCAGCGTTCCGGCCAGCTCCACCTTGTACGCGTTGTGCGCCAGCGGACGGGCGTCGTACAGCGCGCGCTCGCCCAACGTTTCAATGTCATCTTCGCCCAGGCCCCCCGACGCCACGTCCTCCTCAATCGAGTCCGTGACGCGCCAGGGAATCGGGGCGACCCCGCCAAGCACCAGCCGGACGTCGCCATCCTGCCGGCGGCAGGCGGCCAGCGACACCAAGGCGAAATCCCACGAATCCCGCTGCATCACCTTGTCGTAGCGTTGCACGCCCCCGGCCGACGAGCCCGGGATCACGATGCGGGTGATGATCTCGCCGGGCGCCAGGACAGTCTCCTGATCGAGACGGCGGTCGGGCAGGACGAAGAAGTCGGCCACGGCGACCTCCCGGTCTCCGTCGGGTCCGGCGAGGTGCAGCGTCGCCTCGAGCGCGGCGAGCGCGACGGCGGGGTCCGAAGGGTGGACCGCCACGCAGGGGCCTCCCCCGAAAATGGCGTGCTGGTGATTCTCTCCCGCCAGCGCCGGGCAACTGTCCCCCCCGTTCTTGTGGCAGGCGAAGCCATGCCGGAAATACCAGCAGCGCGGGCGCTGGCAGAGGTTTCCGCCCAGCGTGCCCATGTTCCGCAGCGCGTGCGAGCCGACGGCGGCGCAACTCTGGCTGAGCATGGGGAAGTCGGCCGCGAGGCGCACGTCGCGCGCGAGCTCCGTCAGGCGCACCGAGGCGCCGATGGCGACCGTACCGTCGTGGTCCCAGTCTATCGAGGACGATCCCGGCAGGGCGCGCAGGTCCACCAGCGTGCGGGGGCTCGCGAGCCCCTCGCGGATCTGTGGCAGGAGATCCGTGCCGCCCCCCAGTGCACGCGCACCCGGTTGCCGCAGCGCCTGCACGGCGTCGGTGAGGGAGGTGGCCCGGTGGTACTCGAACGACATCAGCAGTTGGATGGAGTGTCAAACGTGGGAGGCGGCACTACATTCGCTCACGCATGAGTATACCCGGAATCCCTCGACTCGTCGTGCCGCTCGTCACCATCGCGTTAGGCGCGGCGCTGGCGTCGTGCGCCTCGCGCGGCGCCGACGACGCCTCGCCGCCTGACACGTCGGCGATCGGAGCGGTCGTCGTGTGGACGGACACCGCCGCTGCCGCCCTGCCGCCCGCCAGCGCACCGCCCCCCTCGCTGCTCTCTCCCCTGGCCGACACCATCGCCCAGCGCCTCGTCTTCGCGCCGGTGATCGAAAACTGGTTCGCGGCGTCATCTCGGGGCAAGAGACTCGTGGTGGACCTGGGCCGCCTCGACATCGACCTGAAGAAGGACTCGGCGCGCTTCCTGGCGTTCCGACAGGCGGCAGGAGCGCGTTCACCGGTGCCGATCGGCAGCGTGCTCAGGCTGCGGGGACCGTGGGGCAGCCTGGACGCCCCGGTCACCGGCTTCGACGCAGTGGCCGGACGCATCGTCGCCACGCTCGGACTTCCGCCGGATCTCGACTCGCTGGCGGCAGGCACCGAGCCACTGGTGGCGTCCGCCGAGCGAATTGCCGGCGCCCGGTCGGGGAATGCCGCTTCCTCGGCGTCGTCCTGCGACCGCACCTCCGACGGCAACTGGGACGCGCGCCTAACAGGCGCCGCGCGGGCGGTGGAGGCGGAATTGCGCGCGGGTGAGCAACCTGCCTATCCCCGCCTCGCGGCCTCGGTCAAGTCGCGGGTCAGCACCATCACCGGCTGCTTCGGCGCGGCGCGCGGCATGGTGGCCGTGACGCTGTACGCCGGGGACTACGAGTGGGTGCGCGAGCGGGTGCTGCTGGTCTCCGAATCGGGCGTGAAGCGGCTGGTGGTGCGCGACCTCCGCTTCCGGGCGCACGAACTGCTGCACGCGCTGGACGCCGACGGCGATGGCGTGGACGACGTGGCGGCACGCGCCTGGACGCCACGGGGTGGGGGCCTCGTCGTGCTCAGGCTCGCCGGCGGGGAGCAGCTGGAGCGGCTCGCCTCGGGATTCGCCTACGAGCGCTGAGGTCCCGTTAGGCGATGGAAGGGAGCCGGCGCGCAGCTGTGACTTGCGCGCGCCGGCGAACCGTGCCTAACGTAGGGAGCGGAATCGCACCAGCGTGTATCCCTGCTCCTCGTCGGCGGTATTCCGGTTGTAGTCCACGTAGATGTCGGTCGGGAAGCCGTACCCGTCGTCGTACTGCGCGCTGAGACGATAGGCCCGGTGGTCGATGGCATCCTGCACGAAGGCGAAGAGTCCGTCGATGGTGGGGTAGGCGCTGGACATCGAGGGGGGAATGGGGGCACCGGTGGCTTCCACCTCGCGCGCGACGACGACGTCACGCAAAACGGTCACCCGCACGTTCACGCCGCCCATGGCGCAGAAGCACTGGTGGCGCAGCACATATTCGTAGTCGCGAATGTCATTCGAGATCCAGATGCGCTGAGCGCGCGACAACTCACGCTGCTCCGCTCCATACTGTCCGGAAGGGCCGAACGCGTCGGAGCACCCGGAAGCAAGCAGGAACACGGCGACGAAGGGGATGATTCGAATGCGGGTCCATGCACGATGAAGGATCATGAGGCCTCCCGTTGACGAGGCATGTGGTGAGAAAGGCTTGCGGTGCTCAAGGCATTACGCGCAAGCCTTGCAGTGGATAAATCATGCCGCGGTCGCCACGAAGGCACTCCACCCTGAGAATCACGTTGCGACCCGGGCGGTATGTCCGGTGACGGGGACGAATCGATGCCTAATGAATGAGACAGGTGAGTTCGCGACGTACCCTGATCAAGCGCCAAGCCGCTGCATCGTGAGCGACGGCCACGCGCCGCGACGACAGACGCCGGCGCGGCCCCCGTCGAGGCGGCGACTCATGCTGCTGTGCGCGACGCTGCTGGCCGCATGTTCGCCCGGGCTTCGTCCCCTCCCCGGCCCGATGGACCCGGCGCCCGATCCGATGGAACTCCCGGCACCCGCCAATCCGGCGACGGCGGGTGTCCCGACCGCCGACCTGGCGACACTCCTGCGCGCGAAGCAGCTCATGGTGCCGGTGGACGGCATCTCCCCGGCACGAGTGTCGGATACCTTTGCCGCGCCGCGCGGACAGCGCATCCACTCGGCGCTCGACATCATGGCCCCGCGGGGAACGCCGGTGCTTAGCGCCGACGCCGGGACGGTGTGGAAGGTGCGATCGAACGCCCTCGGCGGGCTCACGATCTACACGCTCGACGCCGCGGAACGCTTCGTGTACTACTACGCCCACCTCGACCGCTACGCCGAGGGGCTGCATGAGGGGCAGGCGGTGCAAGCGGGGGACGTGATCGGCTACGTTGGTACGACGGGGAACGCACCACCGAACGCCCCGCATCTCCACTTCCAATTGCTTGTGTACCGCGGAAACGGGCGCTGGTGGGACGGCGAACCGCTCAACCCGCGGGATTACCTTGCCAGGGCGGGACGGGCCCGGTCACAATGAAAGGAAAGGAACGCGCGGAACTGCGCGCCGAAGCACACCATCTCGACCCGATGATCCACATCGGGCACCAGGGCCTGACCGACACGGTGCAGGAGGCGCTGAACGATGCGCTGCGCACGCACGAACTGGTGAAGGTCGCGCTGTCGCGCACACTGGAGGCCAAGCCCAAGGTGTTCGCGGGCGAGATGGCGCTGGCGCTGGGCGCGGACGTTATCCAGGCCATCGGCCGCAAGGTGACGCTCTACCGGCACAACCCGGAATTGTGGGAGAAGGGACGCAAGTCGCCCCCCTGGAAGGCCTGAGTCGGCGCTGGCCTGCGCTACGCGTCCGCGATCGCCGCCAGCACCCGCCACGGCGTGAGCGGGATCTCGGACAGTTCGACGCCTAACGCATCGGCCACCGCGTTGGCGATGGCGGGCGCGGTGGGAATGATGGGCGGTTCGGCCAGCCCCCGGGCCCCCACATGGTTCGCCCGCGTGTCGCTGCCCGCCACGCAGAACGCCTCAATCACAGGCACGTCGGCCATCGTGGGAATCTTGTAGTCGTGCATGGAGGTGTTCACCGTGCGTCCCGAGGCGTGGTCGAGATGCCGCTCCTCAAACAGGGCGTAGCC
Organism: Gemmatimonadaceae bacterium; assembly: GCA_039927015.1. Lineage (GTDB taxonomy): Bacteria > Gemmatimonadota > Gemmatimonadetes > Gemmatimonadales > Gemmatimonadaceae > SCN-70-22. Next base: position 239 of record JBDSVW010000017.1, on the reverse strand, counting down.
GAGCCCCTGCAGGATCCCGCCTTCCAGCTGGCTCTCGGCGAGCAGGGGATTGATGATGCGCCCGGCATCGTGCGCGGCGACGATGCGGATCACCCGCACCACGCCCGTGCCGACGTCCACCTCCACCTCGGCGAACTGCACCCCGAACGACATCAGGCCCACGTTCTCGGGATTCGGACCACGGCTGCCATGGCCCATGATCATCACGTTGCCGAGCTTCGTCGTCACCTCGGCGAACG
>JBDSVW010000016.1:0-4325 GCA_039927015.1 Gemmatimonadaceae bacterium | reverse complement strand
CTCAGTGGAAGTCGTGTCCCTTGGCCCACGCCTCGCCCGCATCCGCGCGCAGCGCCCGGAACTGCTCCGCCTTGAGGTTCACCACGCCCTGCTCCACCTGCAGGATGCCGCGGATGAGCAGCAGGGGAGTGGTGGAGATCATGAGCGCCTGTCGCTCGAATCGCTTGGGGGTGACCACGACGTTGAGGATGCCGGTCTCGTCCTCCAGCGAGAGAAAGACGAACCCCTTGGCGGTGCCCGGACGCTGGCGGCAGATGACGAGCCCGGCATGGGCCACACGTTCCCCGTCTCGGCCCTTCAGCTGCAACTCCCGGGCGGTGCGGACGGCGTTGGGGGCGAGCATGGGGCGGAGGTGGCGCATGGGATGACCGTTGAGGGAGAGACCGGTCAGGCGGTAATCCGCGTCGGTCGTCTCGAGCCGCGACATGGCGGGCAGGGGAGGTCGCTCCGGCCGCGGCCGCGACGGGGCGAGGGGGCCGGCATCGCCACGCACCGCTTCCAGCACCCGCCAGAGGGCCACCCGGCGGCGCTCCTGCACGGGCACGTCGCCGACCATGGCGTCGAACGCCCCCGCCTCGGCGAGGGCGCGCAGCGAGCGCTGGTCGAGCCCCGCGCGCTGCACGACATCGGGAATGTCGTGGAAGGGCCCCTCCCGCAGCGCCGCCTCGAGCTTCTCGCGCGCGGCAGCACCCAGTCCGCGCACCAGGCGCAACCCGAGACGGACTGCGGGGGCCGGCGGCGCGGAGCCCGCGGTGTGCGCGACCCCCTTGATGCGGGAGGGCACCGGGGCTTCCCGGGTTGTGGGTGAGGTTGTGGGTGAGGTCGTGGGTGAGGACGTGGGAAGACCAGCCGTCGTGTTCGCTCCACGGCGCACCTGCACCACGCCGTCGCTGGGCACCACCACGTCACCGTTAGGCATCTCCAGCGCATGGTCCCACGCCGAGCATGTGAGGTCGACACTCCGCACCTCCACCCCGTGCCGCTTGGCGTCCTCGATCAGCGTGCCCACGGAGTAGAACCCCATCGGCTGCGCGTTGAGGATGGCTGCCGTGAACTCGGGGGCGTAGTAGTGCCGCAGGTAGGCCGACGCATACACGATGAGGGCGAAGCTGGCCGAGTGGGATTCGGGAAAGCCGTAGTCCGCGAAGGCGTTGATCTGGTTGTAGATGCGGCGCGCGACATCCTCGGGAATGCCGTTGTTCGCCATGCCGGTGATGAGCTTCTCGCAGATGGCCGCCATCCGTTCGCGCGAGCGCTTGTGGCCCATCGCGCGCCGCAGGTGATCGGCTTCGCCCGGCGTGAAGCCCGCCGCGGCAATCGCCACCTGCATGCCCTGCTCCTGGAAGAGGGGAATGCCTAACGTGCGGGCGAGGATGGGCGCGACGGACGGATGGGGATAGGTCACCTCCTCCTCGCCCGAGCGCCGGCGCAGGTAGGGATGCACCATCTCGCCCTGGATGGGGCCGGGCCGGATGAGGGCGACCTCGACCACCAGGTCGTAGAAGCAGCGCGGCTTGAGGCGCGGCAGCGTGTTCATCTGGGCCCGGCTCTCCACCTGGAAGACGCCGATGGTGTCGGCGGCGCAGAGGTCGTCGTACACCGCCTGGTCCGTCATGTCGAGCTGCCCAAGGTCGAGCGTGACGCCGCGGGTGGCGCGGATGTACTTGAGGCAGTCCTGCAGCACGGTCAGCATGCCCAGGCCTAACAAGTCGATCTTGACCAGCCCCACCGGCTCCAGGTCGTCGCGCTCCCACTGGATCACCGTGCGTCCCGGCATCGACGCCGGTTCGATGGGCACCACGGTGCACAGCGGTTCCGCCGTCAGCACGAAGCCGCCCACGTGGATCGAGCGGTGGCGCGGCACCTGGTGCAGCCCTTCCACGATGTCGGGCAGCACGAGCACGCGACGGTCCGTGGGATCGAGCCCGGCGCGGGCCAGGATGGTGTCGGCCTCGGTGTCCGGCCTTGCGCGCAGGGCCGTGGTGGGATTGCGGCGCTCCTCGTGCGTCGCGGCCGCATGTGGATCTCCATGGGAAGGCGTGTCGGCGGGGCCTTGGCGTCCTTCCTCCCGCGGCGTGGTATCCGCCGGTCGTTGCCGTCGCGCCTCAGCTTCCGCGACGCGCGCGGAAGGATGCGTCCCGCCATCCCCCTTCCCGAGCCGGCTCATGATCTCCTGGTTGCGCACATTCTGCTGTGCCGTGACCTGCCCGTTGGCGTTGCCATACGGCTCATAGCCCTTGGCGCTGCGGCGTGCCGCTTCCTTCTCCTCGCGCATGCGGGTGGTGAGCTCGGTGCCGTGCACCATGCCCTGGCCCGCCCGCTCGGCCAGCAGGCGCTCCGCGCTCCACTCATCGCGCTTCTTGCGGGGATCGTCGGGGATGCCGGGCCGGTCGCTCTGCGGATCGAGGTCGTAGTCGCGGCCCAGCATCTCGGCCGGCGAGGTGCCCACACGCAGCGCGTCCGCCGTGGACTTGGCCGAGAAGCGGTCGCTGAGGGCACTCAGCACATCGCCCTGCTGGGGCGAGAAGCCCAAAACGCGCGCTGCATCGCGCACCGCCGAGCGTCCGCGGTAGGTGATCTGCTCGCAGACCATCGCCGCGTGCTCGCGTCCATAGCGTTCATAGACGTACTGCAGCACCTTCTCCCGGTCGCGATGGGCGAAGTCGAGGTCGATGTCCGGCGCTTCCTGCCGTTCATCGCTCAGGAATCGTTCGAAGAGCAGTTCGAGTCGGATGGGATCGATGGCCGTGATGCCGAGGCAGTAACAGACCGCGGAGTTGGCGGCCGAGCCGCGTCCCTGGCAGAGCACGCCCTCGCGGCGCGCGAAGCGCACGATGTCCCAGACGATGAGGAAGTATCCCGCCAGTCCCAGGCGGCCGATGATCTCGAGTTCCCGCGTGACCTGGCGCGCATAGGTGGGGGGGAGGTCGTCGAGCGAGTTGATCTCCCGCCGGCCGCCTGACGAGCGGCGCGGGCGGGAACGCTCGTCGCCCTGCATGGCGCCCATGCTCGTGCGCCCGTTCACGCCGCCCCAGCGTTCCATCGCGCCCTGTTCCACGAGTCGCGCGAGGTACTCGTCCGCCGAGACGCCGGGGGGGAGGGGGAAGACCGGGAGGGTGGGCCGCAGGTGCTCGAGCCGGAAGGCGCACCGCTCGGCGATCGCGACGCTGGCGCGCAGGCCCGCCTCGTCGGCCTTCCACCGGCGCCGCATCTGTGTCCCGCTCTTGAGGTACCATTCGCCGTTGGGACGCAGCCGCCGGCCCATCTCGTCCAGCGTGCGTTCGTGCCGCAGCGACGACAGCACATCATGCACCACGCGTCCCGTGGGCAGGGCGTAGTGCACGTCGTTCGTCACCACCCACGGGATGCCTAACGCGCGGGCGATGGGGATGAGGTGCCGTACGATCTCCCGTTCCTCCGGGAGGTGGTGATCCCATACCTCGATCGCCAGGCGTCCCTCGAACATGTCGAGGAGCGTCGCCGCCGCTTCGCAGGCGCCGTCCACGTCGCCCGCCGCGATGCGCGAGGGCACCCAGCCGCGCGGGCAGCCCGTGAGGGCAAAGATGCCCGTGGTGTACTGGGCCAGGGTGTCGAGCGAGACCTGCGGGCTGCCGCGAGGGCTGTCCATCCGGCCGCGTGTGATGAGGGTGGCGATGTTGCCGTAGCCTTCCCGTGTTTCCGCCAGCAGCACCAGGTGCGTGGCCCGGTCGTCCACGCCCACCGTGAGCTCACAGCCGATGATCCCCCCGATCTCCGCCTCGCGCGCGCCCTCGGCGAAGCGCACCGCGCCTCCCAGGTCGTCGTGATCGGTGAGCGCCAGCGCCGGCATGCCTAACGATTTCGCCCGCGCGAGCAGCGCCTCCGGCTCGGAGGCCCCGTCCAGCAGGGAGAACACCGAGTGGCAGTGCAGCTCCACGTACTCCACCCCCTTCTCAGCCATGGGTCGCCCGCCGCATGGTCAGTCGTACCAGCCGTGGACGTACCAGGCGTCCACGCCGGGGGTGGTGTAGTCGCGGTAGAGCACCACGTCGTCGGCGCCTTCGGGGTCCTCGCAGCGCCAGTAGTCGCGCAGGTAGCGCGCATCCCACCACTCGCCGCCCAGCCGTTCGGGGCCGATGGCCCGCGCCACCTGGATCACGCGGCCCCGCCAGCGGATGGCGCGCGGGATTCCTTCCACGGTGCGCACCTCGGCGCGCTCGGGGAGATCGAGCTGCCGCAGGGCGGGAGTAGACATGGGGGCCGGGAGGGCCGGGGGGGCCGCGGGAGGTGCGTCGCGCACGATGCGGAGCAGCACGTCATGGTTTGTCACTCGTGGTGCCGGTGCG
>JBDSVW010000015.1:0-37073 GCA_039927015.1 Gemmatimonadaceae bacterium | reverse complement strand
GCGCCAGCGCACATCGAAGAAGAATCCCCGCTCCGCATCGAAGCTGTACGCCAGCAGCGTGCGACGGCGCGCAGCGGCGGCCGCGGCGTACCGTGCCGCTACCGTGGAATCGTCCGTCATCGCGCCGCCCGATCGCGCACGATACGACCGGAACGCCGCAATCGTTCGCTCCTGATGATACAGCAGGCTGTTGAGGTCAACGGGCACGAGCGCGGTCGTCTCGAGGCTCAGCAGGCTGGTCGTATCGCGCATCCACCGGCTGGAAAAATCCCATCCACTCTCGGCGGACGCGCGCACGCTGCGATAGAACGCCTCGCGCTGCGCCTCAGGCAGCCGCTGCGCGAGTGTGTAGTCCTCCCGGTACGATTCCGGCCGCGGCTCGGCGCGATCGTCCCAGTAGCGGTTGAGCACCGCACCATCGGGCATCGTCACAACCCGGCGGTGCGCGCTGGCGGGACGCAGGCGCTCCGCGCCCTCCATCCAGAACGCATGCTCCCGCTCCATGGCGTCGAGGTACCGCAGCGCCTGCGCGGTATCCACCGCCTGCGCGTAGAGTCCTACCATGGCGGCGAAGTACGGGGGCTGGCTGCGGCTGAGATAATACGTCCTGTTCCCGTTAGGCACGTGCCCCACGGTCACGATGAGATGCGCGAAGTTGTCGAGCATGTTGGCGACGAGGTCGGTGCGGCCCGACTGCACCAGCCCGAGCATGGTGAAGTAGGAATCCCAGTAGTACACCTCGCGAAAGCGACCGCCGGGCACGACGTAGGGCTTTGGCAGCGGAATGAGCGACGAGCGGGCATCGGGCGCATCGGCCGCGCGGGTGAGCGACGGCCACAGTGCGCGCACGTGCTCCTCCATCGACCGGGACGAGTCGGCGCGCGCCTCCCCACCAGGGGTCGGGGGAAGCTCGAAGTGCTCCGCCACGAATGTGCTGAGCACGAAGCCGGGAACTCCTCGCGCCGTCTCGTACAGGCTTGCCACTTCGCGCGGCGCCTGGCGGGGCCGGGCGTCCACCAGCGTCTTGGAGTCGGCGAAGACTCGCGCCAGCTGCACGTCGTGAAAGAGCGGCCCCAGGTCGTGGGCCGGATCGTAGCGCGCCGCGCCGCCGGAGACGCCGGGCGCTGGGGACGGGGTTGGCGGCGCAGAAGCGAGGCAGGCCGCGGCGAAAAACGCGACGCCCGTGCTCCACCGTGGAGCCCAGCAGCGCACGGGAGATCCGGGAGGCGTCATGCCCACGACCCCCTTGCTGTCACGAACGCCCGAGCGGCCGAACTGCGGCCCTGTACCGGGCGGTGCCCGTTCGATCAATCACCGTCCCCGCCCCCGCTGGACGGCCTGGGTATCGTCGCCCCCCGCCCGCCGCGCACCGCGAGCGTCCACATCACCCCCCCGAAGACGATCATGATCATCCCCCACCAGAGGTTGATGTTCACGGCGGTCGCACGCACATACATCTCGGTGTTGCCGGCGGTCATGATGCCATACACGGTCAGGATGGCGCCGATGATGAGAAAGAGCCCGCCGATGGGATAGCGCAGGTCCAGGCCTCCCGATTCGCTCATGTGATATCTCCGGACGGGGTCAGAAGAAGATGACGTTGAGCAGCGCCGTCAGGGCCAGCACGATGATGGCCAGCACGGCTGGACGCTCATACCAGTGCGACACCTCGTCGGTGGGACGGGGAGTGAGCGAATACACGAGACCACGCAGTTCACTGTCAGGACGCGGCCGGGTGACGAGACTGAGCGCGATGGTCACGACGAAGCACGTGGTGAAGGCGTAGATGGCGGTCCAGAAGGTCTGCGCCAGCTCGCTCGGATAGGTGTGCAGCAGGCCGAAGAACCCGCCCTTCACACCGGGCACCGAGCCGGTGGCCAGCGTGAACCCGTGGTGCAACGCCGCCGCGCCGATGCCCGACACGAGTCCCGCGAATGCGCCGTGGCCGGTGCTGCGTCGCCAGAACATTCCCAGCGCGAAGGTGGCGAACAGCGGCGCGTTCACGAAGGCGAATATCAGCTGCAACAGGTCCATGATGTTGTTGAACGCCGTCGCCACATATGCGGCGGCCACGGAGAGTGCAATACCGCCCACGGTCGCCGCCCGTCCCATCCAGAGGTAGTGGTCGTCCGACGCCCCGGGCCGCACATGCGTCTGGTAGATATCGTACGTCCAGACGGTATTGAACGCGGTGACATTTCCCGCCATCCCCGACATGAACGACGCGATGAGCGCGGTGAGGCCGAGGCCCAGCATGCCGCTGGGGAAGAGCTTCACGAGCATCATGGGGGTCGCGAGATCGTAGTCCATGATCATCCGCCCCGCGGCGTCGAGCAGCGGCGCTCCGTCAGCAGCAAACTTGGGCGGGATGATGCCCTGCCCCAAGCCGCTCCCCTCTGTCAGCACGAGCGCAATCATGCCGGGCAGGATCACCAGGAAGGGGAAGAGCATCTTGGGCACCGCGGCAATCAGCGGCGTGCGGCGCGCGGCGGTCATGGAGTCGGCGGCCATGGCCCGCTGCACCACGAGGAAGTCGGTGCACCAGTAACCGAACGACAACACGAAGCCGAGTCCCATCACGAGCCCGAACCATTCCACCCCGATCGGATTCGTCGCGGCGCTCCCCATACCCTGCCAGGCGTGCGTGTAGGCCCCCGCCGGCAGTCCCTTGTCCACGGCGACCTCGGCGAGCTTCGCGGTCAATCCTCCCCACCCGCCCACCGATCGTAGCCCGATCCACACCAGCGGCGCGAAGCCGAATACAATCATGAAGAACTGCAACACCTCGTTGTAGATCGCGCTGGTGAGCCCGCCCGCTAGCACGTACGCGAGCACGATGCCCGCCGAGATGAGCACGCTGGTGTCGAAGTCCCAGCCGAGCAGCAGGTTGAGCAGCTTGCCCATGGCGTACATCGAGATGCCTGACGAGAAGATCGTCATGGCCGCGAACGACAGCGCGTTCAGCGTGCGCGTCTTCTCGTCGAAACGCAGCTTGAGGTACTCGGGCACCGAGCGGGCGCGCGACCCGTAGTAGAACGGCATCATGAAGATGCCCACGAATACCATCGCCGGAATCGCCCCGATCCAGTAGAAGTGGCTGGTCGCAATGCCGTACTTGGCTCCCGAGGCGCCCATGCCGATCACTTCCTGCGCGCCCAGGTTCGCCGACAGGAACGCGAGTCCCGTCACCCACGGGGGTAGCGACCGGCCCGACACGAGGAAGTCGGTGGACGTCCGCATGCGGCGCCGCAACGCCCAGCCAATTCCCAGCACCGCAGCGAAGTAGATCGCCATCACGGTGTAATCCAGAAACGTCACCTGCGTCACAGGCATGGCATCCTCTGTCAGCAATCGTGTGTTTGTCAGTGCAGCTATGGGGTGCAATTCAGCAGCGTTTCCTAACACCTGCGGCGCTCATCTGCCGCGCGAGGCCAACTCGCGGCGATTCCGCATCATCGATTGACCCGGAGAAGCTGGAGCGTGGCGCCGTTCCGCGCCACCGCTATCAGTTTCCCCCCGTTTGGGCCTCGCACGATCTTCATGTTTCTCACTTCCCCTTGGATGAGCAGCCCGCTGCGCGCCATGTCCACGGGGTCGAAGCGGCCGTCGCCCAGCCCTCGCAGGAAGCTGCCATAGCTGGCGTCGTACCGACCGAGCACGGGCGGAACTCCATTGAAGTTCCCCGCCAGCAGGAGGTCGACAACGCCGTCACCATCCAGATCGTCGGCGAGGCTGGCTCGGACGGGCGCGAATTGCGCCTCCACTGGGAGCGGATGCAGCGCCAGGATCCCTCCCCCTCGGTTGAGGGCGACCGCACTCGCGAACGTGCGTGCCTCCAGCAGCGACGCCGCGGCCAGCTCGTCGGCGGAGAAGATGTCCTCGATGCGGCTCGCTCCGAACGCCCTATACGAGGGATAGCTGCCGCGCAGCGCGGGAATCAGGCGGACAAGCTCGTCCCGGCCCACGAGCGGATAGCTGACGCCATGCCGGTAGAAGGTGAGCACCTGCTTCAGCGCGCCTGTATTGCCGAAGTCATGCGCGTAGAGGCGGGCCGGCTCCGCCGCGCCCGCGCGCAGGTACGAGTTGAGGCCGAGGTTGCCGAGGATGAGATCGGGGCGCCCGTCGCGATTGACGTCGGCCGCGACCACGCTGTTCCACCATCCATCGCTCTTCGCGAGCCCGCTCGTCGACGTCGCATCCTCAAAGCGGCCATTATGCTGCCGGTATACCCGCACGGGCATCCACTCCCCGGCCACCACCAGGTCGAGGACGCCATCGCCATCGACATCTGTCCACACAGCGGACGACACCATGCCTGCCTGCAGCAGCTCCGGCGCCACCTCCTGCGTCACGTCGGTGAATCGCCCCGTGCCATCGTTCCTCAGCAGGTGACTCGGCGGAATGCGGCCGTACTCCCGCGCGACCACCCTGCTCCCCACAAACAGGTCGAGATCGCCGTCACCGTCGAAGTCCGCCGGCACGACGCACGACCCGTTGTCGAACAGCGCTGGCAGCCCCTCCGCCGAGCGGCTGAACCCGCCACGCCCGTCGTTGAGATAGAGCCGGTCCCGCAACGCCTCGGCGTTCCCCCAGAACTCGTTCCCCGCGCTCACCACGTAGAGATCGAGGTCCCCGTCGCCATCGGCGTCGAACAGCGCGGCGTCCACGTCCTCCGCCAGGCTGTCGGCTGTGAGTGCCGCGCTGCGCGCCATCGCGAAGGTGCCATTGCGCCGCTGGAACAGCAGGTGTCCCGGCTGCCACTTGGCGCCTCCCACGAACAGGTCGTCGAGTCCGTCGCCGTTCATGTCTCCCACTGCGAGGGCCGGGCCCTCGGTGGAGAGCAGGTGCGGCATGAGCGGCTCACGGTTGTAGTCGAGGAAGTCGTTCTCCTCGTGGCGCACGTTCACACCCAGCGCCGTCGTGACATCCGTGAAACGCTGGGGTCCACCGGGAGGCGATCCTTCGACGTAGCGGCCGGAGGCGCTGTCCTGCGACAGCGTAAGCGTACGGTTGACCGCCACCTGCGTCAGCACCTGAAAACGGCGATCGGGCCACACCACCGTCACGGAGTCCAGCACCTTCAGCGTGCCGACACCGAAGTGCAGCGTCGGATCCACCGACGACTGGAATCCCCGCGTGGGCATCTGCTCGAGCAACTGGCGCGTGTCGCCGGCCACGACCATCACCTTCGCGCCGAATCCCGCCGTATTGCCCCCCGCACCGCGCAGCTGCACGGCGAGATAGCCGTGCCCGTTCACCTCGCGCGCGCGGTTCCGATAAATCGCCGCGGGCGCGCCGAGGGTATTCACGACGAGGTCAAGCGAGCCGCTGTTGTTCAGGTCCACGTACGCGGCGCCATTTGAAAAGCCGGGGCGCCCCAGGCCCCACGCGGCGGCCATGTCGGTGAATCGGAGGTCGCCATCGTTGCGATAGGCGTGGTTCGCGACGGGAATCTGCGGCATGCGCTTGAACACCGCGCTGTGGTCCTTCGTGGTGTCCGCCAGCGCCGCCTGCACCGCTTCGTTCCCGATATAGTTGATGTAGTCCAGGTCATTCGGACGGCGGAAGATGCCGCTGGTGATGAAGAGGTCCTTCCGTCCGTCGTTATCCAGGTCGGCGAACAGCGGCGCCCAGCTCCAGTCGGTGGCGAAGACGCCGGCGAGATAGCCGATCTCGCTGAACTTGAGCCCACCGCGGTTCAGCTGCAACGTGTTGCGCGGGTACTGGGGCTGATAGCCGGCCCGCAATCGCAGGTCGAACAGGTTGAACCCCTCGCTGCTGGCCGAGGTCTTGAGGATCTCTTCGCGCTCCGGCAGCATGTCGGCCACGAAGACGTCGGGGCGGCCGTCATTGTTGAAGTCGGCCGCATCCACGCCCATGGAGAAGCGGCTCGTGTGGGCGGTGGCGGTAGCCAGCGACTCCTTGAACGTGCCGTCGCAGTTGTTGACATAGAGGAAGTCGTCTTCCTGGAAGTCGTTGGCGACGTAGATGTCGGGGCAGCCATCCGCATTCAGGTCACTCACGACGACACCCAGCCCGAATCCCCCCACGCCGTCGCGCACGCCGGCCGCGTCGCTCACATCCACGAACCGACCGCCATCATTTCGGAACAGCACATCGGCAGCGGGCGAATGCAGGACGCCGCGCTGCAGCGCGTCGATGCCCCGCTCGGTGTGCGTGGAGTGATTGAGCAGGTACATGTCCAGGTCGCCGTCCCCGTCATAATCGAAGAACGCGGCCTGGGTGGAGTAGCCAACATGCTCGAGGCCGAACGCCTTGGTTCGGTCGGTGAAGCTACCGTCGCCCTTGTTGACGTAGAGGACGTTGCGGCCCTGCATCGCGAGGTAGCTCACCGCCGACACGTAGATGTCGACCCATCCATCGCCATTCACGTCGGCCATCGTCACGCCCGTCTTCCACCCCTCGGGACCCGCCACTCCCGCCTGCTCCGTCACATCCTCGAATCGATAGCTCCCCTTGTTCAGGTAGAGCCGGTTGGAGCCAAGGTTGGACGAGAAGTAGAGGTCGGGCAGCCCGTCGTTGTTCACGTCGCCCACCGCTACCCCACCACCGTTGAAGTAGTAGAGGTAGTTCAGGATATTGAACTCGGGTCGCTCCGGGAGTTCGTTGACGAACGTGATACCGGTGGACTCGGGCGAGAGCGATTCAAAGAGCGCGGGCGCGGCGGCATCGGGGCGCGAGCAGGCGAGCAGCAGCAGCGTGCTCGCCAGGCGCAAACGCTGCGCAATCACACGCTGCGGAATCACGCGACCGGGCCCCTGACGACCGATGTGTCGGTCATGTCAGGTTGCAGGCCGAATCGCATGCGTGCAGCCCCTTCAGAATCCCCCCGGTGAGACACTGGCCTCTGCGGCGGGGTTCGCCGAACCGACCGACCCGCGTCCCGACCGATTCGCACCCGCGACCGTCGTCCTGCCGCGTGTATGGATGCGCTGCAGCACCAGGGCGCCCACCTGCCGCCCCTGCACCTCGCCCTGCTCGATCGCACCCCGGAAGTGGATGCCACCATACAGGCGGCTGATTGCGGCTTCCTTTGCCGCAGCTGCGAACGACTTGAACTCGCGGGAGGGAAGCCCGAATTCAATCTCCGTCGAATCGACGAAGGCGAACTGCTCGCCATACTCCGCCGAGAGCACCGCCGATGCTGCCGTCGAGATCACGCTGTGCGCGCTCGGATACTCGGGAAAGGGCGGCGTCTGCAGCAGCGGCTCCCACTTCGGGTCCAGCCAGCGATTCACCACGGTCTCCGGGCGCACGACGTTGGTGCGATACTTCTCCGCCCATGCGCTCAGGAAGCCGTCCGACAGGGCGATGCCGAGGCGCGCATAGATCTCCGCCGCGCGCGTGATGTCGGCGCCCGACTTCCGCGCCGCGATGCGCGCGATACCCATCCAGTGTCCGCCCGGCGTGATTTTCTTCGTGGCGAACATCGTGTGGCCCTGCACGTGCATCACGTACGGATTGCAGTCCCAGAACGCCGCGATCAATCGCTGCTCCTCCGTGAGGCCCCTCCCGGTATCGTAGACCTCCTGCGTCTGCCGATAGAACGCACTGCCTTTCGTGGAATCGAACGGCACCGGCGCCGGCAGCTGGAACTGGCTCGCCGAGTCCAGCACAAACGGACGCAGCGAGCCCCAGTTGGGCTCGACCGCATCCATGTACGCTGGCGGGGTGGGAATCCAGCGCCCCGCCTCGCGCGTCACGCTGAACTTCGGCATGCTGCGTGACGCGCGATAGTTGTCCTGGTTGGACCACTGCAGGATGTGCTGGGCCACTCGCTCGCCGTATTCGATCGATCGGTCGTACTCGGCTCCGGTGACCCCCGCTTGCCGAAAGCGCGCGTCCAGCTCATTGCGTAGCGTGTCCATGCGAGACTGGGAGAAGGTCAGCGCGCGCCCGACCGTCATGAACGCGTGCACCCCCGCGAGCGGCAACGAGACCGGCTCTGCCGATGGGGGCGCCGGCACGGGCGCCAGCCCTCGTACCTGTCCAGCCAGCGAGCGATACGCCGTATCGCCCTGCCGCAGCACCTCATACGCGGCAATGCTGGCGTACGCATACACCCGGCTCGCCTGAGGCGGGCTGAAGATGTCGTAGACGATGACGCTCGTGAGCTGCTCTGCCGCGCTGTGCAAGGCGTCAGCGTCGCTAGCTGGCGTCGCGCCACGTCCGGCTCCGCCGGCGCATCCTACCAGCGCGACGGCGAGTGCCAGCACGGCCGGCGCCTTCAGGAGAGGGTTCATCGGCGAGAACTGCTGGACCGGAACACGAGGGGGCGGTCGTTGTTGCGTGCCACGATGTACCGGTCACCATCCCGGGTACGCACGCGCACGATGTCCCGCGCCTGGCCGCGCACGAAGAATCCGCTTTCCACCACACTCACTGGGGCGAAGCCGCCTTTGCGGTCGCCGCGCAGGAGGAGCCCGTAGCTCGCGCTCATGCGCCCGATCTCCGGCTCGAAGCCGTCGAAGTTTCCCGCCAGCAGCAGGTCGGTGATGCCGTCTCCATCCACGTCGCGCGCGAGCATGCCATAGACCGGGGCAATCTGCACCTGTCGAGGAAGCGGCTCGAGCGTGAACGAGCCATCGCCGTTGTTGCGCACGAGCGACGACTCGAACGTGTACGCCGTCTGCACCGTGGCATCGCCGAGTTGGTCGGGCGGAAAGATCTCGGTCACACTCTTGTCGGCATAGTCGGCGTACGACATGAAGCGCGCCTTGAGCGACGGGATGGCCCTGATGAGTTCATCGCGCAGCACGACAGGATAGCTTCGCCCCTCGGAGTACGTCGCGATGATCTGCTCGTCGAATCCGTTGCCGTCGAAATCCTTCACATACATGGTCGCGGGCTGCGCGGCCGATGCCCGCAGGCGCGAGTTGATGCCCAGGTTCCCGACGACGAAGTCCACCTTGCCATCGCCCGTGAAGTCGCCGGCCACGATGCGGTTCCACCAGCCATTGCTCTTCTCGAGCCCCTTCACCTCCATGCGCTCCAGGCGACCGCCCCCCGCATTATGGAAGATCACGATCGGCATCCATTCCCCCACCACGACCAGGTCGGGCTTGCGGTCGCCGTCCACATCCTGCCACAAGGCGTCCGTCACCAGCCCCACGTGCGAGAGCCCGGGGGCAAGCGTTTCCGTCACGTCGGAGAAGTGTCCCGCGCCATCGTTCCGCAGCAGCAGGCTCTGCGGATTGATGCCGTAGTGCCACGGCACCACGCGCCCTCCGACGAACAGATCGAGGTCGCCGTCGCCGTCGTAGTCCACCGCCGACACGGACGAACCACTTACGCTCTCGTTGGGAAGGTTGCCTGAGGTCTTGTGGAACTTCCCCTTGCCGTCGTTGAGGTAGAGCCGGTCCTGCAGTGCGGGGGCGATATCGGAGAACTCGTTCCCTCCGCTCACGACGTAGAGGTCCGGCCGCCCGTCGCCATTAGCATCGAAGAACACAGCGCCGATGTCCTCGGACACCTCGTCAATCTCGAACAGGCCGGGATTGCTGCGCACGAACGCGCCGCTGCGCTCCTGCAACAGGAGCTGTCCCGCCTGGTCCTTCGCCCCGCCGATGTACACATCGTCCAGGCCGTCGCCATTCACGTCGGCCGCCGCCACGCGTGGCCCCTCGGTGGACAGCAGCTTGGGAATCAGGCGCTCACGATCGAAATCGACGAACTCGTTCTCGTGGTGCCTGAACGTAAGCACCGTCGTGTCCGTGACGTCGCGCAAGAGAGTGGCCACAGGCTGTCGTGTGGCCGGCGCCGGCATCACCCCCTGCGCCTGCTGGACCACAACACGCTGGTTGGCCGCTATGCGGGTCTGTACGCTCCGGCGCCCGTCGGGCCAGAGGACCGTGAGAGAGTCGAGCGAATCTCGCGCCCCCACACCAAAGGTGAGGAGGTAGTCCACGCTCGACTGGAAGGCGCGGGAGGGAAAAGCCTCCTGAAAGAACGTCTCGTCGCCCGCACGCAGCGTCACCTGCGCGCCAACACCGAAGCGGTTCATGCCTGTTCCTTCCAGCTTCACCTGTACGTAGTGATTCTCCGTGCGCACCGTGCGTGCATTGTTGCGATACACGAAGGCCACGTCGTTGACGTTGTTCACGACGAGGTCGAGCGCGCCGTCGCCATCGAGATCCCCATATGCCGCACCACTCGAGAAGTTTGGCGCGGACAAACCCCAGGCCTTCGCCTGGTTGGTGAAGCTGAGGTTTCCCCCGTTCTGGAAGGCGTAGTCAGGGAGCTTGGTGGAGGGCATGGCATTGAGCAGCTTCATGTAATCCAGCCGCCCCCCGCTCGCGACATCCTTGATGGTCTCCCTGTTCGCCATGAACGCCACGTAGTCCTGGGAGGTGACATCCCGCGCGAGCCCATTGGTGACGTAGATGTCCTTGCGGCCATCGAGGTCGAGATCGGTGATGAGCGCACTCCAGCTCCAATCCGTGCGCGCGACACCCGCCATCTGGCCCACGTCGCTGAAGGTGCCGTTGCCGTTGTTGTGCTGGAGCATGTTGCGCATGAACTGGTAGTGATACCCGTCCCGCACCTTCGCCTGATAGGTGTCCCATCCCTCGAAGGACGCCATGGTGCGCAACCGGTACTCGTCCTCCGGCAGCATGTCGGTTGTATAGATGTCGGGAAGGCCATCCCCGTCCACATCCGCGATATCCATCCCCATCGAGAAGTAGCTGATGGAGGGCATCGCCTCGGTCAGTGTCTCTGCGAAGGTGCCGTCTCCGCGATTGAGGTAGAGATAGTCCCGCTCGTGAAAGTCGTTGGCCACGTAGATGTCCGGCCAGCCATCCCGATTCACGTCACTCACGCCCAGCCCGAGGCCGAAGCCGATCTCCGCTCCGTAGATGCCCGCCAGGGCGCTCACGTCGCGAAAGCGCTCGCCATCATTCCGGTACAGCTTGTGGCCGCCGTTGGGATCCCGCATCTCGCGCGTGTTGCGCACGCCAAAGCTGCTCACCGGCGTGGGCGAGTTGTTGATGATGTACAGGTCGAGATCACCGTCGCGGTCGTAGTCCAGGAACGCCGAGTGCATGCCATAACCCTCGTCGGCCAGCCCGTACTCCTTGGCCTGATCGACGAACCGCGGGACCCCGTCCGCGTCCACGCCCTGGTTGATCCACAGCGCGTTCGTGCGCGTCGCCGGACCCCCGGGCCCGGCGCGGACGATATAGATGTCCAGCCGACCATCGCCATTCACGTCCGCCATGGTGACCCCGGTGGTCCAGACGGCCCATTTCTGGCGCAGTCCCGCGTCGTCCGTGATGTCCCGGAAGCGGAACTTGCCCTCGTTCAAATAAACCCGCGGCCCCGTCTGGTTCGCGGTGAGCACGATTTCCGGCAGACCGTCGCCCGTGAGGTCTCCGACGGCCACGCCCCCACCGTTGTAGAAATTCCGGTAGGTAAAGACGTTGAACTCGCGCGTCTCCACGAGCTTGTTCTCGAATAACACGCCCGTATACGACGCGGGCATCGAGGTGAAGAGCGTGTCTCCGACTGGCGGCGGTGGGCCCTCGCGGTCGTTACCAGACCGGGAATCCCCCGAACACGCTGCAAAAAGGATGAGTCCGCTGAGTGGCAACAATCGCCAATCGCCCCGTACCATTAGCTAGCCCCGCCAATACTTGAGATGTGGGTAGACAACATTTGTGCGATGAGTGCCTCCTTAAAGAACTGAACACGCGAGCCCCTAAGTGCGCCATAGCCTGCTCCCGAGACGAGAGCAGGCTATGGAGTACGGCCACGCTGACTGCCCTGCCGTTAGTACCCGGCGTTCTGCTTGAGCAGTGGGTTCGTCTCGATCTGGGACTGCGGAATCGGCATCAGGATGCGGAAGTCCGCCGTCTTGAGCTTGTACGAGAATGCGTCAGTAAACTTACCATATCTGATGAGATCCTGACGGCGCTTGGCCTCGCCCACCAGCTCAAACAGCCGCTCCTTGAGGACCTGGTCCCGCAGCGTGCCCTGGGAGAACTGCGAGGCCACGAGGGGCTTCTGGGGGCTGAACGCCCGCGCCCGCACGATGTTGATCTGGGCGATGGCCGTGGCGGTCTGGCCCAGCTCGTTCAGCGCTTCGGCCTTGATGAGATACATCTCGGCGAGGCGGAAGAACGGGAAGTCGTTGCCGTTGTCCCCGCCCACGCGGGCCGGGTCCCTCGTGAACTTGTAGATGCGCGGCCCCTCGTTCTCGGCGGCCTGCGTGACGTCCTTGATGTCGAGGGTGAAGACTAGCGGATTGCCAGCACGATCCTTGAGCGGCAGGCCGGTATCCAGGTCGAATTGCGGCCCGATCTGGAACACCGTCCGGCGAGCATCGGCCGCATC
Organism: Gemmatimonadaceae bacterium; assembly: GCA_039927015.1. Classification (GTDB taxonomy): domain Bacteria; phylum Gemmatimonadota; class Gemmatimonadetes; order Gemmatimonadales; family Gemmatimonadaceae; genus SCN-70-22. The sequence goes on along the minus strand of JBDSVW010000015.1, from coordinate 24,719 downwards.
GAACGCGAGGTACGTCTCCGGCAGGGTGGCGAAGCCGTTCCAGCCGCTGGGGTTCTGGTTGTAATGGGAACCGCGCATGATGATGGTCAGCCCCAGTCCGTCCTGCGCCACGTGGCGGATCACCATCACGTTCTCGGGTGAGTTCCGATTGGTCGAGGCGAAGTTGGTGCGCCAGTCGGCGGCCAGCGCGTAGGTGCCGGAGTTGATAACCCGATCCGCGGCGGTAACCGCATCCTGCCAGCGCGCCGTGCCCTTCGTCAGGCCGGTCGCAGTGACCGTCCCGGTGAAGACCTGTGCATTGACATAGATGCTGGCTAGAATCGCGTTGGCCGCGCCCTTGGTCATGCGGCCATACGCCGTGGCAGGCCACTTGTCCGGCAGCACGAGACGAGTCGCATTCAGCTCGTCTTCAATGAACTTGAACACCTCGGCGCGGGTGTTCTGCGCGCGGGGCTTCACCTCAGTGTTGGTCACGATCGGCACGCCGCCGAACATGTCCATGAGCAGGTAGTAGTAAAACGCCCGCAGCGTGCGGATTTCCGCCTTGATGACGTCCTGATCGGGCACCGTCGTCTTGTCCATGGCCGCCAGCACCTGATTGGCCCGGGCCACACCGCTGAACAAGTCATTCCACGTGCCAGAAATGTCTTCCAGACCCATCGGGCTGGTCACCTGCCAGGTCTGCCGGTGCATTTCCAGCCAGCGGCCGTTGTCGTACCAGTCACCGCCGCGCGTCGGCACCACGTTCTCGTCTGTGGTCACCTGACTCTGGTTGTAATAGTTCCACATCGTGCCGCGCAACGCGGCGTACACCGCCGCCAGGCCGCCCAGCACTTCATCGGTGTTCCCGTAGAAGTTGTCCGGCGTGATGGCGCTGGTCGGCGTCTCAGTCAGGTCCGTGCATCCCTGGACAGTCGTGAGAGTCACCGGGATCAGCAGCAGCGCACACCAACGCGCCGCGCGGATCGGGTTGGACATCTTATTCATCCGCATACACCTCATTCGCTCGGATTAGGTGAGAGGAAGCAGACTCGAAGTTCGGACGTGCGCCGCCGGCCCATAGGCCGGCGGCATCACGCCATCAGAATTGCAGTCGCACGCCGGCCGTGAACGTCCGGGCCCGCGGATAGGTCAGGTAATCGATGCCGCGCGACGCCAGGCCAGCGTCCACGAACACTTCCGGGTCGTAGCCGGAGTAATCCGAGATGAGCAGCAGGTTGTCACCCGAGAAGAACAGCCGGGCGTCGCTGCCACCCATCACTGACGACGGCAGGCTGAACGTGTAGCCCACGGTCACGTTCTGGAGCCGCGTGAAGGCTCCGTCCTCGATCCAACGCGAGGAATAGATGGCGGGTTCGTTGATGCCCACATTGTCGCTCAGTGCGGACGCGAGGACGTTGCGATTGGTCAGCACGTTGCTCTTTGCTGCGTAGACCAGCGCGGTGTTGTTGAACACATCACGGCCCTGCTCCGAGCGAATGAGGAAGCTGCCGTCAAACTTGCCCCACACCGCATTGCTTCTCAACCCGACGCTGTACGCGGGATTGGCGTTGCCGATGATGGTGTAATCGTCACCACCCGGTGCGGTCGTCGTCCCGTTCAGCTTGCGCGACGTCACGACGCCCTTGGTGTCCCGGGTGACGGTGTACTTGTTGAACAACTGCTGTCCCTGGGCATTTACACCAACGAATTGCGGGCCCCAGAACGTTCCAAGCGGCTGCCCGGGAATGATGCGCTGGGAGGTCTGGCCGGACTGACCCTGCCCGCTCACGCTGCTCGTTGTGATGAAGCTGCGACCACCGAGGTCAACCACCTCGTTGCGCTCCACCGACAACACGAGTCCCGAGGACACGCTCAGGCGGCCCATGTCAAAGACGCGCCCATCGAGCGACGCTTCGAAGCCCTTGTTGCTCACCCGCCCGATGTTCTCGAGACGCGTGGACACGAGCGCCGGCTGCGGCACCGCGACGGTGAGCAGGAGGTCTGACGTGTTCTTCTGGTAGTACTCGACCGTACCGGAGAACCGGTTCTGCATGAAGGCGTAGTCCAGCGCGAAGCTGGTCTGCGAGGTCTCTTCCCACTTGAGGTTGGGATTCGCATTTCGCGTGGCCACGACCCCCGTCACCACGTTGTCGCCGAACGGATAGCGTGCCCCGTTGCTCGGCTCCAGGAGGATGAGCGACGCGTACGGCGAGACGGCCTGGTTGCCCTGCAATCCCCAACCGGCGCGAAGCCTGAGGTCGGAGAAGATGGGGTTGCCCCGCATGAAGGACTCTTCACTCAGGTGCCAGGAACCCGACACCGCCGGGAACACCGCCCACTTGTTGCCGGCACCAAAGCGCGACGACCCGTCACGCCGGATCACACCCGTCAGGAAATAGCGGTTGCGGAAGCTGTAGTTCGCGCGAGAGAAGAACGACACGAGCTTGCTCTGTTCGCGCCACGAGAAGGGGGGCACCAACGTCGCGCCGCCGCCCAGGTTGTTGAAGCTGAAGGCGTCGGTGGTGAATCCGCGTCCCTCGGCGCCGAACTCACCGTTGTCGAACTCGCTGTACTCGTATCCGCCGGTCACCTCGAACTCGTGCGTCTGCGAGAACTTCGGGTTGAACACCAGCAGACTCTGCAGGTTGGTGTTGGTCAGGTCGCGCTCAACCTGCCGCGCCTGTCCACCAAACTCGCCGGCCGGACTCACGCGTGGGATGTAGGTGCGCCGAACGCTGGAGGAGCGATCGATGCCCACGTTGAGCTGCGCGGAGAGGTTCGAGAAGATGCTGTAGTTCGACGTGACGTTGCCGAGCGTGCGGTTCGTCTGCGCCAGGTCGAGAATCTGGTTCGCCAGCGCCACCGGGTTACGCGTCGACTGCCGTCCGAGACCCGTCTCGAAATACGTCGTCAGCTTGGTCTGCGGATTGGTGACCGTGACGGGATAGGTGGGGTTGAAGATGGCCATGTTGGCCAACACCCCGCCCTCGAATCCGCCCGTGTTCTCGTACGGCAGGTAATCGTTGTCGGAGCGCGACGACATGAGGTTCACGCCGACGCGCAGCTTTCCGGAGAGCGCATCATGGAACGCATTCAGGCGACCCTGATAGCGCTTGAAGCCGTTCGAGATGACCACGCCCTGCTGGTCCATGTAGTTCAGGGCGGCGCGATAAGTCGTCGTCTGTGAGCCACCGGAGAAGGAGAGGTTGTGGTTCTGCGTGTAGCCGGTCCGCATCAACTCGTCTTCCCAGTTCGTGTTCGCAGTGCCGAGGTCCGCGAGGCGACTCGCCGGGAGCTTGCCGGCGGTGACCTGCTCCTGTACGAACGCGCGGTACTGGCTGCCGGTGAGGAAGTCGAGCTTCGACGCCGCGCTGGAAGACGCGCCGTACACTTCGTACTCCATGCTCGAGCGCGAGGAGCGTCCCTTCTTGGTCTCGATGAGGATCACGCCGTTGGCGCCGCGGCTTCCGTAGATGGCGGTGGCCGACGCGTCCTTCAGCACCGTGATGCTCGCGATGTCGCTCGGATTGATGAGGTTGAGCGGGCTTCTGGCAAGCGCTGCCCCACCGCCGATGCCGATGCCGGTCGCCTCGGTCTGGTCGTTCTGGATTGGCACGCCATCGATGACGTAGAGCGGGTCGTTGCTGGCGCTGATGGAGGTGCCGCCGCGTACGCGGATCTGCGCGCCCGCGCCCGGCTCACCACTATTGAGTGTGACGTTCACGCCGGCCACGCGCGCCTGGAGCATGTTCGTCGCATTCGAGAGCATGCCAACGTTGGCGTCCGTCGCGTCGATGGTGGCGACTGCGCCCGTGACCGCTTCCTTGCGCTGTGTGCCGTATCCGATCACGGTCACTTGGCTGAGGCTCGCCGCCACCGCCGTCAGCGACAACTGCGCCGTCACACTCTGCCCCTCGACGACCGTCACGGCGGCCTCGTCGGGCGCGTAGCCAATGCGCGTGGCGCGCAGGCGCTGGGCGCCCGCCGGAACGTTCACAATCGTGAACTCTCCATCCCCGCGTGACATTGCCCCGCGCGACGTTCCCACCACCTGCACCGTTACGCTGCCCAGGGGAAGTCCGCTGGTCGAGTCCACCACCTTCCCCGTGATCGTACCGCCCGTACCCTGCGCATTAAGCGCCCCTGCTGACAACAGGCCGCTGACCAGAGCGGCCAACACACATCGGGTGACTCCCATTCGAATGCTCTCCACTGTTGACGTGTTGAGGTGTCGCCGTACTTCTGCTTTCTACTATTAGGTATCAGGACTTACTGTGCGCCACGCCCGCCCGACGGGGGAGGAGTGCCAAGATAGGTTGACCGCTGGGAGCGACAAGATGGCGTCACCGCTAAGAGAGCCTTCGCGCGAATCCACGTGCGCGCGTCGGCGACTGCCCTGCTCGCGATACGCACTCCACCACCTTCAGTCAGCACCGTCCCCCCGAACGCGCGAGCGCCGGGATCATAAGGAAATGCATCATCTCCTTTGTCCCGGCGACTGAGTAGACCACTTCACGCAGGAACTTCCGCCCTTGGCGCGCCGATTCAGCGCGCCGAAACGTGCCGCAAGAAGTTTCGCAAAGATTCGTTGCATTCCGCGGTCCAGCTTTGCATGGTACAACTTGCTCTGGGTATTTGCCGGTCACTTGATAGCAGTAGTTTCCCCGTTCCGCAAGCGACGCGGTCGCAATATGTTGCGCAATCGATTGCGCAATTGTTGCGGTCAACACTCGATCAGCTGGAGGCTCATGGGCGGCAACCGGGTTACCCTGAAGGACATCGCCAAGCGGCTCGGCATCTCCATGCCGACGGTTTCCCGGGCACTCGCCGATCATCCCGACATCAGCAGTGCGACAAAAGACCGCGTGCGGGAGGTGGCACAGGCGCTCAGCTACATCCCGAACTACCGAGCTCGCTACCTGCGGGCGAAGCACTCGCGGCTGATCGCCCTCATCGTGCCGGAGATGAACACCTTCTTCGTGCCGTCCATGATCGCCGGCATCAACCGGGTCGTGCAGCAGAACGACTACTCGCTCATCGTCTTCCAGTCCGATAACGCCATCGTGCAGGAGCGCAGGCTTGTCGAATATTGCACGCACCTTTCAGCCGATGGTGTGCTGCTCGTCCTCTCCTCCGAGACCACGGACCTCTCCCATCTGGACGTGCTACACGACTGCGACATTCCCATCGTGCTGCTGGACAAGACCATCGAGACCGCCAAGCACACGACCATCACGATCGACGACCAGGAAGCGGGGCGGGAGGCGGCGACCTACCTCATTGCGCACGGACATACGCGGGCACTCGGCGTGTTCGGAGACCAGCGTCAACGCATCAGCTCGCAGCGCCTGAAGGGTTTCCGCCGCGGCTACACCGATCACGGCATCCAGCTCGCCGACACGCAACTGCTGCGGCTGACGCGGCTGGCCGAGCTCGAGGCGCAACTCGATCGGGCGTTCGAGGAACATCCGGACCTCACCGCCATCTTCACGATGACTGACGAGTTGTTGGTGCGCACGCACTACCTGCTCATGAAACGGGGCATCCGCATTCCCGAGGAGGTGTCGCTGCTGGCCATCAGCGACGGCGAGGCGCCGATGTTCCTCCACCCGAACGTCACGCATCTTCGGCACGCTGGCGGCGAGGTGGGAGAGCGCACGGCGCATATTCTCATCGGCATGATCGAGCACAATTCCGACGCCATGATGGACGTGCGCATTCGCACCACGCTCGTCGAACTCGGTTCCGTTGCCACCCTTCCCTGATCCTCGCGCCCTGGCACGATCCACTCCTCGCAACGCGTGTCGAGAATGTCATGAGCCTGATTGGACTTGCCCTCCTGGCACAGCTGGCTGCACCGGGAACGGTTGCGCGTCCCGTGCTGGAGTTTCCGGTCGCGGGCCTGGATGACAGCACCGCGTATCAGGGCTACCAGACCCGCTTCTTCCGCGACGCGGCAGGTAACACCGTCCAGATCTATCTCGACCGGCGGCAGGGGCGCGTCGTGCACCTTTGGGCCGACGCGGAAAACGAAAGCATCGGCTTCTCGGCGCGCGATGCCCGCGGCCAGCCAGCAGCCCTGAAGTGGGAGGGAGACCAGGCGACGCGTGGCGCGGCCGGCGGCGCCCGTTTCCTGGAGTACCGGCTCACATCCGCCACCCCCGCCGTGCAGCTCGGCTGGTTCGTGCTCGGCTCGATGCGTATCGAGCGCGACGTGCAGGCGTTCGGCGTCCATCGCGCACCCTTCGACAGCACGCCCTTCTTGCTTCGCGAACACCAGGAAATGCTTGCCGCGCTTGCGGCGCTCGAACTGTCCGTCCAGCGGCACCATCTCGCGCTGCTGGGTGTGAGCGGCCTGCCGCAGTTGCGGGCTCGTGTGCAGCCGGCCCTGTCGCTCACGCGCCGCGGCTCGTCGTGGATCGCGCGGGTCGATCAGCCCGCGCTCGACGGGCGGGACACGCTTCGACTGGAGTTTCGCGCCGACGCCCACCGCGTGATGGCCGAGCGCAGCGGTCGCACGCTCGTGATGCGAGACCGGCAAGGTGGCGCCCTCTCTTTCTCGGTGCGCATCACAACCAGTGGTGCGCCCCTGACCCCGCTCACGCGCGAGGAGATTTTCACTCCCGAGTTCCTCGCCTTCCTGGCGACGACGCGCAGCGCCGTTTCGGATACGGCGGCCATGACCAACGTGGCCACGCAACGGTGGCGCTGGCTGGAACGGCAGGTGCGCGGCGTGGAACTGCTCTCCTCGCGCCAGAAGCTCATGGCGGGGCTGCCCACCTACGCCACGTACTTCGGCCGCGACATGATGATGACCGCGCTCATGATGCGCCCCATCTGGCGCGAGAGGGTGTCGGAATCGGTCATCGCAAGCGTGCTGCGCAAGCTCTCGCCGGCCAGTGAAGTGAGCCACGAGGAAGCGTTAGGCGGCCAGGCCGTGCGTGAGGCCGCGGCGGAGTACGCCAGTGTCCTCGCTCGGCGGCGTTCCGCGCGAGCGGCGGGGGATGCGGCAGCGGCCGACTCGCTGCTCGCACGGGCCACCCTCGTGCTGCGCGAGCTTCGGCGCGTGCGCGAGAACTATCACATGATCGACGACGAGTTCCAGCTGCCCGTGCTGGTGGCGCGCTGGATCGCAGATTCCACCGTCTCCCCTGCGCACAAGCGGGAGTTCCTGCTCGATTCGACAGACGGAGGCGGCCCTCGCTTGCGGCGCTTGCTGCGGGAGCTGGCGCTGGTGAGCCGCATGAGCAGCGCGTACGCCGCCGAGCCCCTTCCCCGCAACCTGGTCTCGTTTGCACCGCGCGACTCGGGATGGGCGTCCACCAGCTGGCGGGACAGCAACGCCGGCTACGGCGGCGGGCGTTATGCCATGGACGTCAACGCCATCTGGGTGCCGCTGGCGTTGGAGTCCATTGAGCAGATCCTGCTGGAGCTGCAATCACTCGGCTTTTCCCGCGCGGTGCTGCAGCAGATGGTCCCGGAACTCTCGCCTGCGACCGTGTTCGGGCGGTACATGAACGACGCTAACGCCCTGCGTCTGGCCGTGACGACGTGGCACGGCGCCGCACGACACTTCGAGGTGCGACTTGCACCCGCCGAGGTGCGCCGCCACATCGGCGAACGGCTCGCCGCCATGCCGGCAGTGGAGCGCGACCACTGGCGGGGCGTGCTGCGCGCGACGGGGGCCGACGATGACTCGCTCTCGTTCATGGCGCTTGCCCTCGACGCCGCCGGCCGCCCGCTTGGTGTCGCCAATACCGATCCGGCGACGCGTCTCATGCTACGCGCGAACAGGTCGTCCGCGAGTGATTCCGCAGCGAGCGAGCGAGCGGAGGTGCTCCGCGACGTGCGACTCTTCACGCGTGCGTATCCGGCGGGACTCTTCATCGAGGGGGTGGGACCCGTTGTCGCCAACGATGCGTACGCCACGGCTGCGGTGTGGCGTGCCTTCGAGCGGGACCCGTACCATGGCCCGCGGGTGGTGTGGGGCCGCGAGGTGAATCTCTTCCTGCTCGGCGTTGCGAACCGGGTGTCGCAATCGCGGCGTGAAGCCGGCGCGTCATCCGGCTCCGGCAATTCTGCCGACCGCGACGCGTTCGTGCGGGAGCTGCTCGCGGCCATCCAGAAGGTGCGGCATGCGGTGGAGTCGTCCGGTTTTCGAAGTGAACTGTGGAGCTACGACTTCGCCGCTGGCCGCCCCATGCCTGTGCGCTATGGCTCCGGGTCCGACGTGCAGCTATGGAGCACGACGGACCTGGTGGTGCAGTACACACTCGCGCGGCTGGGCCGCTGAGAGTAGTTCCCCGGCCGGACTGGCTTGCACCGCTCGCGAGTTAGCGACGCGGAGCGATAGCCGGCGCCGCGATCACCACATCGGCGCGCCGCAGTCGCCCGTTCACGGCGGGTAGGTCGCCGATCATGAACGTCGCAGTGGGAGGGGCTCCGTCCACGCCGCGTCATGGCTGGATCACCATGGTGCTGGCGGTCAGCAGGTTGAGGAACAGCCGCGCCGCGCCGGGAACACCGTTAGGCAGCTGGCGGAAGAAGGCGAGGGTGGTGTAGACGTACGTGCCCTTGCCGAGGGGCGCGATGAGCACCGCGCCCCGGTTGGCGTCCTCGCCCGGATCGTGCATTTCGAGCAGTGGCGTGTACGCAGCGTCAAACGTGCGAGGCATGTACAGGGAGCGATCCTGCACCCATCCGGCAAAGTCCGCGACGCGAATCGTGTTCGGGGCGTTGAGCGCGCGGGCGGCAGTATCGAGGATCGTGACCGGCGCATTCTCAACCGTCACACGATCGGCCGGGCGCGACAGGGTGACGGGATATGGCATCACGCCGGGTTGGGTCATCTCGTACTGCCCATACTGCACCACCAGCGTGCCCCCCTCACGCGCGTACTGCAGGAGGCGGGCGTTGTTCGCCACCAGCGCTTCACTCGCTTCGTAGGCACGGGTGCCCACCACCACGGCGCCGAATCTCGAGAGGTCGGTTCGTGGAAGTGACGCCGGATCGACAACGGTGACCGCGACGCCGAGCTGCTCCAGCATGGGCGCAACGTTGTCGCCAACCCCGTTGATGTAGGCGATGGAGAATCCGCGCGGGAACTTTGCGTCCACCGCCTCGATGCCTAACGTCGCCGGCCGGTAGAGCCGCTGCGGCTGGATGTGGTCGTAGTGGACCGTGGAGTATCCGGTGGCGTACGTCGCCGCGCTGCTGCGCGCCAGCACCCCCACCTCGTGCCGACCCGGCGTCAGCTGCCCGCGCACGTTGAACGTCACCAGCTGCACCCGCTCGGGCGCAGCCCCGCCGCCAATGCCGAATGCCGCGCCGGGTCCGCTGGCTACCCGGTTCTGGGCGTTGCCCTCGAGCCGGACCCTGCGTTCCATGGAATCGGCCACGAGTCCGGGCGGAAGGTGCAAGCTGACCGTGACGTCCCGCGCGTCCGAGGCATGGGACCGCACATATACCCGCAGCTCGCGCTGGATGGGCACGTTGGCCTGCGCATATGCCACCGCCTCATCGAGCGAGACGGTAATGGCCGGCGCACCGACTACAGGATGCTGGATCTCGCCCTTGATGGGGTCCGCGTAGCGGTAGACCACCGGCGACTCGATGTTCACGCCCACGCCGTCTATCTCGGCGCGCACTATCACCGACGCCGCCGGACGACGCTCCGTCTCGGCGATTCCCGTCACGCGCGGGGTGAACATGGCGCCCTGCCTCGGACGCTCCAGCCACCAGGGCTGCGACGGTATCGAGAGCCTGACGCGAAGCGAATCCACGCGCATGCTGTCGGGCGAGAGCGCCGCCGGACGGGCCGAGGAAATGCCCTGCATGCCGCCCTCGCCAAGCGTGGCGAGACCTGTGATGCGAATCGCGCGCGCCCCCCGATTGTAGGTGCGCACCGTGACCGGGATCTCTTCCTGTAGCGCCCATACCTCGCGCGGCGCGGCGGCCTCCACCGCCAGCCCGAGGGCTGCGCCCAGCGCGGCATCCACACGCGAGAGCGCGGTGGCCACCGAGCTCCCCAGGTCCCCCGTCGAAGGATGCCGCAGCGCGAGCTCGCTCGATATCACTCCCGGAGAATCCCCCTCTGCCGGACGTCCATCGCTCGCGCGAGCCGACGAGTCCGCGCACGACTGCCGATCGCGCGGCGAACAGAGGGCGCTCAGCAATCGCGAGACGCGCAGCAACGACGGCACCACCTTTTCAGGCGTGGTGAGGTCGAGCGCCGCCCGTGCGTTTGTGAATGCCCTGGGCAGGGAGTCGAGCGCCGCGCGCTGCGCCGGGGTACGCATGAGCGACGAGAAGCGCGCCCACGTCGTGTCGACGCCGTCAAAGATGCTCTGCTCGGACTTCGGATCCGCCGGAGCACCGGGGGCCCGAGAGGCTTCGCGCAGGAGCTGATCGAAACGCGCGCCCTTCTGTTGAAGGGAGCCCATCGCCTGCGACTTGTGCTGCGATCGAGAATCGCTGGCGATTTCGGCGTACGAGCGGCCCAGCAGCGGATCGAACTCCCCCACGTTCATGCGGATGGTCGCGCGGTCCTGCATGCGAAAGAACGCACCACGATAGAACTTGGAAACCGTCCAGGGGCCGAAGCCCGCGGTCGCGGCAAGCGGAAAGCGAACGCTGTCGCCCGACGCGTCGTACGCTTCACGCGCAAACATGCCGGAGACCTGATGATGCCCGTGCCCGTCCGACGGTGTGCCGCTGAACACGGCAACAATGACGTGGGGCCGGAAGTGACGGACCACGGTGACCACGTCGCGCAGGATGGAGTCGCGCGACCACTGGGTAAGCGTCTCTTCCGCGTTCTTGGAGAAGCCAAAGTCGAACGCACGCGTGAAGTACTGCCGGCCGCCGTCCAGCCGACGCGCCGCCAGCAATTCCTGCGTGCGAATGGCGCCCAGCGCTTCGCCCAGTTCGTTGCCGATGAGATTCTGCCCGCCATCTCCCCTCGTGAGTGAGAGATACGCCGTCTCGACGTGACGCCCGCGGGTGAGCCATGTGATGAGTTGCGTGTCCTCATCATCGGGATGGGCGGCAATCACCAGCACCCGGGCGGACACGCCCAGTCCCTGGACCAGAGCGCCCAGCCTCGCCGCTCCCTGGGCGTGCAGCCCGCCGGGGACGAGAGTGAGTGCCGCGGCCGATGCGGCAATGCGGGCCGCTAGAGACACAAACGAGCGAAATCGCGAACTCAGCATGGGCGGTCGCAGGAGCGGGTAGGCCGCGAAATGTAGCATCGTGGCCTACCCGCTCGAGACCTCGCCGCGCCGGACTGGCGCAGCGCAGGCGTGCCGTGCGGACCCGACGTGCGGACCCGCCCGTGCTCAGTTCAGCAGCCGGCGGGCAGGCACCTCGACCCACTGTCCGATACCCCGACCCACGCGCACGCGGGGCTGTCGCGCGGCCTCATCGAGCAAACGCTGCCAGACCACGCGCTGTGAAGCTGATAGCCTCTCCGGTGCGATGAGCCCCACGATGGGAATCACGGCGGACGCCGTCGGTGTGTCGTTTCTCTGGGCCACTTCCGCGAGCATGGCGAGGGCTCCGCCCAGGGCCTCGGGGGTCGCGCCGTGGTTGGGAAGGAGAATGATGTGATCGCCCGTGGGTCGTGAGCGAAAGAGGAGTACCGCCTTCGCGTCGGAGACGGGAAGTGCGTCCACGAGGGCAATGATCGTTCGCCCGTCCGGCGCATGCTGTGACGAGGCCGAGCTGGGCAGCAGCAGTGAGAGGGAGGCTCCCGCGAGGAACAATCGCAGGAGTCGCGAAGGGTCAGCTGATATGAAAGTCATCGGAGCTCCCTGGTGTGTGAGGTATGCACGGCAGCGTCAGAGGTCGGTGCAGTAGAGCAGCCGTCGAGAGATCTCGCGTCCGTACTGGTCGTGCCAGAACTCGAAGCGGCAGATCATCCACTCGTCCTGCTGGATACGCGAATCGCCTCCGGCGCCGCCTTCCTTCACGTCGCGTTCCTCCCGCGTGCATTGCGGCTGGCGTGCCTGCTGCGAGTGTGAGGTCGAAACGTTCTTCATCCACTCGCCAGACCACGGGCCTGGCATCGGCACCTGATGCCACGCCTCATGCTGCGTGGTGGCGTTGACATCGAAGCCGCACGACGACCCGAGCGGCACGTACGCGGACGACGCGAGCGAGTAGAAGTACGGCAGGAAATGGGGTTTCTCCTGCACGCCCCGTCCCGTGCCTACCTGCTGTCCGCCTTTGAAGACCGACACGCCGATGGTCTGGCGCGCGTGGCTGGCGAAGTACTCCATGATGCCTTCGCCGAGTGCGTTTGACCCACCCTGGTAGTCGAAGAATCCGCTGTAGCTGGAATACCGGAAGATGGCGGGCGCCACTGAAAATTCCGGGGGGAGTCCCTCGGAGCCGTCGGCGGCAGAGAGAAATGAGGCTGCGCGTCTCCGAGCCGGACCATCCGGCATCGTGTCGGCTCGCGAGCTGATTGCCACGGTGCCCGCAGAAAGGGCGAGCGTCGGGATGTTCACGTCCAGCGTCGCGGGCGCTTTCGAAACCGCCACCGGCTCAGCGCACGCCACACCGAGCGCCAGGGCAGGGGCCAGAACCAGAATCCATCGTGTTGCACACATGTCGTACGTTCTCCTGTGTCCTGCACCGCGCGACACGCGCGGAGCGGGAGGAGGACGAGTCGCTGCGAACCCTCAGTCCCGGCACTCCAGTCCGACGGACAGCAGCAGCGTCTCCAGCATGGGCCCGCTCGGCGTCGAGGAGAGCAAGGGTCCATTCGCTACCAGCGTTTGGGTGCCGATGAGCAGCACTGACGCTGTTTGCATGAACGGATTCGAGAGCGCTGCGACGGTGCGCACGCCTCGCTCCGTTCCTTCCAGCAGCCGCAGCGAATCAGCGGCCGACCCGGTCCTGCGTCGCTCGGCGATCCAGAGCGCGGGCGCGCGCGATCCGCGAGGCCGCACGCTCCACACACGAGAGAATTCCGGCGCGAAGCGAACCCGATGCGACTCTCGCCCGTGTTGATCGAGCTCCGTCGCCTCGTACTCAATGCCGCCTCCCGTCCGCAGTGAGAGCCAGGTCACCGCGAGTGCTCCGTCGTCCGACCACTCCGCTTCGGGATGGTTCACGGTGGAAGGCTCAGCGGCGGTCACGCGATAGCGTGCCGCGCCCAGGGAATCGGCGGCATGGAAGAAGAGCGAACGCGGGCCCTCCTCTTCATTGGAGGTATTCGTGCTGGTCAAGACGAGTGCCCGTGGTCCGTTGCCCAGCACCGTCGCGACGCCGCCCGCTGTCGGCCGTCCCACGCGACGGTGTCGCCACACTCCCCCAATGCGCTCGAGCACGAGGGCGTCGTCCGTCCAACCTCCCCGTCCCACACCCATCGGCGCAATCCACGTGAGGGTGTCCCCACGCCTGGCGAGCCGACTCGAGAGCAGCAAGCGCACCTGGAATTCCGGGGGCACGTCAAGGCGCCGCGCGAACTCCCACCGATTCCCCCGCAACTGGCCATGCCAGATGCCGACGATGGTGTCGTTGTTCGCCATACGGAGGGGCGCGGGGATCTCGAGGAAGATGAGATCCCAAAGCCCGTCGCCAGATGCAACAGCTCTCGGATCCGTGAACATGCGACCCGGTGCCGGGATGGGCACAGCCGACCAGCGTCCGGACGCATCCCGCACGGCGCCGAAGATGCTATCCCGGGCCACCGCCGGCGGGGCGCCGTTGCCCGCCGAAGAATCCCTGACCCCGCTGGGAGTCTCGGTACCCGCCTTACCCCCCGGAGCCGGTGCGGTCCACAGGTAGTTGGGCGTTCCCGCCAGCAGCACGCGTTGCCCGGCGGACACGAAGGTCGAGGATTCGATGTAGGCACCCCGCACACCCGGCAGGGTGAGGCGGCCGACCTTGGCCTTCCCCACTCGGCATTGCGGAGCAGCCGCCTCCCTCGCCCCGCGCGCACCACCCTGCGCGAACGCCAGTGACCACGGACCGACGGCGGCCAGCGTCAGCACCCGGGCGACCATCAGCAGGCTGGGTTGAATCCGGACAGGAGTAGCGCGTTGCCTCATCATGCGGACAATCTCCCCGTGGAGTGCCACCGAGACGCGACCATTTTCCTGCGATTGGGATGATTCCACTGCATGGCGCCCCGGCGTTCCGCGCGCGATCATCGGTCGTGCAACGATTCAATCGGCCGTCACCAAGGCGTCACATGATCCAGCCGATCGAGGCCGCAACACGCAAGCCATCTCCGCCGCGTCGCGTCCCGGCCCTCCGCTTCGAGGTGGCCGGCCGTCGGGCGCGCTACATTCCCCTCGCCACTTCTCTTCCAGTCTCGCCGGACACGCAATGATGAACCCTCCCAGCGACGAACGTAGCCACGGCGACCCGCCGCCGGATTCCTCCGAGGAACGGGTCCACTTTCGCCGCACCTTCTTGCGCGTCATGTCCGTTCAGCTCGCCGCCCTGCTGCTGCTCGGGTGGCTCCAGTTTCGATACACGCACTGAACGCGCCGCATGCACTGGCTGAACTGGGCGATCGTCATCGCGTACCTGATATACGTGGTTTTTGACGGCATCAGGCTGTCGAAGGGCACCAAGGGCATCGAGGGGTACTTCCTCGCCAATCGCTCCCTGCCTTGGTGGGCCGTCGGGCTTTCGGTGATGGCAACACAGCTGTCCGCGGTGACGATGATCGGCACCACGGGGCAGGGCGCCACGGACGGCCTGCGATTCGTGCAGTTCTACTTCGGGCTGCCCATCGCGATGGTGATCCTCGGCGTCACACTCGTGCCCTTCCTGCACGGGGCGAAGGTGTTCACCGCCTATGAGTTTCTCGAGCAACGCTTCGACGCGAAGACCCGCTCGCTGACCGCCTTTCTGTTCCTGCTCTCTCGCGGCATGTCGTGCGGGGCGATCATCGCCGCACCGGCGGTGGTCTTCTCCGCCATCTTCGGCTGGCCGCTGTCGTGGTGCGTGGCGCTCATCGGCATTCCCACCGTGCTGTATACGATGATCGGTGGGGTGCAGGCGGTGACGTGGGCCGACGTGAAGCAGATCTTCATCATCGTCGGATCGCTGGCATCGATCGTGATCGTGCTGCTGGTGAAGCTGCCGGTGAGCACCGACACCGCGCTGCGCATCGCCGGGTCGGTGGGTCGCATGCAGACGTTCGATTTCTCCTTCAACCTCACCGAGACGTACACGTTCTGGTCGGGGGTGCTGGGCGGAACGTTCCTGATGCTGTCTTACTTCGGCACCGACCAGAGTCAGGTGCAACGTTACCTGACGGCGCGTTCGGTGCCCGAGGCGCGCAGCTCGCTGCTGATGAGCGCCTATTGGAAGATCCCGCTGCAGGCGATGATCCTGCTGATCGGCGTGCTGGTGTTCGTGTTCTACCTCTTCCAGGCGCCACCGCTGCTCTGGAATCCGGCGCACGAGCGCACGGTGAAAGCGGCCGATCCGGTGGCGTACGCCACGCTCGAGTCGCGCTACACGGAGGCGTTGTCCGCACGTCGGCAGGCCGCGATGGCGGTGGGGACGTCGTCCGATGCGCCGACACCCGCCGCGGGCGCGCCCGATGCGCTCGATGCCTTTCGCGCGACCGATGCCGCCGTGACCTCGGTGCGAGGCGAGGCACTGGCCTCGGCCGCGCGACTCACGGGCGAGTCCTCACGGGATGTGAACTACATCATGCCCCGTTTCGTACTCGACCAGCTGCCGCTTGGGCTGGCCGGCTTCTTCATCGCGTCGGTGATCGCGGCGGCCATGTCGAGTATCGCCGCCGAGCTCAACTCGCTCTCTACGTCGACCGTCATCGACTTCTACCGCCGATGGGTGAAGCCGGAGGGCAGCGACGAGCATTTCCTGACCGTCTCGAAGGCGGCGACGGCCGTATGGGGAATTTTCGCCTGCGTGGTGGCCACCTTCGCAGGCACGCTCGGTTCCCTCATCGAGGTCGTCAATCGATTCGGCTCTTTCTTCTATGGCTCCATTCTTGGCGTCTTCCTGCTGGCGATGATCCCGCGTGCCCGCGGACGCGGTGCATTCATCGGCCTGCTGACCGGGATGGGCGCCGTTGCAGCGGTGAACTTCGGTGCGCCGCAGGTGAGCTTCCTCTGGCACAACGTGGTCGGAGCATTCGTGGTGGTAGTCGTGGGCCTGCTGATCAGCGGTCCAGCCGGCCCAGCTCCCCAGGTCGCGCGGGCGCAGTAAGCGCAACGCCCGCCGTCACGGCGAACCACCGCGACGCCACGACACGACCGCAGCAGAAAGGGCCGGCACCCGTCACCTGGTCCGGCCCTTTCCTCGCACGACGGGGTCTGCGCCTAACGCATCGCCGGCCGGCCGCGGGGAACGATCGGCGCCGCGTGCACATCAGTCACGATGCGCGCCTGCTCCACGGCATGGGTCGAGGAATACCCTTCCGCTGGGCTGGCCCGTTCGGGGCGGCCGATGTAGCGGATGATGAGCGCATTGCCGGCCGAGGCCCGCAAGCGGGGCGCGACGAAGGTCCAGGCGCCCATGTTCTTCGGTTCCTCCTGCGCCCACACCACCTCGGCGATGTTCGGATACATGTCCACCACGCGCGTCACGTCCTCATGCGGCCATGGGTACAGCTGCTCCACCCGCACGACGGCCAGGTGCTGCGGCCGGTCCTTGGCCACCAGCTCGTAGTAGAGCTTGCCGGTGCAGAACACGAGCCGGGTGACTTCCTCGCGCGCGTCGATGGTGGGATCGTCCAGGACCGGCATGAAACGTCCCTGTGACAGGTCGTCCAGCTGCGACGCCGCCGCCGGCAGGCGCAACATGCTCTTGGGCTGCATGAGCACGAGCGGACGCTTGATGAACTGCTTGGCCTGGCGCCGCAGCACGTGGAAGTACTGCGCCGCCGTGGACGGATAGACCACGCGCAGGTTGCCCTCCGCACAGAGCTGCAGGAAACGCTCGAGGCGTGCCGACGAATGCTCCGGCCCCTGTCCCTCGTACCCATGCGGCAGCAGCAGCGTGACCCCTGAGTCCTGGCGCCACTTGGCGCGATCGGCCACCAGGAACTGGTCGATTATGGGCTGCGCCATGTTGGCGAAGTCGCCGAACTGCGCCTCCCACAAGACGAGGGTATCGGGTGACGCCGTGGAGTACCCATACTCGAACCCCAGCACGCCCAGCTCGTTGAGCGGGGAATTGTAGATCTCGAAAGTGCCGTTCGCGTTAGGCAGGTGCTGGAGCGGCGTATACTTCCGGCCCGTGTTCACGTCGTTGAGCACGGCGTGCCGGTGCGAGAAGGTGCCGCGCTCCGTATCCTGTCCCGTGAGCCGCACGTCCACTCCTTCGGCGAGGAGCGACGCAAAGGCCAGCGCCTCGGCGTGTCCCCAGTCGATGCCCCCTGCTTCACCCATGGCGTCGCGCCGGCGCTCGAGCTGCTTGCTGAGACGGGGATGCGGGGAGAAGTCCGACGGCCACGTGAGCAGCCGCTCGTTGAGCGCGATGAGCGTCTCGGCGCGCACCGAGGTATCCACCGACGGCAGCGAGGTGGGCGTGGGCCGGAGCACTTCGCGCTCCTCTCGCTCGAGCTCCGTGCCGCGGCGCGCGGCGGCGAGGACCTCGTCGAAGCGGTCTTGCAGCGCCTTGTCCATCGCTTCCACCTGCTCGGCCGTCACGAGGCCTTCCTCCACCAGCCGTTGGCCCCACACCTGCCGCGGCGTCGGATGCTGGCGGATCTTCGCGTAGCGCGCCGGCTGGGTGTACGTGGGTTCGTCACCCTCGTTGTGCCCCCAGCGGCGGTAGCCCACGAGGTCGACCAGGAAATCCTTGCCGAACTCCGCGCGATACCTGATGCCCAGCCGGATGGCTGCGATGCACCCCTCCACGTCGTCGGCGCTCACGTGCACGATGGGAATCTCGAAGCCCTTGGCCAGGTCGCTCGCGTGGAACGTCGAGCGCGAGTCCGACGCATTCGTCGTGAAGCCAACCTGGTTGTTGACGATGATGTGCAGCGTACCGCCCACGCGGTAGCCTGCCAGCCGCGACATGTTCAGCGTCTCGGCCACGATACCCTCGCCGGGGAAGGCGGCATCGCCGTGGATGGCGATCGACAGCACCGATTGTTCGGAGCCGCCTAACGCGCCGATCCGGGAGCGCGCGACGCCCATCAGCACCGGGTTCACCACTTCAAGGTGGCTGGGATTCGGCACCAGCATGACGCCGACGCGCTTGCCACCACCGAGCTCCTTCTCGGTCACCGCGCCAAGGTGATACTTCACGTCACCCGTCTCGCTGCTGGCGTGATCGGCGTGCTTGCCGTCGAACTCGTTGAAGATCGTCGCGTATGGCTTGTCCAGAATGTGGGCCAGCACGTTGATGCGCCCACGGTGGGCCATCGCGATCACGACTTCCTGCGCGCCGTCGCCTGCCGCGCCGTCGATGGCCGCATCGAGCATCGGCACGAGGGCGTCCGTGCCCTCGATGCTGAAGCGCTTCACGTTCACGTAGGCGCGCGCAATGAAGCGCTCGAGACCGTCCACCTCGGTGAGCCGCTGGAGAACGGCCGTCTTCTCCTCGGGCGACAGGGCGACGCTGGCGTTGGGACCCTCGATGGCGACCCGGAACCATTCGCGCTCGAGATCTTCCTCGATGTGGCCGATCTCGTAGGCGATGCGCGACGCATAGAGCTGGCGCAGGTGCGCCGCCACGTCGGCGGCCGTGCCCTCGCCGCCGCCTAACGCGTCGGCCGGCACGGTGGCCAGGTCTTCCTCGGTGATGCCGTGGAACTCGGGCGTGAGCTCGATGGCGCCCGCCGGCGGGTCACCTAACGGGTCGAGCGGCACCGCCAGGTGTCCGTAATAGCGGATGGCGTCCACCAGGGCCGCCGCGCCCGCCACCTTGCGCAGGAAGGCCGGCGACGCCGTGCCATGCCCGCCCCCTCCTTTGGTGACGGGTGGCGAGCCCCCCGCCAGGCGCTCGGCAAAGCGAAAATACTGTCTCCACGAAGCGTCGACCGAGTCCGGACTGCGCCGGTACGACTCGTAGACTTCGGCGATGTATGCGTCGTTATAGACGCCAGTAATAGGGTCGCTTGACATGGAGTTGGAATCTAACGTGACGAACGAAAGACGGCAGCGCGCGAGGGCGTCGGACGATCACTTTCCGGCGCCGCGCGGCGCCGCGGATGCGGAGGCGACGGTTCCGACCGCAAGCGTCACGGGTAGGCCGCCGTTCGACGTCAACAGCGCGGGGGTGAGCGTGGTCCCGAGCTGAGCCGTCAGGCGCCGCTCGGTGCTGAGCACGCCCACGTGCCAACCGGGAAAGCGTTCCCGCAACACCGCGCCGAAGCGGGCATAGAGGTCGCGCAGCTCGCCGGTGATGCCCACCCGCTGTCCATAGGGGGGATTGGTGATGACCCATCCCGGGCCCGGGACGCCCTCCGGGGGCGCCGCCGACGATACCGCGTGCCGGACGAAGGTGATGTCTCCCGCAACCCCGGCGCGCTGCGCGTTCGCCTCCGCCGCGTCGATGGCGCCGGCGTCGCGATCGGAGGCGACGATCGGGGATGGAGCGGTCGGCAACTCGCGCCGGGCCGCATCGCCCCGCACCCCATGCCACAGCTCGGGGTCGAAGGCTGGCCACTGCTCGAAGGCGAAGCGCCGGTGGCGGCCGGGCGCCAGCCGACGCGCGATCATGGCCCCCTCGATCGCGAGCGTGCCCGAGCCGCAAAACGGATCCACAAGGGGGAGCGACGGATCCCACGGTGCCGCCAGCAGCAGCGCCGCGCCTAACGTCTCGCGGAGGGGTGCCTTGCCGACGGCCAGCCGGTAGCCGCGCTGGTGCAGCAGCGCGCCCGACGCGTCGAGCGAAATCGTGCAGCGGTCGTTGAGCAGCCGCACCACCACCAGTTGCGCCTCGCCGTCCCCGTCGGCGTCGTCATCACGCGGTGCACCGGACACGCCGCCCTGTCCGGTGACGCCGGCCAGGGCGGCCGCGACGCGCTCCGACACGGCGCCCGAGTGGTACAGCCGCGACTTGCGACACGTGACCCGCAGTGCGACCTCGCGGCCCGGCGCGATCCACTCGTTCCACGGGAGGCGGGCCGTCCGCCGCTCCAGTTCGTGAAAATTCGACGCCCGGAACTCGTCCACCCGCACCAGCACGCGATTCGCCGTGCGAAGCTGCAGGTTGGCTACGTAGAGCCCGCGGGCATCGGCGGAGAACGCCACGCCGCCGGCCTCGGGTTCGTTAGGCGACAGGCCCAGCGCCTCCAGCTCCCGGGCGGCGAACGGGGCCACGCCCGGGGCCGTCACGGCGAAGGCGGTGTATTGGCGGGTATCGCGCACCCGGGAAGAGTAATGACGCGCCACGAGGCGTGGGGCGCGGGCGTCCCACGGTTGGCGCCTCGCCGGTAGCGGCGCATATTGACGGGAGACACCCCCGCGCCCCCACCTCTACATGTGAGCATGCTGTCGATGTCTCCCCCTCGTGGTTCGTCCAGCACTGGGTCCAGCCGCCGCGATTTCCTCCGCTCCTCCGCGGTACTGGGCGGCGCCGTCGGCCTCGGACTCGCGTCGCCTGGTCAATTGCCCGCCGCGGGCGAGCCGCAGGCGGGCCCTGCGCCCCTCACGGGCGTCGGGCGCGCGCCCAAACCCCTGCGCATCCTCATCCTCGGGGGCACGGGATTCATCGGGCCGCACCAGGTGCGTTACGCGCAGGCGCGCGGGCACACGCTCACCCTGTTCAACCGGGGGAAGACGAACCCGGGCATCTTTCCGGACATCGAAAAGCTGCAGGGCGACCGTGCCGTGAACGACTACGCATCGCTCAAGGGCCGGCAGTGGGATGTCGTGATCGACAATCCCACCACCTTTCCGCGCTGGGTGCGGGAGGCTGCCGCAGTGCTCAAGGGCAACGCCCGGCAATTCCTGTTCGTCTCCACCATCTCCGTGTACGAGAAGAACGACACACCGGGGGCCGACGAAACGGCCGCGGTGGCGACGACCACCGAGCCCCAGGCAGAAGACGGCCGGCGCCTCTACGGTCCGCTCAAGGCGCTGAGTGAGAAGGAGGCGTACAAGGCATTCGGCGATCACACCACCGTCATTCGTCCGGGGCTCATCGTCGGCCCGGGGGACCTCAGCGATCGCTTCACCTACTGGCCGGCGCGCCTCCAGCGTGGCGGCGAAGTACTCGCCCCCGGCACGCCTAACGACCCGGCCCAGGTGATCGACGCCCGCGACCTCTCCGAGTTCATCATCCGCTGCTGCGAGGACGAGGTGTACGGCACGTATAACTGCACGGGGCCGCAGTCCACCCTCACCATCGCCGAGATGCTGGGCGCCATTCGCGGCACCATGTCCACCGATGCGTACCTCACGTGGGTGGACGCCGGCTTTCTCGCCCAGCAGAAGGTGCGGTCGTGGAGCGACATGCCGGTGTGGATTCCCCCGACCGGCGATACCGCAGGCTTCATGCGCCGCTCGGTGGCCAAGGCGCTCGCCAAGGGACTCACTTTCCGCCCCCTCTCGGTCACCGCGAAGGACACGCTCGACTTCTACGAAAGCGAACCCGACGACCGCAAGGAGAAGCTGCGCGCGGGACTCGATGCCGCTCGCGAGAAGGAAGTGCTGGCGCTGTGGCATGCGCGGAGCGCCACGCGCTGACCCTCCCATAACTCTTCAGGCCCCTGCTCATGCTGGCTGACGCGATACGCAAGCTGTTCGGCACCGCCGCCGAGGGCGCCGCACCTCCCGAGGCTACCTCGCCCGCGCCACAGGCCGATTCCACACACCTGGCGGTGTGCGTCCTGCTCCTGGACGTGGCATACGCCGACGGCACCTTCAGCGAGGAGGAGCGTGCTCACCTCGAAGCCACGCTGGAGCGCCACTTCGCGTTGCCTGCCCACGCCGTGCACGAGCTGATAGTGGAAGCGGAGGAAGAACGGAAGCAGGCCATCGACCACTTCCGCTACACCAACGTGCTGCTGCAGAACTACGATGTCGGGCAGAAGATGGTGCTGGCGGAGGTGATGTGGAGTCTCGTGCTCGCCGACGGCGCCGTGAACGAGCACGAGCACTACCTGACGCGCAAGATCTCCAACCTGCTGGGCCTTGAGCCGGGCTACCTGTCCGCGGCCAAGCAGCGGGCGAGCGAGCGCGTTTCCGGGAGCGAGTAGGTTCGCCTTACGATGGAGTCCCTCGCGCCGCTGGACGTCACGCCGCTGATGCTGCCGCTGCACAAGGAGTTGATGTGGTGCCTGCGGCAGCTGGAGGAGTCCGACTGGGAGCGTCCCACAGTCGCCGGCGCCTGGCGCGTGCGCGACATCGTCGCGCACCTGCTCGATGGGGACCTGCGCAAGCTCTCGGTGTACCGGGACGGCCACGTGCTGCGCATGGGCGGCCCCGCGCCCGACTATGTCGCCCTTACGGCGATGCTCAACGCGTTCAATGACGAATGGATCCGGGCCTCGAAGCGGCTCAGCCCGCGCCTGCTGATTGAGCTCGTCGATGACTCTGGCCCGCGCGTGGCAGAGTTACTCGCCAGCCTTCCCCCCGATGGGCGTTCGATTTTCAGCGTGGCGTGGGCGGGCGAGGAGGAGTCGGCCAACTGGATGGATGCGGGGCGGGAGTACACGGAGCGCTGGCATCACCAAATGCAGGTGCGGAGCGCCGTGGGCATGCCGATGCTGCTCACCCCGCCCTGGATCCACCCCTTGCTGGATTTCTCGGTGCGGGTGCTGCCCGTGGCCTACCGCCAGTTGCAACGAGCACCCGGAACGGCCGTGATGCTCGAGGTGGACGGCCCCATGGCGGGTCACACCTGGTCGCTGGTGCGTGAGGAGGGCTGGACGGTGATGCGCGGCGCGCATCCGTCACCCACCACGGTGCTGCGGCTCAGCGCCGACAGTGCCTGGCGCATCTTCTACAACGCGCTCGCCCCCGATCGGGCCCGGGAGCTGCTCACCGTGGAGGGCGATGAGGCCCTCGTCGCGCCATTTCTGCGGGCGCGTTCGGTGATGGTGTGACCGCCGGCCGCCCGTCGGCGACCTAACGACTCGCCAACGTACTGCGGGCGGCGGCATCGCTAGCGGCGGCCCCGCTGCCCGCCGCACGCCCGGTCGCCCACGCCCACAGGAAGTTGTAGCCGCCGATGGGGCCGAAGGCGTCGAGCACTTCCCCGCTCAGGAAGAGGCCGGCATGCAGGCGGCTCTCCATCGTGCGGGGATCGACCTCGGCCAGGCTCACGCCGCCGCCGGTGACCTCCGCCTTCTTGTAGCCCTCGTCACCCGTGGCCGGCAACGAGCCGTGCACGAGCATCTCGATGAGACGCAGGCGGTCGGCCCGTCGCAGCTCGGCGAGGGACTGGGTGGCGTCGAGGCCCACCGCGGCGATGAGCGTCTGGGCCAGTCGCTCGGGCATCTCCTGGCGCACCGCGCCGCCGATAGTGCGTGCGCCGTCAGCCGCAAGCGCGCGCTCCCAGTCCCCTGCATCCAGCGCGCTCCAACGGACCGTCACGCTTGCCGCCGCCCCCTCCGCGCGAGCCCTGGTGATCACGTGCGACACGTCCAGCACCGATGGGCCGCTGTAGCCGCGATGGGTGAAGAGAAAGCCTCCGGTGGCCGTGGCGGCGCGATTGGCTCCCTTGGCGGTGATGGTGACCGGTAGCGAAACGCCGGCGAGCGCGTCGAAGGGCGTGGGTGGCGCAGCCGTGAGGGGCGTAAGCGCTGCGTAACGCGGATGCAGCGTGTGGCCCAGCGCGGCGAGCATATCCAGCCCGCGTCCGTCGCTTCCCGTGTTCGGCACCGAAAGCCCTCCGGTCGCTATCACGACCGCGTCGCATTCCAGCGCCGTGGCGCCCTCCAGGGCGATCGTCCATCCCGCCCGGGAACGCCCCGCAGCCTCCTGCCCCGTCGCGCCCTCGCCGTCCGGGGAGGCGAGACCGCTGGTGGGAGCGACACCGGTGACCACTGTGTCGAATTGCAGCTGCACCCCCGCCTCCCGCGCGCCGCTGAGCAGCGCGTCGCGCACGTCCCGCGCGCGGTGCGACGCCGGAAAGAGCTTGGCAGACGCCGCCTCTTCCACGAGCGGCACGCCCAGCTCCTGCTCGAAGAACGCCACCTGCGAGGCGAGCGGCCAGGAGCGAACGATCTTCCGGAGGGTGTTGGGAGACGAGTCGGTAACGAACCGGGACTCGTCAAGGCGCGAGGGCAGCACGTTGCACCTGCCCCCGCCGCTGATGAGGATCTTGCGGCCGCCGTCCTTGGTGCGCTCCAGCAGGACGGTCTCCGCCCCCCCGCGCGCCGCGAAGATCGCCGCCATGGGCCCTGCAGCCCCCGCGCCGATCACGACGACCCTGTGACGGCGCGTCATCCGCTGCGATGCGACGAACGAACGCGCCGGTTACGCCATCTCGAATTCCTTCGCAAACGCCACGGCGAAGGTGAAGGTCTTGGCGCGGCTGCGCGTTTCCATCATGTCGGCCACGCGCTCGAGACGGGCGGGAATGGCCAGGATACGCTCCTGCGCCTTCTTTCCCATCTCGTTGAGACCCGTGATCTTGTCGATCGCCCAGTAGCGCATGGCCTCCTCGACGATCTTCAGGTATTCACGGGGTCCGTAGATGCCGGCACGCCGGATGACATCCGCCATCTCGCGGAAGTGCGGCATGTTCACGCCGGGCATTTCGATGGACGGCATGATGTTCGCGGCCGACTCGAGCGCCCGGTTGGGATCGCGCTTCAGCACGCGCTCGAAGATCGCGCG
>JBDSVW010000014.1:0-2628 GCA_039927015.1 Gemmatimonadaceae bacterium | reverse complement strand
GATCGATGGTGGTTCTTCCCGGATATCCCTCGTCGTGGAGTTCCCGAGCCGTAGGTTGAAACCTTCACTTCTGCAATCGTCGTAGACACACGCATGGACACCCTGACGCAGGACATTCGCTACGCCGTCCGTGGCCTGCGCAAGGCACCGGCGTTCACGCTCGTCGCGCTCCTGACGCTCGCGCTTGGCATCGGCGTCTACAGCTCGATCTTCAGCGTGGTGAACGCCATCCTCTTCCGGCCATTGCCGGTCGAGCGGCCGAACGAGCTCGTGGACGTCTATGGACGCCAGGCAACGTCCTCCGAGCATGGGTCGAGTTCCTATCCCAACTATCTCGCATATCGGGAGCAGGCTTCCACGCTCTCCGACGTCGTCGGGTACTCCAACTTCTTCGCGCACCTATCCATCGCCGGCAGCTCCGACCTCGTCACCGGCGAACTCGTGACCGAGAACTATTTCCGCGCCTTCGGTGTCCGCCCCGCGCTCGGGCGCGCGTTCGCACCCGACGAAGCGACCGTGATCGATGCGTCGCCGTACGCGGTGATCAGCGATCGCTTCTGGAAGTCGAAATACGCCGGCGCGCCGGACGTTGTCGGGAAGACGTTCAAGATGAACGGCATCGTGTACACCGTCATTGGCGTCGCACCACCGGAGTTTCGGGGCATGGTCCCCGCCGTCACGGCGCAGATGTGGATCCCGGTGGCGATGGCCGAGAAGGTTGAGCCCGTCGGCAACAACCGCGTGAAGGGACGCTCCACCGGCAACACGCGCCTGGAGCGACGTGGCCAGCACTGGTTGTGGCTCAGGGGACGCATGAAGCCTGGCGTCACGGTCGCGCAGGTGCACGCAGAGCTCGATGGCATCGTACAACGGCTCGGCGCGGAGTTCCCGGAAACGATGGCCAAGGAGCGCATCGTCGTCGTCCCCACGCGCGACGTCCGCATCAACCCGGATGTCGACGCGACGATCGCCCCCGCGGGTCTCCTGATGGTGGCCGCGGCGAGCCTCGTGTTGCTGGTCGCCTGCGCCAACCTCGCCAACCTCATGCTCGCCCGCGCTGCCGGCCGACGGCGCGAGATCGCCCTGCGCGCCGCGTTAGGCGCTGCGCGGTCGCGATTGATACGGCAACTGCTCACGGAGAGCCTGATCCTCGCGCTGATGGGTGGTGCGCTCGCCGTGCCGCTGGCCATAGGCCTCTCGGCGCTCATCACCGCCGTGCAGCCGCCGCTTCCGATCGATCTCGGCCTGGCCGTGAGCCCCGATTGGCGGGTACTCGTGTTCACGCTGGTCGTCGCCATCGCGACCGGCGTGGTGTTCGGTCTCGTCCCCGCATTGCGCGCGTCGCGCCCGGACCTCGTCCCCGCGCTCAAGGGCGCGAGCGGCAGCGGTAGCGGCAGGCGTCGGCGCATCGGGCTGCGGGACTCGCTCGTCGTCGTGCAGGTCGCGGTGTCGCTGGTGCTCGTCATTGCCGGCGCACTGCTCGTGCGCAGCCTCGTGGCGGCCGGTCGGGTACCGCTCGGTTACGACGGCGATCGCATCGCGTATCTCTCCCCCGAGCTCAAGATGAGCGGCTATGAAGGCGCGCGCGGTGGGCAGTTCCTGGAGGAGGGGGTGCAGCGGCTGCAAGCAGTCCCCATGGTGGAGGCGGTCGGGCTCACGAGCCGCCTTCCCCTGTCGCTCAACAACAACGGCTTTTCCGTCTACATCACGGGACAGGAGACGAGCGACAACCGTCCGCTCGCGATCGACGGCGCCAACGTCGATGAGCGCTACTTCGACGCCCTCGAGCTTCGCGTGCTCGCCGGTCGTGGCATCGAGTCCGCCGACCGCGACGAGCGCCGCCGCGTCGTCGTGATCTCGCGCGCGATGGCGCAGCGCTACTGGCCAGGCGCGCCGGAGAACGCCGTGAGCCGAGAGCTCCGTCTCAGCGAAGAGGGCGCGCCGTACCATGTCATCGGCGTCGTGGAGGACTACAAGGTCGACACGCCGGGGGAGCTGCCCAAGGCGTACCTCCATCTCCCGCTCAGCCGCGAGGACACGTACGGCAATTATGTCGTGCGCACGTCGGTGGCGGCGAGCAGGCTGGTGCCGACGCTGCAGCGCGAGCTTCTGGCGCTCGATCCCGAAGTCGTGCTCCTCGACAAGGGAACAGCACGCGACCTGGCAGACGTCCGGCTCTTCCCCGTGCGCGCGGGGGCGTGGCTCATCGGCGCGTTCGGTGCCTTGGCGCTCCTCGTCGCGGCGGTGGGACTGTACGGGGTGATTGCGTACTCGGTGAGTAGCCGCGTGCGCGAGATCGGCATTCGCAAGGCGCTCGGCGCGCCGCCCGGGCAGCTCGTAGGCATGGTGCTCCGCGAGGGGATGCTGCTTGTCGCCATCGGCGGTGTGATCGGTGGAGTGCTCGCGGCGGCGGCGGCGCGAGTCTTGTCGAGCGTGCTGTTTGTGGGGCCGTTCGATATCGTGAGCTTCGGGATTGCGTTTGGGGTGTTGGCGGTCGTGGCGCTGGTCGCGAATCTGGTGCCGGCGAGGCGGGCGGGCGGGGTGGATGCGATAGTGGCGTTGCGGGCGAGTTGAGGGCGACGTCTCCGCTCGCGAGGGAGGCACGCGCGGGACTGCGGCTGTCCGGTG
>JBDSVW010000013.1:0-17423 GCA_039927015.1 Gemmatimonadaceae bacterium | reverse complement strand
GGCTGGCGGAGCGGAAGTTCGAGGTGACGGAGCGCGTTCTTCGCATGTTCCCGCACGAACAGGCGGTCCTCTTCTGCGGTGGGACGGACGTGGCGATGGAGGTCTCGCTACGGCTGGCGATTCCGCTGATCGGCGCGGCGACCCCCGCATCGGAGCGGCACGCGATCCTCGCGGCGATGCGCGAGGGGACGCTCCGTGCCGTCGCCTCGGTCAAGGTGCTCGACGAGGGGTGGGACGTTCCCGGGGCGAAGCTGGGGATCGTGCTCGGCGACTCGACGCGCGGCGGGCGGCGCCAGCACACGCAGCGACTGGGCCGCCTGCTCCGCCGCCAGGGCGACCAGGTCGCGACCTTGTACGAGATCGTCGCGGCGGGCACCTGGGAGTTCTTCGCCTCCAAGCGGCGCGGTGCGGCGGTGCGCAGAGTGTCGGACGGGCAGCTGGGCTTCGGGATCTAGCATGCGGTGTACGGCGCGATGCTGACGCGTGCCCAGGTCGATCCATTCGTCCGACGTCGCGGTGACGAGGCCTTCCTCGACTACCTCGCCGATGAGCGCGGCCGCATCGTCCCCTTTCTCGATCGACTCCTGCGGCTCACGCGACGGTTGCAGGGTCGCCCGCTGGAAGTAGCCGTCGAGGCGTTGCGCCGACAGGAACGACGCGTGCGAGACGCGTCGCGACTGGCAGGGATCGCCCGCACACTGATCGAATGGTGCGACTTCGCGCCGGTGCCGGGGAGCGAGCGACTGGAGGAGGCGAGACGCGAGGTCTTTGCCGCCCGCGGCGCAACCTGGCCGCCGGTCCCCGGGGATGCGCTGGAGCCCTACGCATCGGCAGCGGCGGCCCTCGGGCTGTCACCCGAAGCTTTACAGCGCGGACTGTACGATGATCGCCCCGGTGCGCGACGACTGGCCAGCGTCCCCGATGCCGACGGTCGCGCACTCCTGGCGCGCTACAATCTCGAGTTGGCGCGCGGGCTCCTGCGCGACGCCACGCGCGTCGTCCTGCGCACGAGTGGCGGCTGGCGCAACGTCTTCCGCGCGGTGAAGGCGGCAGGCTTGATGCACGAACTGCATCGTGACGGGAAGCGCTACCGTCTCGAGCTTACGGGGCCGGCCGCACAGTTCCTGATTCGACCAACCCGCTACGGCGTCCGCTTCGCCCGGGTCCTCCCCGTCCTCGCCCGGACACCTGCGTGGCGGGTGGATGCCGAGCTGGTACGCGAGGGGCAACCATGCCGATTCCGGCTGACAGGGCGTGCGCGCGGGACTGGCCCGCGCGCTCCCGTCGGCCGCGAGCCGAAGCGCGAGCGCTACGACTCGGCCTGGGAGCGACGCTTTGCGCGAGACTTTCGCGCGTCGTCGTGGGCTACACATGAGGGGTGGACGCTATCGCGCGAGCGCACCCCCCTCTCCACCGCGGGGGCCGTCTTCCTCCCCGATTTCACCCTGCGTCACCTCGACGGTCGTGAGGCAGCGGTGGAGCTGGTGGGGTTCTGGACCCCGGAGTACCTCGCCACCAAGTGCGCCAAGGTGCGCTCGGCGCAGGGGACGCCGCTGGTTCTTGTCGTGGCGCGTGCGTTGGCCGTTGGGGAGAGTCGGGAGCTGCTCCTGGACGCCGGCGGCGAGCAGATTGTCTGGTGCGGGCGGCATGCGCGGGTTGGGGACGTGATGCGCAAGGTCGTGGAGGTGGCGCGGTAGGGGGCGGCGCGAGCGTGGTCCACGATGGCGTCGCTGTATTCCTCCCCCTCCGGTCGCCTGCGCGCTCACTTCTCCCCGCGAGCTCACCCGGTCGTTCCCGACGCTCAGCCCGCCAGCAACTCCTCGAGCGCGAACATCGTCTTCGGGGGAAACCGCTCCAAGGGGTAATATCGGCTAATGATCGCATGCGCCTCGGCAGGCTTCGTGATGTTGAGGAGCCGGAGCAGAAAGCGCACATCGTCCAGGTCATGGAACTCCTCGCCGAGTCGCAACGCGAGGCACTTCATCGCCAGCAGGTACTCCGGTCGCGCGACCATCACGCGCAGATGGGGGAGTTCGAGGAACGGCGTGAATTCCCCTCGCTCCGACAGGAAACCCTTCACCCCGTCGTTGAGCCAGTCCGGGCCGACCCCCGCCTCCTCGGCGACCACGCGCGCGGCCTCGCGCACGCGCGCAGCCGGTACGAAGTATCCGTCCACGTCGGCAGTGCTGGGTCGCGACTTGTGGGCGAGGCACATGACGGCGCCACCCACGAGGTAGAGCTCACCGTTCGTTCCCGTGCGTCCCAACGCTTCACTCAGGCGCCCGAAGAGCGACGTGATCTCGCGCGCGGTCAGCATCAGACGCGATCCCCGACGGTCGCGTCGACGAACAAGTTGCGAACGCGAAATGCAGCCGGCGAATTGAGGAGCAGGTGCAATCGGAGCGAGAGGAGCGTCGTGGCGAACCACGGTGACTCCAGCGGTGCGACGCTCGATGTCCAGCCGGGCGGCTTCTGATTCAGACGTGATGCCGTGTGCTCTACCATGGCGGCGACATAGTTGGCGAAACGATCGCGATCGCCGCGACGGAGGGGATCGTCCGCTACGGCGCGCGCGAAGTCGTGCCGACCGAGCGCGGCGAGGAAGTCGTGCAGCGCGGCGAAGGCGTAGGACGACTCCGGTCCGCGGGCCGCGTCGACCAGGCGCTCGTACTCGTCGCCCTGCGCGGGGAGGATCCGATCGAGGACGTACGTGGAGATGTCCTTGGCAACGCGCTCCGCCCGCCGCCGCAGGCGCGCCTTGTCGGCCGGGGAGATGCGGATCTGGAGGTAGTCGGTCTTCGGTGGGGAAGGCATGGCGGCACTCGCAGAAACAACAGGTGTCATGGCGTATGTCATGACAATGATACCGGGAAGCCCGGCGCGCAACCCGGCGGCTGATTGGCTGCAGTCCGTCTAGGTGTGACTGGCGGACACCGACCCTGAACGCACGCGGGACCGGAAGGCCCGTACCGCTTCGCGCCGCCGATACTCGGAGCCGCGAACGCGCTATCGGTGACGAGAGTGAGCGGGGTCTACGTCACGAAGCCCTTCCGACGACCCCGCGCCTCGCCGCCACCGCCCGCGCCAACCCCTCCAGCACCGGCATCGTCTGCTCGAAGCCGATGCACGCATCGGTGATCGACACCCCACGCCGCAGCGGCGTCCCCGCGACCAGGTCCTGCCGCCCCTCCTCGAGGTGGCTCTCGATCATCACCCCGGTGATGTGCCGGTCGCCAGCCGCAATCCGCTCGGCGAGCCCGTGCGCCACGGCGACCTGCCGGCGATGCTGCTTCCCACTGTTGCCGTGCGAGACGTCGATCATCACCTGCTCGCGTAGCCCCGCTGCCCGCAGCGTATTGCAGCAGGCGGCGACGCTGGCGGCGTCGTGGTTGGGTGTCTTGCCGCCGCGGAGGATGACATGGCAGTCGTCGTTGCCGCTGGTCTCGAAGATGGCGGCCGACCCGTGCTTGGTAATCCCCATGAAGGCGTGCGACGCGCGCGCCGCGAGGATGGCGTCGGCGGCGACCTTGATGCTCCCCTCGGTCCCGTTCTTGAACCCCACGGGGCAGCTCAGCCCCGAGGCGAGCTGGCGGTGGCTCTGGCTCTCCGTGGTGCGCGCCCCGATGGCCCCCCACGACACCAGGTCGGAGATGTACTGCGGGCTGAGCAGGTCGAGGAACTCGGTGCCGGCAGGAACGCCTAACGACGTCAGCTCCACCAGAAGACGACGCGCACGCTCCAACCCCGCGTCGATGGCGAACGTGCCGTCGAGGTGCGGATCGTTGATGTAGCCCTTCCATCCGACGGTGGTGCGCGGCTTCTCGAAGTAGGCGCGCATCACGATCAGCAGCGCATCCCCGAGCCGGTCGGCGACCGCCTTGAGCTTGTGGCCGTATTCAAGGGCTTGGTCGTGATCGTGGATCGAGCAGGGCCCCACGACGACGATCAATCGGTCATCGCGGCCGTGCAGGACGTCGGCGATGGCGGCACGGCTGCGCTGCACCAGCACCCGCGTCTGTTCCCCCGCCGGCACCCGCTCCTGCAGGAGCGCGGGGGGGACCAAGGAGCGCACGGCGCTGATGCGCAGGTCGTCGACGGGCCCGGTGTCCGGTGGCCCGTCGATGATCGGCGCGACATCCAGCAGCGGCGCAGGCGGCTCGGGCGGCACGTCGGTGGTGCCGGCGACGATGTCGTGTCGGGCGTCGTCGAGGCGACTCATACGGCTGCGCCGAGGGAATCGCGCTCGATCACTCGGTGACCGCCGCCGGTACGGGCATCGATTCGGCCACCAGCTCCCGCACGCGCGGTGCGACCTCGCGCCCAAACAACGCAATGCTTCATATCAGCGCCTCGTGCGAGAGCGCCCGGGCGCTGTACTTGATGTCCATGCGCGACCGCCCGAGCGCCGGCGCATCGAGGTCAGCGAGCGCGCGCTTGTACAGCTCCACGTAGGGAGAGAAGCGCTGCGGGGCGCCTCCGATGATCGCCAGCATCAGCGGCGTGCGGTCCCTGGCGGCGCACAACACGCTGTCGGGGCTCCCACCCATACCGATCCACGTCGTGATCGTGCCTGACGCGGTGGACGGGTACACGCGCTTGCCGGAAAGCGGCGCTCGCGTCGTGCCGCGCCACGTGACCGGCGTCCCGGTGCGGCCTGACTCGCGGATCGCCGCAAACAGCTCGAGCCGCTCCTCGAAGCGCGTGGAGTACTGCTCGAGCGGAAAGTCGAACAGTGCGAAGGATTCGGTGCACGACCCGCGCCCCAGGATGCTGTCGGCGCGCCCGTGGAAGGTGGCGCCGAGTGTGGAAGAGCGCTGGAAGACGCGGGCCGGGTCGTCGGAGCTGAGCCCGGTCACGGCGGAACCGAGCCGGATGCGCCAGGTACGGTCGGCGATCGTGGCCAAATCCGTCCCGGGCGACGAGACGGCGAAGTCCTCGCGGTGATGCTCGCCGATGCCGAAGAAGAACACGCCGCGCTCTTCGGCCAGCACGGCCTCGTCGATGGCGTGGCGGATTATCTCGGCGTGTGACAGGAGGTGGCCGCCGCCATCGCGGGCGACGACACCGAATGTTTCGAGGCCGAGTTCGATCTGCTGGGTCATGGAGCGCACCTGGTGATGGACGACGAGGGACGGAAGCGCGTGCTCCGTGAGTTTCATCCCCCATCCATACTAGTCGTCCCCCGCGACGTCACCCACCACCTGCCGGTGCGGCACGGGGGCGAGGAGCGTGGTCTCCCGCCACTGCGTCCAGATCGCGAGGCGCTTGGCGTGACAGCTCGGGCAGAAGTAGCGGCCCTTGCAGGAGAAGGCCAACAGGTATTCGTGCGCGCAGTCGTCACAGCGGATGCGCGCGAAGCCGTGTTCGAGGACCCCGCACGACAAGCACTTGTCCGCCACCTCGCCGACCACCGGACGCCACGGGCCGTACTCGCGGGCGAAGCGCTCATCGTAGACTGTCTGCGGTCAGTCACCGCGCTCGACTCGGCAGGCAACCAGATCGGGGCGGCCGGTAGAAACCCGTTAGGCGGCCGCGCGGCCGTCAGGACGTCGGCGGACACGAAGACCGTCACCGTCGACAAGGCTGGTGTCGCCACAGGTGGTCCGCAGCGCGGCGCCACCCGTATCGATGTCGTCAGCGATGCTGTCGGACCGGCAACCGTAGTGGTCATCGTCCCCTTAGCATCGCCGGACATCGGCAGGTGCAGGGCCGCGGGTTGAGGTTAGAGCCCGCTCAAGATTCTCCTCTCATTCACATCCCGGACAAGGGCCACGGCACGACGCGGTACGACGGGTGGTACGCAAACGGCCCGCGCGGCACGCGCCTTTTGAGAAACTATTTCGCTCATTAGTATGCTCTAAGTGTCGATACGCCGGCTTTTTCCGATTCGTCCTTACAGGAGCTTCCAATGCCGATGAAAATCACGGACCTACATACGCTGTTGGTACACGAACTTAAAGACTTGTACAGTGCCGAAACACAATTAGTGGAAGCACTGCCGACGCTGGCCCAAGCGGCCAATAATTCGCAACTCGCTAACGCCTTCCGCTCCCATCTCGAAGAGACACGAGAACACGTCAGCCGTCTCGAGACGATCTTCGAGGGGCTGGACTACGAGCCCAGCGGCCAGCACTGCAAAGGGATGGAAGGGCTCATTGCGGAAGGTAAGGACATGGTGGAGGAGGACGCGCCCGACGATGTGAAGGACGCCGGACTCATCACCGCCGCACAGCGTGTCGAGCACTACGAGATGGCGGGCTACGGCTGCGCCCGAACGTTCGCGCGACAGTTGGGCTTGGATAGCATCGCCGATCTGCTCCAGACCACGCTGGATGAAGAAGGGGCCGCCGACAAGAAGTTGACCGGCATCGCCGAACGCAGCATCAACCAGGAGGCGATCAACGGCTAAATAGCCTGATTTGTCTATAGGTGCTTTTCAGTGTGAAGAGGGCTGACATAAGGTCAGCCCTCTTTTATTTGGTTCAACTCGGAATTCCGGGGAAGGCGGCCCGGATCTTCAGGAGGAAGTACGCGTGGTCGCGGTACCGGGAGGTCATGCGTTTCAGATCTGTTGCAGCAACGCCGCCCTTCGGCGGTGGACCCCGGAGCCCAGCGATAACAGGGTTGAGGGACGCCTTGGCGCCCCAGCGCCGATCAGCACCACCGCGAAGGGGGATACTGCCACCGCGATAGCGACGCCGAGGGCCAGGACCCGCAGACTCCGCCAGCCTATGCCGCCCAACAGCGTTCGTCTTCGCAACCGCGGCGTGCCGCCGAACCGCTCGCATGCAAGCGGAACCGGGAGCCCCTCGATGGGACTCCCGGCGGCACGTTCATTCCATCGGTGGTGCGGAGACTCAGATTCGCTTGTCTCGATCCGCCGTTCCCTTGCGATCGATGTCCACTCGCTCGCGTTGCAGGTCCGCTTCCACGGTCTCGGTGTCAGCCACGACTCTCTTCGTTATAACCAGTTCCTCCACCGGCACGGTCCGCTTGTCGACCACTACCTCTTCACCCATGAGGGGAATACGGATCTCGTCCTTTCCGATCGTGGGCGACGCACTCGTTCCGGGGGAAGCGCTTCGGCGTTCCACGGAAACCTCTTCGTGTTTCGTCGGCACTTGCCGCGACACGTGCGCGGTGTCGACCGATTTCCGCACCTCCACCGCACCCTGTTGTACTGTCCGCTTTCCAACCGCGAGCTGCTCTTCGGAGCGTGTGATATATGCGGTGTTCTCCCGGCCCGCCCGCCGTTTTCCCATGAACCTGGCGTGATCCGCGGAACCAGCCTGGGCGTCCTGCCCGAGGAAGTAGGCCATGACGAGTCGATCGTGGTCGGCCGTCAGCGGCGCGTCTCCCAGGCGTGGAGCACCGCGCAACCCGCCGGCGGGCAGTCGATCGACAAAGACGTCGTCGTCATCTTCGTCAAGACGTGCCGCGGCAATCGGAATCAACAGGAGTTCGTCGTCATCCGTGCCCAGCAACTCATGCTTTACCTTGACCTCCAGATAGCGAACCTCCATCGCAGCCGGATCAACGACAAGCTCCTCTACTTCACCGATTTCCTCGCCGTCGGCGAGGAT
Source organism: Gemmatimonadaceae bacterium (assembly GCA_039927015.1). Taxonomy (GTDB): domain Bacteria; phylum Gemmatimonadota; class Gemmatimonadetes; order Gemmatimonadales; family Gemmatimonadaceae; genus SCN-70-22. The sequence goes on along the minus strand of JBDSVW010000013.1, from coordinate 9,840 downwards.
GCGTTCTCCCGGTCTCCAGCGAGTCAGCGTGCGCGGCCTCTGGGTCCATCGAGCGGTCCTCGTGCTCTCCGCCGTTGGCATGTACGCGATCATCCCCAGCGCGGCCGCGGCGCAGGTGCGTGTGAACCCCACAGGCGTCAACGTCCACACGCAGGGGAACACGACGGTCTTCCTCACCTACGGCGGGCTTGCGGGGTACGAGACGGGTCACGTGGTCCTCCCCGGCCCCGACCCCGCGCGCCTCCCTTCGGCAGTGGATGGCGTCTACCATATCCTGCTGCGCGTGGAAGCAAGCCCCGACAAGCAGGGCGACGCCAACCTCGGGGCGGTGGGGGCCGCGACGGGGGTGGTGACGTCTGGGGGCGTGGCCGGCTTCCCGCTGCCGATGTTGCGCTACGTGGTGGGGAGCGGGGCGATGCCACGGCGATGCGCTGGCGGGTGGTTGTCACCGATGCGGATGGGCGCGAGGTGGGGCGGAGCGGGTGGCGGGCGCTCGAGCTTGCACCACCGCCTAACGCACGCTGACCAGGACCGCGCAGCGTCGACACCGTGGCCACGTACTCGGCGCGCACGCCTTCCACATCGCCGGCGAGCAACGCCCCCACGGCTCGGCGAAGGAAGTCGTCGGCGAACGGCTCGGCGCGGCTCGAACGGAAGGCGACGCCGCGCAGGAGGAGGCGCCCGTCGTACGTGAGGAGCGCGTAGTGCTTCGGCTCGTGCGATAGCATCGCCGCGGAGCGCCCCTCGAACTTCAGCTGCACGAGCGGCGGGAGCAACGCCGCCACCTCCGCCACCACGCGGCGCTCGTCGTCTTCCGTCCGTGTGGCGGGGACGGAGAAGTACACGCCGTCGGTATCGGCTTCCAAGGAGCGTGACGCCACGCGCCGCCAACTCGCGGCAGAGGACGTCGAGCAGTTCGCGCCCTCGCCGCGTGACCTCGTCGGTCGTCCCGAACGCAGTGATGCAGTGCTGCGTGCCTAACGGCGATGCCCACGCGATCCACTGGCTGTAGGGCGATCGGGTCCGTACTGTCCCCCGTCGCCCACGTGTCCGCATTGTGGACGATGGGAAATCACTGGGCGAGGAAGCCGATGCGGTCCGGGCGCCCTACGAGGTGAACGACTCAGGTCGTGCTGAAGCTCGCGGACGCCGACAGCGCCGGAAGGAGCGGCAGGTAACGCGTGCGCAACAACGCCTGATGGTGGCGCTCGTGTCCCGCCATGAGGTACGCGAGCGCGGTGCCGGTAATCGAGCCCTGACCGACTCGGAGCCGAAACGCGAACGCACTGGCCGGTGCACTGCGAATCAGCGCGACCGTGGCCGCGCGCACCGCGGCACATTCGTCCATCACGCTCGCCAGTTCGCGCCCCTCGAATCGTCCGGCGTCGACGTAGCCGACGTGATCGAACCCCGGCAGCACCACCGCATCGCCACGCAGCGCGCGCAGCAGGCGATACGACAGCACACGCTCGCAGTCGCTCAGGTGCCCGATCGTCTGGCGCACTGTCCACTTCCCGGGCGCGTAGCGTAGCGAGGCGTGCGCCTCATCGAACGTCGCAGCGAGCGCCCTCGTGATGTCCAGTTGCGCGGCCAGCATGTCGGCAAAGTCATCGTCATCGGGAACAAGGGCGATCTCGTCGGCGAAGACGGGTGCGTATTCCTCCGCGTTCGGGCGAGGGAGTGCCAGGCCGCCGCCAGCGCGCGGTGTTGCGGGCCCCGGATGCAGGCAGACGACGGGGCGCTCCGCATCGAGCGTGGTGAGGTGGTGGCGCAGTCGCTGGCGCAACACATCCGGGGGGCCAGCGGTCGGCAGGAGCAGGATCGCGCAGGCCCGCTCGAGCTCGTGGTTGCTCCGGCTGGCGTCGTCGACGTAGGAGATGGCGTCCACGAGGTGAGGCATGGCCAGTTCCTCAGCTGCGGCGCCCGCGCGCCGCCGCGGGTGCTCGCCAGTCGAGGCCACGCGGATGCGTTCCGCCGCGAACACGGCACGCCGCACGCCTATGCTCGCCTCCGCCGGTCGCGAACGCAACAGGGCCTGCGTTCGCGCACCCCGCATATTGGCCTCGCCATACAGGATCATCCGCAGCACCCCCGGCTGCGCGCGCGCCCAGGGCCACCGGCGTCAGGGCGTCAGCGGGATGGACGCCTCCGCCATGGGCACGTTGAACGGGTCGCACCAAATAATGATCCAGCCGTAGCGCACGCCAGCCGGCACCTGAAATGTGTAGCGCTGCGAACCGCTGCGGCTTCGGAGCGGGGCGACCCGCAACGGTTGACCCGAGTTGGGATTGTTAGTGGTATTGAGATACACGATCGGGCCCGGCGTGCTGGCGATGGTGAAGTCCTGGGAGAAGTCGAGTCGTGCCACGCCGTTCTCGATGGCCAGCGTGGCCGTGCCACTGACGGCGTAGCGCGTCGGCACGAATCGCGCCGTGACGCCGGCACCGGTCGGCACGGGGCCGGCGAGGTCGAGTGGGATGGCATCGGGAGCGGTCGGGGGTGTGGCGGAGGAGCATGCAGCCAGGCCGAGCAGCGTCACCATGGCGACCGTCCACGCGCTACGGATCGAGGGCATCATCGGGACTCCAGTGAAGGGATAGGATGTCCGCCACCGCACGGCGACGGGTCTGGTCGGTGTCCTGCAGGAGTCCGACGACGGCGATGGGGGGCGGGGTGCCTCCCCACGCTCGCCGATAGTCGGCAAAGGGGTCCACGTTCACTCGTCGCCACGCTCCCGCCTGGGCCGCATCCCCGACACGGACTACGAAGACGTCGCGCAGCCCGTGCCCGGGCGCCGCGTAGCCATCTGGCTCCGGGCCGCCGAGCGAGTAGAAGATGGTCCGCGGCAGGCGGCCAAAGCTCCGCAGCGGTCCGAAGCTCACGAAGACGCGCAATGCGGAGTCGTCGGTTGCGGGGTCACGCAGGTCGGTGCCGATGGGCGCCACTGGAATACGCCATGTCCATCGCAGTCGGCCGCGAGGTGCATCGAGGGGAGGCGCGACCGAACGGAACAACCAGCCCGCCCGTGCGGTCCCGGCGATGCGCATAAACGACAATCCGGCCGAGTCGATGCGCTGCACGTCGGGTGCACGCTCACCCCGCACAGCGCGCGAGCGCCACGGGGCCGGCGGCGCTGCGTTGTCGTCTGCCGCATCGAGTCGCAGGAGATCGATCGAGGGTGGCGCTGGCGCGCGCGTCGGCGGTGCAGAGGCGAAGTCCGGCGGACGATGCGCGAGCGGCACGAACAGCACGAAGGCGATGAGCGCGGCGGCGGCGGTGAGCGGAGGCGTCATGTCGTAAGTAGTGCCGCGACGCCTCCAGGAGTTCCTGAGAGTTCGATGTGAGTCTTCACACGCATCGAGGCGACAGCGGCGGCGGACCTATTTGCATCATTAGTCCCGCAAAACTCAGGATCCCGAACTTCCGGAGGTATTTCATGCAGCGGATCGTACATCTCGGGATAAGAATTTCAATCGGGGTGTGAGCAGTATCGCGCGTGCTCGTACGCGCGGCGAGCACGGCTGGCACCGGCGGCGGGGAATCCGCGCCACGACGGGCAATGCCGCCGGCAATCACTCCCGTCAGTGCTTCGAGCAGCAGCTTCACGAGCGCACCAAGCAACGACAGTCGCGCGCCCGCGGCCGCACTCACGTCGCTGATCAGGTGCTCCAGCGGTGCGATGCCATGCACGATGATGCTGCCGCCAACCATGAACATCGCCGCCGTGCCCACGATGGACAGCGTTTTCATGAGATAGGGAGCGGCCTGGATGATCCACGCGCCAAAGCGCTGTTTGAACGCCGCGCCCGATTCGCCGTCGGGCGTTTTGTGCAGCTGCAGGCCGAGGTCGTCGAGCTTCACAATGCCGGCCACGAGCCCGTACACGATCACGGTCACGGCGATGGCGACAAAGCTCAGCGCCACGACCTGCGAGCGCATGCTGGCCGTCGACATCGTGCCGAGCGCGATGACGATGATCTCGGCGGACAGGATGAAGTCGGTGCGAATGGCGCCCTTGATGCGATCCTTTTCCAGCGCTACAAGGTCGATGTCAGGGTTCGCCAACGCCGCCACACGTCCGGCGCGCCTGACGGCTTCCTCGGGCTCCGGGTCGTGCAGCAGCTTGTGCGCGACCTTCTCGAAGCCCTCGTAGCAGAGGAACAGGCCGCCCACCATCAGGAGCGGAAGGATGGCCTGCGGGAAGAAGGCACTGATGAGCAAGGCCGCCGGCACGAGAATGAGCTTGTTGACGAACGAGCCTTTCGTCACTGCCCACACCACCGGCAGCTCACGTTTGGCCTTGAGCCCCGTGACTTGCTCGGCGTTGAGCGCCAGGTCGTCACCCATGACCGCGCTGGTCTTCCTGGCCGCCACCTTGCTCAGCGCTGCGACATCATCGAGCAGTGCGGTGATGTCGTCGAACAGCGCCAGTAAACTGGAGGTCATGTGCGCGGGGTCGGAGGAAACACGTCGCGTACGCATAAGGCTATGCGGGCACTTCGTCGTAGCAAGTGCACCCGTCACGCCGTATGGCTCACCGCGCACGGTGGTCGGAGTCGTGGGTGACGTGCGGCACCCGTCCCTGGACGATGGCGTCGCCAGCCAGCCACCTGGCGGCGGAAGGGATCTTCGGCGTCATCTCCCGGATGGACGGGAGAGTCGTCGCCCCTTGTCCCTTCAAGCTGACCAGCGCGCCGAGTGGCTTGATGAACGGACCCCCGCGACACCGGCGTTCGCCGCGATCGACGCCCGTCTGAACGGGGACTCCGTCGCGGACGCGGGCGACAGATGCGCGAGCTACGTCACCAGCTACGTCGTTTCGGGGGCCGCCCTACGTCAGCCGACGGATGGGTGCCCCGCCGGGCTCTCCCGATGTTCTTCCCGCGCTCACGGTGAGCGCGCCACACCACCATCGGGAGGAACAGCAGATGCAAGTAACACGAATCACCACGCTCGCAGTCGCAGTCCTCGCCCTCGTCGCGTGCAACGACGATCGCGCCCCCTCGGTTACCGCACCACCGCCCGTTCCACCCCTTTCCGCCTTCGTTCCCGAGGCCGCAGGGAGCAGTGCCCTCAAGCGCTACGTGTCGATCGGGACGAGCGTCTCGATGGGCTGGCAGTCGGATGGCGTGAACGCCGAGTCACAGTCGCAGTCGTGGCCCGCACAGCTGTCGCGGCTCGCCGGAACGGAGATGGACATCCCGTACCTCGAAGGGACCGGCTGCAAGGCGCCCATCGCGGCTCCCCTCGCCGCCAATACCCGCACCTCAGGCGAGCCGCTGAACGTGTCCGATGCCGTCGCGCTCTGCACGTCACTCAAGCCGGGGATCGACCTTCCGGCGCGGAACGTGGCGCTGGCCGGTGCCACGACCTACGACGCGCTGTATTCCACGCCGCAGAACATCGGCAACGCGCTGTTCTCACGACTGGCCCAGAGCATTCTGCCGCAGGGAACACCGCAACTCTACGCCGCAGTGGGCCAGAATCCGAAGGTCCTGTCCATCGAGCTGGGCGCGAATGAAGTCCTGCAGGCACGCTCCGGCGTGGCGATCCCCGGGGTGACCATCTTCCCGACCGCCAACTGGATTCCACTCTACAATACGGTTGCCGACACGGCCGCGAAGTACGCGCAGCGGGTCCTGCTTACCGGGTTGATTATCGACGTCGGCACGTTTCCCAGCTTCCGTCGCGGCAGCGAGATCTTTGCCGATGCTCCGACGCTACTCGCAGCCTTCAACGTATTGGTGTCGCCCGACTGCGACGGCAGCCAGAACCTGATCTTCGTCCCGGTGCGCGTTCCGACGGCGATCGCGACCGGTGACTACTACCGCCGGAACAACCTGGGGCACTACGTCTTCTCGTGTGCCGACGGCGGGACCGGCGTGCAGGACTACGTGCTGACGCCCGCCGAGGCGGGCGTGGTGAACGGAACGATGGCAGCCATGTCGGCGCACATCCGCGCCACCGTCAGGCGCCTCGACGCGGCCTACTTCGAACTCGAGTCGCTGTACGGGATGCCGGGACTCAAACCGCCGTTCAGCGCAGTCCAGCTGATGACATCGGCGCAGCCGTACGGCCCGTACATCAGCCTCGACGGCATACATCCCAGCGAGGCCGGGCATGCCGTGCTGGCCAAGGCGGCGGCGCGGGCGCTGAACGATCGCTACAAGCTGCGCATTCCCACGTCGTCGTCGGTGGTCGCCTCGCGCTAGCGTTGCGACGCAACCGGCGGTGGCTGCCGGATCAGGGGCCGGGCCGTCGGTGCAAGGAGCACCGGCCGCCCGGTTTCTCGTGCTGGTCAACGATCGACACTCGCGCCAGTGAACCCGGGCAGGGCACGGAGCACGTCGACGAGCGCACCGCGCGAGTCGACGTCGAGTTTGCCAAACATGTTGGAGAGGTGGGTGCTGACGGTGCGCGCAGAGATGTCGAGGTTGGCGGCAATCTCCTTGTTGGTCATGCGCAGCGCGACGAGGCGTGCGATGTCGAGTTCGCGCCCGGTCAGGGAATGCGCGCCATCGGTCGTCTTGCGCGGCGGGAGACGTACGCCGAGGGTCCGCATCTCGCTGCGCGTGCCGCGGAGTTCCCGTTCGGCGCCGAGCCGGACGAAGACGTCGTGGGCGCGTCGTAACTCGCGTCCGGCGCCCTCCAGGTCGCCGTCCACGGCCATCTGCTGCGCCGCCTTGCGCCGCAGTCGCGCCCCATGGAACGGGAAGGGAATCGCCTCGAGCTCCTCCGCGGCCGCCAGCATCGGGAGAATGGACTCGGGGCGTCGATCCTCCAGCCGGGTCCGCAGCGCGTCCGCGGCATTGGCCCACGCAAGGCCCAGCTTGTGTCCCATGAGGAGCGACTGCTCACGGAAGCGCGCGCACACGTCCCGCGCAACCTCGAACTCCTGCAGCCAGAGCGCCGCCTCGAGGATGATGGGCAGCAGGCGATGGATCGCCCACACCACGTACCCGAAGCGATCGGCGATGGCCAGGCCTCGCTGGCCGTACTCCAGCGCCTGGCTCCACTCCTCGCGAGAGAGCGCGAGGGCTGCCATGCCGGTGTGGGCGAGAATGACGTTGTGCACCTCGCCTGCCACGGGGGTCTCGCCCATCCGAAGCGACGCTTCGACTTCTTCCGCCCGCGAGATCTGCCAGGCTTCCTGGAGAAACTCCTGTCCACGGGCCACTTCGTCGCGCTCGATGAGGATCAGCCCCGTCCAGACGAGCAGGCGAGGGAGGAGGGTGGCGGGTGCGATCGCTCGCGCGAGCGGAATGGCGCGCTCGGCCCGCACCAATCCCTCGCTCCACTCGCCAACGCCCGAGGCATGCTCCACCGCAATCTCGGCCACCCAGATCTGGTGCATGGGCGACCGCAATTCGGTGGCAATCGCGTCCGCCTCGTGTCGGTGCAGGGCAACGGACTCCGAGTTGCCGCCCAGCCCTTCCAGCACCGCCATTCCCCAGTGCGCCCACCACTCGAGCACTCGGTCACCGCTGGACGTGGCAAAGGCGAGGGCTGCCCGCCCATGACGTCGAGCCACGTCGGCGGGTCCCGTGAATCCGTAGATCTGCATCAGGGCACGATGCACCCGCGCCTGCAGGCTGGCGTCGCCAGTTCCTTCTGCCTCCGCGAGCACGGCCTCCACGGCGGCCTTCGCTTCATCGCTACGGCCAAGGGACTGGAGCAGGATGCCCGTGGCCACGCGCACCCGGATAACGAGATCGAGCCGGCCGGCAGCACGTGCAACCTGCTCGGCGTCATCGAGATACTGCAGACCCTCAGAGGGCCGACCGGAAAATCCCAGGGCGAGTCCAAGCTGCCGGAGCAGCCGCCCCCTTGCCGTGTGGTCGCCGGATGTGGTGGCCAGCGAGAGCGCCCGCTGCCACAGGGCCAGCGCTCCCTCGCGGTCGCCGCATCGCTGCTTCGCGCGCGCGAGATCCTCGATCAACGGGCGGTATATCTCGTCGTCGCGATCGTCCGGTGAGAGGCGGTCGGCAATGGCGAGGGCATCGCTCAGGAGCCGCAACGCTTCCGTATCCGCATGACGGTCGAGCGCGTCTTTGCCGGCGGCGGACACGAAGCGCAGGGCGCGAGCGTCGCCCCCTAGCGCGTGGCCCGCGACCAGGTGACTGGCAATCTCGCTCGCATGGGCGAGCGCCGCCTCGCCGTATGAGCGTTCCATTGTCTCCGCGGTGGCGAGATGCAGCGCCCGACGTCGTGCGGCGGTGATCGAGTCGAGCACGGTCATCTGCATCAGCGGATGGACGAACTCGTACTGCGGAACGGCCCCCTCGCCCAGTTCGCGCAGCACCCGACGCGCGCACAGCGCGTCGATCGCGTCGGCGAAGGTCGTCGCGTCGTGTCGCGCAACGCCCTGGAGCAGCGGAAGACTTGTGCGCGTTCCGATGACCGCTGCTGCCTCGGCGACGCGTCGCGAAGGCAGGTCCACCTCTGCCAGTCGCGCGCGCAGCGCGTCGCGGATGGTCTCCGGTAGCCCGACATCGTCGAGGTCCGCCAGGACCCACCGCGCCCCATCCTGCCACAGTCGCCCCGATTCCACCAGATGACGGATCAGCTGGTCGACAAAGAGTGGATTGCCGCGGGCGCGATCATGGAGGCGCCCGGCCAAAGCAAGGAGCCCGTCTTCCGGGAGGCCGAAGAGGCGATGCAGCAGATCGGCTACGTCGTGCCTGGTTATGCCGGCAAGGCGCCGAACCACAGCCTCGCCGCGCGACACGAGCGAACGTTCGGCGCTGCGCAGGTGTGTCGGGAGTTCCTGTTCGTCGTCGGCATACGTGACGATGATCAGGCAGCGGGCCGTCCGCAGCTGACGCGCGAGGAAGTGCACCAGCTCCATCGACGACGGATCGCTCCACTGGGCATTCTCGAGGATGACCAGCATCGGCTGCTTCCCGCAGAGTCGGCCAAGGAACTGTGCGAAGTGCCAAAGCAGCCGGGCCTTGCGGTCCGCCTCGCCGGAGGAGGGGAGCTCGCCGTGACTGGCCGGGGGGGTCAACCCGTGCAGGATCGTACCGAGCTCACGCTCAGCGCCGCGCGCCAGCACCGCCAGCGAGGACGGGGGCATATCCCGGAGGGGCGGAACGAGCGCGTCGGAGATCATGCCGTACGGCAGCCCGGCTTCGACTGCGTAGGCTGCCCCGACGGCGATCATCATCTCCCGCTGCAGCGCCTCGCGGGCCAGCGTCTGCACGAGGCGCGTCTTGCCGACCCCACTCTCGCCCGTCAGAAAAATCGTCTGGCCGCGACCTTCCACCGCGTCGTCGAGTGCCATGCGTAGTGCGCCGAGGTCGGCCACTCGACCGACCAACGGCAACTCAGTCTGCGAGGTGAACGAGGTGGGGATCCGGGAGTCTCGCATCGGCCGCAAAGCTACGACGAGCGCTCCGCTCCGCTAGAGTACGGTCCCGCCGGCGCCGAGGACGGCAAAGCAGCCCCGGAGCGCCTCCAGGTCGCGGCCGCGCGCGATCCACACCTCCGCGCGCCGCGCGAGCTTCTCTGCCAGGCGCCTGGTCATCCGCTGATAGCGATCGAGCCACGGCACCGCCTCGACCGTCGGGCCACAGCGCGGGCACGCCACCCACGCGCGGCAACACCAGCCAGGTGTCCCACTCGCCGAGCGGCAGATCGCGCACCGACGCTCGCTCACATCCTGAATCGCCGCGACGGGTTCGCCGCAGTTGCTACGCGTCCGGACGACCGATCCGACCGATGCACATGTGCCTCGATGTATGTGAAAGACGTAGGACTGTCCCTCCGCGACGGGGGAAACGTCTCTGGCCAGGACGAACGAGTTACTACCGTCGTTGAAGGTGCCATTGACACTCCCCG
>JBDSVW010000012.1:0-35117 GCA_039927015.1 Gemmatimonadaceae bacterium | reverse complement strand
ACGTGCTGCGCGACGACGAAGCGGCGCGCCAGCGCATCGCCGAGGATCTCGATACGACCTTTCTGGTCGAGGCGGGCGCGGGCTCCGGCAAGACGACCTCGCTCGTAGGGCGTATGGTGGCACTCGTCGCGCGCGGAACCCCGGTGGAGCAGGTGGCCGCGGTCACCTTCACGCGCAAGGCGGCCAACGAACTCCGCGAGCGCTTCGAGCTGGAGGTGGAACGCCGGCAGCGCGACGCGGGTGAGGGCACCGAGGAACGCGCCCGTTTCGAGGAGGCGCAACACAACCTCGATCGCGCCTTCCTTGGCACCATCCACAGCTTTTGTGGCCGCTTGCTGCGCGAGCACCCGCTGGAGCTGGCGCTGGACCCGAACTTCTCCGAAGTCGCGGAGGAGGACTGGGAGCTGCTGGAAGAGCACTACTGGCAGGAGTGGATCGAGCGCGCGCGCGCGAAGGAGTACGAGGAAATGCGGGCGCTGAACGCGGTGGGCATCGCGGTGCCCGACCTGCGGGACGCCTTCCGCCGGCTGGTGCAGTTTCCCGACGTCACCTTCACCACAACGGAGGTGGCGGCGCCCGACGTGCGCCACGTGCGGGAGCAACTGCTTGCCCTCCTCGACGCGGCAACGGGCCAGATGCCAGCGGAGGAGCCCGAGGACGGATGGGACGCCCTCATGTCACTCGTCAGGCGGCTGCGCTACCAGCGCCGCGTCTACGACTGGAATAACCGCGTGGACTTTCTCCGGGTCGCGGAGCAGATCAGCGGCTCAAACTGCAAGGTGACGCAGAAGCGGTGGAGTGACACGGCGAGCGGAAAAAACGCCGCCAAGGGGCTGAGCGAGGCGTTCACGGGGCTGGTGCAGGGAGGGCTCGCCGACGTGCTCGCGCAGTGGCGCGAGCACCGGTATCCGATCGTGATGCGGCTGCTGCAGCGTGCCGCCGCGGACTTCGCGGAGTACCGGCATGGCACGGGGCAGCTCGGCTTTCAGGACCTGCTCATGCGCACGGCCGAGCTGCTGCGCGAGCACGACCGGGTACGGGAGACGTTAGGCCGCCGCTGGCGGCACCTGCTGGTGGACGAGTTCCAGGACACGGATCCTATCCAGGCTGAAGTCTGCCTCCTCCTCGCCAGCGACCCTTCGGAAGGAAACGACTGGCGCCTCGTGCGCCCGCGTCCCGGCTCGCTGTTCGTGGTGGGCGACCCCAAGCAGAGCATCTATCGGTTCCGGCGCGCCGACATTCAGGTCTACGATTTTGTGAAGCATCGCCTCGCTGAGTGCGGGGCGGTGCTGGCGCTCACGCAGAACTTCCGGTCGGTGGCCCCCATCGGCCAGTTCGTGAACGATCACTTCGAACACGTCTTTGCCGACGAGGCGACCGATGTGCAGGCGCCGTTCGGCCCCATGCTGACGCGGAAGCCGGCGCAGCCCGCGGACGGCGTCTTTCGCTACACCCTGCGTCCCGGCCGCGTGAGCAAGGAGCAGATCTTCGCGATGGATTCGGCGGCGGTCGCTTCCTTCATCGCCGGCCGCATCGCGCGCGGCGAGCGCGCGGCGGGCGACTTCCTGGTCCTGACCAGTCGCAAGGAGGCCATCGAACACCACGCGCGTGCGCTCGCGGCGCGCAACGTCGCGGTCTCGACGAGTGGCGCCCCGCTGCCGCAGGAGCGCGAACTCTCGGAGCTCGTGGTGGTCCTGCGCGCCATCGCGGACCCGGACCACGGCGTGCTCGTGGCCGCCGCGCTCGAGGGGCTCTTCTGCGGGCTCAGTCCGGCCGATCTCTGGAGGGCACGCTCCGCGCACATGCGATTCTCCATTGCGCACCCCCCCGGCGAGGACATGTCGCCCGTGGGACGCGCGCTGGCGCAGCTGCACGCATGGTGGATCCTCTCGCAGCGTTTCCCGGCGGACGTGCTGATCGACCGGATACTGGACGACACGGGACTGCTGGCGCACGCGGCGTCGCAGGCGTTAGGCGACGCGCGGGCGGGCGCGCTGCTTCACCTCGTCGAGGTGCTCAGGGCCACCTCGCTAGGCGGAGCGGCGGCCGTGACGGATGCCATCGAGCGCATCGAACTCCTGCTGCGGACGGAGGCGCCCGACGCGCCCCTGCGGCCCGGCCGCACCGACGCGGTGCGCGTGATGAACCTGCACAAGGCGAAAGGGCTGGAGGGCGATGTCGTTATCCTGGCCGATCCGCGAGAGCGAAAGCCGTTCCCGCCGAGAGTGCACATCGTGCGCACCTCAATGGACGGCGCAGTGGGAGGCATCCAGCTCACCGGCGGCGATGGAAGCAGTACCCTGGTGCTCGCGCAACCACCCGGGTGGGCGGCGATGGCGGTCGAGGCGCAGCGCTTCGAGGACGCGGAGCAGGAGCGCCTGCTCTACGTCGCAACCACACGCGCCAAGCACGAGCTGGTGGTCGCCCGTTGCGAAGAGCAGCTCAAGAAGGGACCCAAGGTGGTGCAGTCTCCCTGGTGCTCCCTGGACCGAACGCAGGAGACACTCGGCGCGGAACTCGTAATCGACATCATTCCCGCCACCGATCGCCGCGCGGTGTCGCGCACGCTGAGCAGTGTGGCGGATGAGATCGCGGCCGCGCGGGCGACGGTGGCGCAGGCCGCGGGGGAGAGCCTGCGATTCGTGACCGTGACGGATGAGGTGAAGGACACGAGCGAGATCGAGCCGGGACACTTTCGTCCCGCGAGCGGAGGTCGCGGCGTGGCCTGGGGACGCGCGGTGCATCGCGCGGTGGAGGCACTGGGCCGCGGCCGGCGCGGTGAAGCGCTCACGAAGTACCTGTATGCAGTTGCCCGCCAGCACGGTCTCACCGAGCCGGAAACCGCGAGCCTGCACGAGCTGGTCTCGGCGCTCGCCGTGTCGGAAACGTGGAGGCGCATGTCCGCGGGCGGCGCAGCCGCCTTCGAGCTGCCGGTGATGCGGGCCGTCGAACAGGACGGCGCGGTGGTGGTGACGCAGGGAATCGTGGATGCCGCCGTGCAGACGCCAGACGGGTGGGCGATCGTGGACTGGAAGACCGACGCCGTGGATGACGCCACGTGGGAGCGGCGCCGCCTGAAGTACGAGCGGCAGGTGGCGACGTACGCGGAGTTGCTGCAGGCCCTCAGCGCGGTGCCGGCCACGGGCGACGTCGTCCGACTCCGTGGGAACAACTAAAGCACGACAACGTTCACTATTTCCAGACGCGTTTATACCAGTAGGCACGTGCGCAGCCGCATCGTACCTTTACAGATGGCATCATCCGCATCATATGGTGTATGAAGGCAGGATATCGTATCCTGCAATTAACTCCCGTGGAGGGATCTGATGGCGACGAAGCTCGCGAAGACGGCCAAGAAGGCGGCGAAGGCCGGACAGAAGACCGTGCGCACGACGGTGAAGGCAGCGGTCAAGGAGGGCGGCAAGTCTGCGGCGAAGGTGGGTGCACAGGCGAAGACCCTCGCCACGAAGGTTGCCGACAAGCTCTCCGGCCGCACCGCCCGGCGAAAGAAGGCCGTCAAGCGCGCCGTCGCAGGCGCCGCGATCGCTGCCGCGACGGCGGTGGTGGCAGGCGTCGTGATGAAGAGGCGGAAGAAGCGGTAGCGCTCTTCCCCGGGGGCGTCACAACCCCAGCAGCGTCTTCTGATAGACCTGCGTGATTCGTGCGCCATCCCAGACGTACGCGAGATGTTGTGCCTGCTTTGCGGCCCGCAAGACTGACGGTCGCAACACGGCCACACACTCGCCGCCGGAATGGCGCACGCTTTCGTAGGCGATGCCCCACGAGTCGAGGGCGCGCAGCCGAGCCGCCAGCGATTGCGAGGCGGAGTAGTCTCGCGCATCGTACAGCGCGGGATACGCGCCCGCTGTGCCGCGCACGTCGTGCAGGTACCCGTCCAGCTCGCACTGCAGCACCCGCATGTCGATCTCCATTGCCGGCTCATGCGTGGCCGCAAGGAAGATCTCGCGATGATACCGCGTCTCGGCGACGGCCGTCTCCAGCGACCGGGCGGCGTAGTACGCGCCGAAGTCGCTGGTGGAGAAGCGACCGCCAGGCGCCGAGATGTGCGTGAAGGGCGCCATGATCCAGCTCGCCCCGGCGCCCGTGACGCGATCCTCGGGCGCAACGAGCGAGAGTTCACCCACCTCGTCGCGCAGCCGCGTGTTGGTCAGCGCCTCGATGGCGAACACCGACTCGAGGTCGCTGGGGTCGGCCACCCGCTCGAACAGGTCGATGGGCGGAAAGCGGCTCGGCACGGCGCGATAGCAGGGCAGCCACGTGACGCGTTGTGCCGGCGGCACGAACTCGGCCAACGGTACCATCGGCTCAGGCCCACCCACTGCGCTGCGCATCGACATACTGCCTGACGAGGTAGAGATCGGCCACGTTCCCCGACAGCATCACGTCCAGCGCGGAACGCCCATTGAAGAGCGGCGCCTCGTTGGGCGCCCGTACCCAGGCATCGGCCGCCGCGGCGATGGGTAGTAGCAGCTGCAGTGCCTTGTAGATTCCCAGCAGGTACGAGACCCGCTCGAGCAGGTCGCGCGAGACACTGCCTACCTTGCCCGACTTCCATTTGTAGTAGGTGGATTCTGGCGGATTCCCCAGCAGCAGGCGCGCCTCTTTGGCCGACAGCTCCCACGCGTCGGCCACCCGAAAGAAGGTGCGCAGGGCGCCGGGAGCATGCTCGTTGAGGGCTTTGGGCGCCTTATCCTTGGCAGCACGCATCGCATCCTCTATTGAATGGATTTATTCCCAACATACTCCATTAATAGAGTACTTTGCAACAGGGCATACGGTTTCGAACCCCTGCGCCGAACGCGATTGTCCCGGAGCGCCCTGTGTCCGGCGTCGGCCCAACGTGATTCCCCGCCGCGACGTAAGCCTAACGCACCCTACTTCGAGGTACACTGGTGGCATTTTCCCGTCGTGATTTCGTCCGCACCTCCTCGGTCGCCGCCGCGGCGCTGGGGCTGACGCAGCTCGCCCCCGGCAGCGCGCTCGCGCTTCCCGTGCCGGACTCCCTGCCCATGGACGATCCCGCCTACCGCGAGCTCGCCATGCGCGCGCTCGAAGCGGCCAAGGCGGCGGGCGCGTCGTACGCGGATGTGCGCATCTCGCGCAACCGCACCCAGAACGTCTTCACGCGCGAGCGGCGCGTGCAGGGCGTGGTGGACAACGAGACCAACGGCTTCGGTGTGCGCGTGCTGGTGAACGGCGCCTGGGGTTTCGCCGCGAGCAGCACGATCACGGCCGACGAGATCGTGCGGGTCGCGCGCCAGGCGGCGCGCCAGGCGCAGGCGAGTCGCGCCACGCAGCTCAAGCCCGTCCTTCTCGCCCCCGGTGGCCCCGCCGAGCCGAATGGCGTCTGGAAGTCGCCCATCAAGCGCGATCCGTTCGACGTACCGATCGAGGAGAAGGTCGCCCTCCTGCTCTCCGCCAACGAGGCGGCGCTCAACGTGAAGGGGGCGCGTTTCTGCACGTCGAGCATGTTCTTCCTGCGCGAGGAGAAGACCTACGCCAACACCGACGGCACCTACACCGTCCAGACGATCTATCGCGCGCAGCCCTCACTCACGGTCACCGCGGTCTCCACCGACTTCACCGACTTCCAGACGCGGGAGTCCACGGACATCCAGCCGAAGGGGCTGGGGTACGAGCACGTCATCGATGCGAACCTCATCGAGAACGCGGCAAAGTGGGCAGACCAGGCGGTGCAGAAGTTGTCGGCGAAGCCGGTCGAGGTGGGCCGCTACGACCTGGTGCTCCATCCCACGCACCTCTGGCTCACGGTCCACGAGGCGGTCGCGCACCCCACGGAGCTCGATCGGGCGTTAGGCTACGAGGCCAACTACGCCGGCACGTCCTTCGCGGCGCCGCCCGAACAGACGCTGGGCAAGCTCAAGTTCGGCTCTGCGCTAATGAACGTGCGCGGCGACCGGTCGCAGGAAGGCTCGCTCTCGGCGTGCGGCTGGGACGACGAAGGCCAAAAGCCCGACGACTTCATGATCGTCGAGAAGGGGCTGCTGGTGAACTATCACGCCATCACGCGCATGCAGGCGCCGTTCCTCGACTGGTGGGACAAGCAGCGCGGCAAGCCGATGCGCTCGCAGGGGTGCTCGTATGCGCAGTCGTGGGCCGACGTACAGTTCGAGCGCATGCCCAACGTCTCGCTCATGCCGGGTGACAAGGAGCAGAGCTTCGAGGACATCATTGCGGCCACCGACCGCGGCATTGCCATCGTCGGCGACGGGTCCTTCTCGATCGACCAGCAGCGCTACAATGCCCAGTTCGGCGGCCAGCTCTTCTACGAGATCAAGGGGGGCAAGGTGGTGGGCATGCTGAAGGACGTGGCCTACCAGATTCGCACCCCGGAATTCTGGGCCGCGATGGACATGGTGGGCGGCCCGAAGAGCTACGAACTCTGCGGTGCCTTCGGTGACGCCAAGGGCCAGCCCTCGCAATCCAATGCCGTCTCACATGGCTGCGTGCCCACGCGCCACAAGCAGATCAACGTCATCAACACCGGGAGAAACGCATGACCGCGCCCCGCACCTTGTACGTGGAGGGGGCGCCGATCCTCTCGCGCGACGAAGCGCAGGCCCTGGCCCGGCGCATCCTCGCCTTCGCCACCGCCGACTCCACGCGTGTCACCATCCGCAGCGGCGCGCGCGCCAATTCGCGCTTTGCTGTCAACCAGATTTCGACCGCCGGCGACAACACCGATACGGTGGTCACGGTGCTGAGCTCCTTCGGCAAGCGGAGCGCGACGGCCACCACCAACAAGCTCGACGACGACGCGCTCAAGGCGGTCGTCGGCAACAGCGAGGCGCTGGCCCGCCTCTCGCCCGAGGATCCGGAGGCGATGCCGGAGCTCGAGCCGCAGCAATACACGAACAGCACGATCGGCTGGAGCGAGGCCACCGCGCAGCTCGACCCGGTGGCGCGCGCCGCCGCCATCCAGACGATTACGGAGCCGGCGCGTGCCGCGAGTCTCGTATCCACGGGGTACATCGAGGCGCGCGGCACGGCGATCGCCATCGCCAACAGCCGCGGCCTCTTCGCCTACGGCCGCACGACCGAGGCGGTGCTCACCACGACCGTGCGCACGCCCGACGGACAGGGATCGGGATGGGGTGGTTCCGCCCACTGGGACTGGGACCGCATCGACGCCAAGTCGTTAGGCGCGACCGCCATCCGGAAGTCGAAGGCCTCGCACGATGCGGTGGCCATCGAGCCCGGCCGGTACACGGTGGTGCTCGAGCCTACCGCGGTTGGCAACCTGGTGCAGCTCATTGCCGGCGCGCTCAGCGCCCGCAGCGCAGACGAGGGACGTTCCTTCTTCACCAAGCAGGGCGGGGGCAACAAGATCGGCATGAAGGTGGTGGACGAGCGTGTCACGCTCTTCTCCGACCCGATGGATCCCGATATCGCCACCAATCCCTTTGCAAGCGACGGACTACCCCTCAATCGCACGGTGTGGATCGAGAATGGCGTCGTGAAGAACCTTTCCTACGACCGCTACTGGGCGCAGAAGCAGGGCAGGGAGCCTAACGCCGGTGGCGGTGGCGGCGGGGGCGGGGGCGGCCTCAAGATGCTGGGAGGCGACGCGTCGATAGACGACCTGATCGCGGGCACCGAGCGCGGCATCCTGGTCACGCGCTTCTGGTACATCCGCCCGGTGGACCCCCGCACGATTCTCTACACCGGGCTCACGCGCGACGGCACCTTCCTCATCGAGAAGGGCAAGATCACGCGCGCGCTCAAGAACTTCCGCTTCAACGAGTCGCCCATTTTCATGCTCAACAACCTGGAGGCGATGTCGAAGCCCATCCGGGTGAGCGCCAGCGAAAGCGGCAACACAGGGCAGGCGATCGTGGTGCCGGCGATCAGGACGAGGGAGTTCTCGTTTACGTCGCTCAGCGACGCAGTGTAAGAGAAGACGGGATTGAAGCTCACGGACGAGGAGAGGGGGATGCTGGTGGGGGAGGCGGGGGCTGCCACCCAGCTCGCGGCGCGTCTTCTCGTGCGAATGGCGGAACTGATGGGCGCGGAACGGTTGGTGCCCATCAGCGGGGCCCATGTGGACGGATGCCTCTACCATGGGCCGGTGAGTCTCGACTTCGCGCAGCGCCTCGTCGATGGCGGCGGTGCGGTGCGGGTCGAGACCACGCTCAACGTGGGTGCCGCAGACCTGCTGCACCCCGAGCTCAACCGCGGTGATCCGGAGCGACACCGCGCAGGGCGCGCACTCATGCGCCTGTACTCCACCATGGGCTGCCGACCCACGTGGACATGTGCGCCGTACCAGCTCGCGGCGCGGCCCGCGTTCGGCGCGCAGATCGCCTGGGCCGAGTCAAACGCAATCGTCTTCGCCAACTCGGTGCTCGGCGCGCGCACGGAGCGGTACGGCGACTTCATCGACATCGCTGCGGCGCTCACGGGCCGCGCGCCGTATGCGGGGCTCCATCGCGACGATGGGCGCGTGGCCACCATCCACTTCCAGTTGCCCCCGCTCCCGTCGCGACTGGCGGAGAGCGACGTGCTCTTCGCGGCGCTCGGACACCTCATCGGACGGCGTGTGGGACGTCAGGTGCCGGTGATCACCGGCATCGAGCACGCCACCGAGGACCAGCTCAAGGCGTTAGGCGCGGCGGCCGCGTCATCGGGTTCGGTGGCGATGTTCCACATGGTGGAGGTCACGCCGGAGGCCCCCACGCTCGCCGAGGCCTGCGGGAGACGGCCACCGCTCGAGACGGTGCGTCTCGCACTCGCTCACCTGGCCGAGGCTGCGCGCGAGCTGACTTCCGCGGCCGATGAGCCCATCGGCGCGGTGAGCGTGGGGACGCCCCACTTCTCCCTGTCGGAATTCGAGCGGCTGCGCCTCTTGCTCGGCGGTCGGCGCGTGGCGGACACCATCGCCTTCTATGCCTCCACCGGGCGGGACACACTGGACGTACTGCGGGAGCGCGGATGGCTCGACGAGTTCACGTCGGCGGGTGTGAAGATCGTGACCGACACGTGCACCTACCTCGCTCCCATCATGGCGCCCGCGACGGGAGCCATCATGACAAACTCTGCGAAGTGGGCGTGGTACGCACCGAGCAACCTCGGCGCACGCGTGGTGTTCGGCAGCCTGCAGGAGTGTGTGGAGTCGGCGGTGCGCGGCGCGCGCTGGACCGACGAGGAGTTGTGGCGTGACGGTTGAGGGAGAGGCGCTCACCACAGGCCGCGGCCAGGGCGCTACCCTGGTGCTCGAGGAGCCCCTCTCTTTCTGGGGGGGTGTGGATGCGACGACGGGTCGGGTCATCGAGACCCGGCATCCCCAGTGCGGACGCTCGCTGGCCGGTGCTGTGCTGCTGCTCACGCGCGGACGAGGGAGCAGTTCGAGCTCCAGCGTGCTCGCCGAGTGTCTCCGGAATGGCGTGGGCCCGGTAGCAATAGTGCTCGCGGAACCCGATCCCATCCTCGCGTTAGGTGCCTTGGTCGCGCAGGAGCTATACGGCGTGGAGATGCCGGTGGTGGTGGTGGGCGCTGAGGGATACGCGGACTGCATGCGTGAAGCCATGCTTTCCGTCGAGGCGGACGCGGGCGGTCGCCTCGGATTCGTTCGCGCGCCCTAGAACCGTCCCGCGTCCACGTCCCTCAGGAACTTGATGAGGCCTTCGAAGTACCTCGCCTGATCGTCGTACATCGACATATGGCTGCCGTCGGGAAGGAAGAGGTAGCGACCACGCTTCACCTGCGTGGCCATCTGCTCCATCGCCTTGGGATCCATCGTGTCGTGCCCTGCGCCAATGGCCAGCGTGGGGACCGTGATCTTCGCGAGATCGCCCGTTCGGTCCCATTTCGCCAGCTTGCCGCTGGCCCCCAGCTCGCTGGGCCCCTGCATCGGGATATAGATGTCGGCGTTCACGTGCTTGAATGCACGCTGCACGGGATCGGGCCACTCCTCCGGCGGCATGCGCAGCACGTGCTCCTGGTAATGATTGGGAATCAGCAGCTCCATGTAGCGCGGATTGCCGTAGTCCTTCTTCGCCTCCAGCGCCTTCACCTCGGCCAGCACCTTCTGGTCCATCGCCGGCATCAGGACCTGTTCGGCATACGTGTTGTAGGCCGGAATGCTCGCCACCATGTTGGAGATCACGAGTCCCTTGAGGTGGCGCTGGTGCTGCAACGCGTATTCGAGCGCCAGGATGCCGCCCCACGAGTGGCCCAGCAGGTAAAAGTTGGTGCTGTCGAGGCCCAGCGCCTGTCGCACCTGTTCCACTTCGTCAACGAAGCGGTCCACCTCCCACAGCTCCGGCGCCTTGGGCTGGTCGCTGAAGTGCGAGCCCAGCTGGTCGTAGTAGTAGTACTCGATGCCGACGCCGGGGAAATAGGAGTCGAACGCCTCGAAGTACTCGTGCGTCATGCCCGGCCCGCCGTGCAGCAGCAACACCTTGATGGTGGGGTTGTTGCCGGTGCGCTTGGTCCAGACCTTGAACGTGCCACGGGGAGTGGAGATGGGAATCATTCGCACGCCGCCGCTCAGCACGTCGGTGCGACCGGTGGTGTCGTTGTAGGTCGAGACCGTCTGCGACGGCACCTCGACGTCGGGAAGCTGCGTCTGCGTCGAGCAGGCTGCGGCGCTCAGAACGGCGAGAGTGAGAAAGGTGGTGCGATTCACGAGGCACTCCGTTGGGGACGTAACACAAGTATGGGTAAGGGCGGAGCCAACATCACGGCTTTGCGGCACGCGGTGCTGGCAGCGGGGCGCCCTCTGGAATGGCGGCGCCGTCATGGCGTGGTTCGCTTGCGCCGAAATTGACGCCGTCGGGCGTGCGAAGCACTGCCTGCCCCCAGCCGAACACTGAACTTCTGGGGCCAACGATCTCCACCTTGTGGCCCATGCCGATCAACGCGTCTCGCACCGACGGGGGCACCAGCGATTCCACATTCACGTCGCATCCGTCGAAGCTGCTCTTGGAGAAGCGCCCGGCCTCCAGCGCCTGCTGGATGGTCATGCCGTAGTCCGCGATGTTGGACACGAACTGCGCGTGGGCCTGCGACTGGTTCCAGCCACCCATGATGCCGAACCCGATGCGTGTTCCATCCTTCTCCATGAAGGCGGGAATAATGGTGTGCAGTGGCCGCTTGTGGCCGGCGAGCTCGTTCACCGCGCTGCTGTCGAGCGAGAAGAGCGAGCCGCGATTGTGCAGCAGCACGCCGGTGCCTGGGGCCGTGAGCCCTGAGCCGAACTCGGAGTAGATGCTCTGGATGAGCGAGACGATGTTGCCGTCCTTGTCCACCACGCTGAGGTAGATCGTCTCGCTGCCCGCGCGGCTGGCCACCGCGTCGTACTTCGCCGGCGTCACCGTGCACGCGGCTTTGGAGGCGTCGATGTTGCCCGCCCGCACCGCCGTGTTGCGCCTGTCGAGCATCTGCGCGGTGGGCACCTCGGCAAAGGCAGGGTCCGCCGTGTACTTCAGCATGTCGGCATAGGCGAGTTTTTTCGCCTCGATCATTGTGTGCATCGCCTTTACGCTGTGAAAGCCCCAGTCCTTGAAGGGATAGCGCTCCATGATGTTGAGCATCATGAGCGCCGCGATTCCCTGCGTCGGAGCGGGCAGCTCGCTCACCGTCCACCCGCGGTACGTGGTGCTGATCGGCTCGATCCATTGCGGCTGCAGCTCGCGGATGTCCTCGAGCGTCATGAGCCCGCCCTCTTCCTTCGACAACCGCACGATGGCCTCGGCCACCGGCCCCTGGTAGAAGCCGTCGCGTCCGCGTGTGGCGATCGCGCGCAGCGTTCGCCCTAAGTCCGGATTGCGAAACACGTCGCCCTCGCGCGGCGCGCGCGATCCGTCGAGCAAAAACGTCTGCCGGGAGTAGGCATTCGCCGACAGCTTGTCCACTGCGCGTCCCCACATGCGGGCCACCTGCTCCGTCACGGGAAAGCCCTGCTCGGCGTACCAGATCGCCGGCGCCAGCGTTTCATCGAGACCCAGGGTACCAAACCGATCGTGCAGCGCCTGCCAGCCGGCCACGGCCCCCGGCACGGTCACGGTGTGGATGCCGCGCGGCATGGTGCGATGACCCTTCGCGCGCAGCCACTGTGCGGAGAGCGCCTTCGGCGCCCATCCCGCTGCGTTCAGCCCGTGCAGCTTGCCGGTCTTCGCTTCATAGACGATGGCGAAGAGGTCGCCGCCGATGCCATCGCCGGAGGGTTCGGTGAGGGCGAGGACGGCGTTGGCCGCAATGGCCGCGTCAATCGCGTTCCCTCCCCGCTCGAGCATCTGCGTGCCCGCCTTGGCGGCGAGCGGCGAACTGGAGGCGACAATGCCGAGGGTGCTGGTGACCATCGAGCGTCCCACCGTGGGGAGGGGTGCTCCCTGTGCGATGGCGCGGTGCGGCGTGAGAAGGCCAGCGATCGCGGCCAAGGCGAGAACGGCGTGCGTCGGCGCAACGAGCGCCCGCGTCAACTGAAGCGGCACGTCGCGCGGCGGGATTTGGCCGGGGCGGGGAAGGCCGGAGCTACCACGTGCGAGAGACATGGCGTCGGGGGCTGGAGAGCGCGAAGAAACCAGAGGGAATCGTGAGAGCTTCGATGGAGACGCACCGTGCGTCAAGAGCGCCGCCGGGAGCGGAAGGCGCAGCGTCGTTCCTTCCTGAGCCGTATGCAGAGACGCACATTCACGGCTCTTCGCTGCTTCGCCGCTTCCCGTCCCAGACTCGCCAGGCCCGCATGCGCTCACAGTTGTCACGCCCCGCTCTTCTTGCCGCCGCCGTCCTCGTCTCCATGGGCTCAGCTCGCGGCGCGGCCGCTCAGCGGGGTGCACCGCCCGATCCCAATGCGCCGGTGCCGAGCCAGCCCTACCGGTTCGAATTTCTCGGGCCCGCCACGGGGGGCCGCTTTGCCTCGATCGCCGGCGTTCCGGGCAACGACTCCATCTGGTATATCGGCTCGGCGTCGGGGGGCGTGTGGAAGAGCACCGATACCGGCACGACCTTTCGCCCCATCTTCGACGACCAGCCGGTGCAGGCTATCGGCGCGCTGGCGGTGGCGCCCAGCAATCACAAGGTGGTGTGGGCGGGTACCGGTGAGGCATGGGCCGTGCGCGAGTCGGACATCACGGGCGATGGTGTGTACAAGTCCACGGATGCCGGCGCTACCTGGCAGCGCATGGGCCTGCGCGAGACCGGGCGCATCTCGCGCATCATCATCCACCCGCTCAATCCCGAGGTCGTGTATGCCTGCGCGTTAGGCAGGGCCACCGGGCCGCAGGAGGAGCGGGGCGTGTTCAAGACCGTCAACGGCGGCCGCACGTGGAGCCGGATCGCGTTCGTGGACGTGAACACCGGCTGCTCGAGTCTCTCGATTGACGCGAAGAATCCCAACGTGCTGGTCGCGGGCATGTGGGAGGTCATCATCAAGCCGTGGGGCATGACGAGTGGCGGCGCCGCCGGGGGTATCTGGATGACGCGCGACGGCGGGAGCACCTGGAAGCATGTGGTGCACCCCGGGTTGCCCAAGGCGCCGTTCGGCAAGATCGGTGTCGCCATCGCGCCCACGAACTCCAGCCGCATCTACGCGCTCATCCAGACGCTCGACCAGGGGTCGCTGTGGCGTTCGGATGACGCCGGCAGCACGTGGAAGCTGGTGAGCTGGCAGCGTTCGCTCATCGGGCGCGCGGGCTACTACATGCACGTGATGGTCGGTAGCGGCAGTGCCGATGAGGTGCTGGTGGCCAACTCCTCGTTCTGGCGCTCGACCGACGGCGGCCGGACGTTCACCGAGGCGCCGTGGGGCGGTGACACGCACGACATCTGGATCGACAACACGAACCCGAATCACATCGGCGTGTCCGACGACCTGGGTGTCACGCTCATCACGGGCGCCAAGCGGACGCCGAAGCGGATCGCCCTGCCTAACGGGCAGATGTACCATGTGGCCGTGGACCGCCAGGTGCCGTACTGGGTGTACAGCAACCGGCAGGACAACGGCACCATGCGTGGACCGTCCGATGGCATCGAGCAGGGGACGCCGGGCATCGGCGGTCGCTTCAACTTCGGTCCACCGCCAGCTGCGACCTCGGACTCCGCTGCGCGTCGGGATTCGAGCCGGCGCGCCGGCGCTGCCGCCCCTGCACGTCCGGCGCGTGACACGACCGTCGCGCCCCCTCCGCCCTTCTTCGGCGGCCCCACGGGGCCGCAGCGGCAATGGGATCACGGCATCGGCGGCTGCGAGTCGGGCTTCACCCTTCCCGATCCCAACGACCCGGACATCGTGTGGGCGACGTGTTACGGCAACAAGGTCACGCGCTACAACCACAAGACGGGAACGGCGCGCTCCATCGCGCCGTGGCGCATCACCCTCGACTCGCCTCCAGACGACATCAAGTATCGCTGCCACTGGACGGCGCCCATGGCGGTGGATCCGTTCGATACCAAGACAGTCTACTATGGCTGCCAGGTGGTGTTCAAGACGTCCAACGGTGGCCAGAGCTGGACGGAGATCTCCCCCGATCTTTCGACGCGCGATTCCTCGCGCATCAAGGCGTCGGGGGGCGTGATCGGTGACAACCTGGGACAGTTCTATGGAGAGGTGGTGTTTGCCATCGCGCCATCACCGGTGCAACGGAACCTGATCTGGGTCGGCACAAACGACGGCCTCGTCTGGATCACGCAGGACGGCGGCGCCACGTGGAGCAACGTGACGGCCAACATTCCGGGCATGCCGGCCTGGTCGACCGTTCGAAAGATCGACGCCTCGCACTTCGACGCGGGCACCGCCTACCTGGCGGTGGACGGCCACACGAATGACG
Organism: Gemmatimonadaceae bacterium; assembly: GCA_039927015.1. GTDB lineage: Bacteria > Gemmatimonadota > Gemmatimonadetes > Gemmatimonadales > Gemmatimonadaceae > SCN-70-22. Next base: position 20,310 of record JBDSVW010000012.1, on the reverse strand, counting down.
ACCGCCGCCCGTACGTGTTCAAGACGACGGACTTCGGCCGGACGTGGAGCAGCGTGCGTGGCGACCTGCCGGACACACACCCGCTGGACTACGTGCTCGCGATTTCCGAGAACCCCGATCGCAAGGGCATGCTGCTGGCGGGCACGGGTCACGCCTTCCACTACTCGCTGGACGATGGCCAGCACTGGACGCAGTTCCAGACGGGGTTGCCGGCCGCACCGGTCACGTGGATCGAGATTCCGAAGGGATGGAATGACGCGGTGGTCTCCACCTACGGCCGTGGCCTCTGGGTCCTGCGCGACCTTCAGGCCCTGGAGTCTGGCGGCGGCGTTGCGGCTGGCGACGCGGCGCTGTACGCGCCGCATCCCGGTGTACGGAAGGCCCGCGAGGGTCGCGCCGACATCACCTTCCGCATGCCGGCGGCGGGCCGGGTACAGCTGGAGTTCGCCGATGCCTCGGGCGCCACGATCAGGAAGATGGCGGTGAACGCCAAGGCTGGCCTCAACCGCATCGTCTGGAACCTGCGCTACGATCTCGCGGTGCCGGTGGCGCTGCGCACGGTGGCGCCCGACAACGCCTTCATCTGGGACGAGCCGCGCTTCAAGGGCAAGGACACGCGGCCCATCGCGCACTGGGGCATTCAGCAGCCGCAATCGGACGGGCCGATCGGCGCGCCCGGTCAGTATACGGTTCGCCTCATCGCGGACGGCAAGACGATGTCGCAGCCGCTCACCGTGCTCAAGTCCACCGACGTGCCCACGTCGGAGGAGGACCTGCTGGCATCGACCGCCGCGCAGGTGCGCGTGCGCGACCGGCTGACGGAGACGGCCAACGTGGTCAATCGCCTCGAAGTCCTGCGCAAGAACATCGAGGACCAGCTCAAGGCCAACGCCAGCAACGCGGCGGCCGTGGCGGCACTGCGCGAGATGGACCAGAAGATGCTCGACGTGGAGTTGATGCTCCTCTCCAGGCACGACCTGCACAGCGACGACAAGTGGTTCGTGGAGACGTACAAGACGTACCTGTCGCTGTTGTGGCTGGCGGGCGAAGTAGGTACGGGCGCGGGCGACGTGGCCGGTGGCGCCGACTATCGACCGACGGACACTTCGCTGTCGACGCTCAAAGAGCTGGAGGCCGACCTGGCGCGCGCCACGGAGCGATTCCGAAAGCTGGTGGAGGACGAGTTGCCGGCGTTCAATGCCCGGATGAGTGCGTTGCTCAAACCCATCGCCGAGAACTAGGGACGCCGTGCCGTTCCGCCCGCACGCCCGATTGCGCGAATCGCTGGTCTGGCTGGGCATGGTGACTGCCGTCGCCCTGCTGGAGGCACGGCTCACGCGCCTTCAGCTCAACCCGGACGGCGTATCATATCTGGACCTTGCCGATGCGCTGCGTGTCGGCGACTGGCCTGCCTTCGTGCAGGGATACTGGTCGCCGCTCTACCCGACCATCCTCGCGGCGTTCGGCCTCGCGGGGGAATCGGTCGGTGTGAACGCGCTGGCCGCGGCGCATTGGGCCAATGCGGTCATCGTGATCGCCGGAGCCATGCTCACGCACCGCTTCGTCACGCTGTTGTGGCGCTCCCTGCCATTCCATGTGGGCGCTCGGCGCGAATTGTGGACACGCGCGGTGTGGGCCACGTACGCCATGTGCGCGCTGGTGCTCACGAAGATTGATTCCATCACCCCGGACTCCTTGCTGCTCTGCGTGATGATCGCCATCGCGACGGAGCTGCTCGTGCATGGCGGCGGCCGCAGCGTGCTGTTAGGGGCGCTGCTGGGCCTCGCCTACCTCGCCAAGACCAGCAGTTGGCCATGGCTCCTGGTGGTGCTCGCCGCCACGTACCTGCCGTGGAGCCGCGTCGCGTCGCGCGGCCGGCCGATTCTCACGACGGGCGCAATGCTGGCCGTGATGCTGCCGTGGGCTGTGCCGATGTCGCGCACCTACGACTCGTTCACGCTCGGCGCCACCGGGCGGCTCAATGCGTGCTGGTATCTCCGACACTGCGACTCCCGGTCGCCTGACACACACGAAGGCGGCCACCGGGAGTACCAGCAGGTCCCGATCGACGATCTTCGCGCTGCGACGACCGCCAACTTCGCGGCCGTCGAGTGGACCTACGAGCCGTGGAGTGATCCCACGGCGTGGGCCGAGGGGGTCATTACCCGGGATGAGGAGCCGTGGCGGCCGGGCGCCTACGCCGCCGTCGTCGCGCAGAATCTCGGGGATGCCGCGCGATACATTGGCCCATTCCTGTACCTCCCGATCCTGACGGTCATCCTCTTCTGGTGGGGGTACACGCGCGCGGTCCATGTGCGCAGCGAGTTGAGCCACCGGGCACTCATGGTGACGGCGCTGGGGGCGGTCGGCATCGCCCAGTTTGTCGCGGTGCACGTCGAGCCGCGCCTGCTCAGTCCGTTCGCCTTCATGCACGTGGTGGCGCTCGTGGCCGTGGCGATGGGAGCGCGCACGATTGCTCGATCCGATACCACGCCCACACCCCGGCGAATGGAGAAGGAGCCACAGCGTCGTGAGCAGACAACGAAGGCTTCGCTGCCTGAACGTGCCCTGGCGTGGCTTCCGATGTTGTTCGTGCTGCCCGTTGTCGGGCAGAACGTGCGGGGCGACATGCAGGTGGAGCAGGCCGTGTTCGCGTACCGCGCGGAAATAGAATCCCTCTCTACGCAGGCGAGCCGAGGTTTTCCGCGCCGCACCATCGTCGTCGCGGGGGAAGCGTTTCCGCTCGTCGCGCACGCGCGGGCCATCGGAGCACGGATTGTGGCGCAGGTGTTGCCTGCGTCGGCGCGCACGCTGGCCACCCTTTCGCCGGTGGAACGGCAGCGCGTGCTGCGCGAGGCCGGGGCTGGTCGCGCCGACGTGGCGTGGGAGATGCGAAGCGACGGACGCATCGCCATCACGCCGCTGAATTGACCGCGCCAGCGAAGTCCCCATATTGACGCAACGCCCAGAGACATGGGCGACAGCCGAACGCCGCTCGCCCCCCAGTTGCCAAGGCCCACCATGCGACGCGTCGTCCTCCTCGCGCTGCTCCTCGCCGCTCCGCTCGTCTCGCGCGCACAGTCGCCAAACGTTCGCGACGGCTACGTCACCACCGACGATGGGGCGAAGTTGTACTACCGGGTCGCGGGAGCTGGCCGCGATACGGTCATCGCCCTTCACGGGGGCCCGGGACTGGATCTCGAAAGCATCTACGGAGACTTCGCGCCACTCATCGCGCGACACACGGTAATCTTCTACGACCAACGCGGGGCAGGACGTTCCACGCTGCCATCGGACACGCTCTCGCTGCTCGCGCCACGCCAGATCGCCGACCTCGAGGCGGTGCGCGCTTTCTTTGGAGCGCCACAGGTCATCCTCGTGGCGCACTCCTATGGACCGCTGCTGGCGGCATCATATGCGCTGGCGTTTCCGGACCACGTGAAGCGGATGATCTTCTTCGGACCCGTGCCGCCGCGACGGGGGGAGTTCTGGCAGCGCTTTGGCGCCAGCATGAACAACCGGATGACCGCCGCACAAAGTACGAGACTCGCCGACGCAGGCCGCCGGCTCGCCGATACCACCGCCGACGCCACCGCGGCGTGTCGCGACTACTGGGCGGCTGCCATGCCGCCGCGCCTCGCGCAGCCCGAACGCTCGCTGCCGCTCATCCAGTCCGATCTCTGTGCCTCCGCCCCCGCCGGTATCCGCTATGGCCTAACGACCACGAATCGCGTGGTCATGGAATCGTATGGCGACTGGGACCTGCGGGCCCGGCTGGCAGCGCTCCGCGTTCCCACCCTCGTGATACACGGGGACGATGAGGCCATCCCGATGGACCTGGTGCGGGAATGGATCTCGGCCATGCCTAACGCGCGCCTGCTGCGCATTCCGCACGCGGCGCACTTCACCTACGCCGAGCAACCCGAGCTGGTGTGGCCCGAGGTGGACCGATTCATCGCGGGCGAGTGGCCGCCGGCCGCCGAGCCGATGCCCGGAAGCAAAGCGGCGCCGGCCACACGCGCGAAGCGGTAGCCGGCGCCGGGTCGCGCGTCCCGTTTACTGGCGACAGGGCGTGCCACGATCTCCCTTCGGACCGTCGAGCGCCGGCCGGGTGGGCCGGTTGCCCAGCATGAGCGCGGCGTCGTGCACGAACGTCGCCACCCGCGCCAGACTCTCATAGTCGATGTACTGCGCTTCGTCGGTCACCTGGTGGTAGTCCAGGTGTTCGCCGCGCGAGATCGAGACGGACGGAATACCGTAGCGCGCGTAGCTGTAGTGATCGGCACGGCAGTAGTACTGCAGCGGATGACCGGGAGCGTCGAACGTGAGGTTGAAGACGAAGGGACGCGCCTGCTTCGCATTCGCCGCGTCGATCACGTCCCCGAACTCGTTGGAGAGCCGCCGCAGGCCGATCACCTCGAGATACGTCGGCCCTGCGTCGGGAAGATCATCCGCACCGCCACGTCCTATCATGTCCACGTCGATTTCACCCACGATGGAATCGATCGGCACGGTGGGATGATCGGTATACCACCGCGAACCTAGCAGTCCGAACTCCTCGGCGGTGTGGGAAACGAAGAGAATCGATCGCTGCGGGCGCGGGCCCTGTGACATGCGTTCCGCGATGTCGAGCAGTGCGACCGTCCCACTGCCGTCGTCGTCCGCGCCATTGCGAATAGAGTCGGCCCGCGGCGGATTCATCTTCCGGAGCGAATCGAGCGTGGCCCGAATGCGCGCCCATTCAGGCTCGGTGGGATCACGGCGCGGCGAATCCGCCCCCATCGGACGCACCACACGATTGAACGCGCGCAGTGAGTCATGATCCACGGGCGACCGATCGAATCCGACGTGATCGTTATGCGCCGTGACGCTCACGTATTGGCCGCGAATCGCGGGGTTCGTACCACGCAGGATCGCGACGACGTTACGCGCAGGATACGCCAGCCTTGTCAGGCCTACCCGGGCCTCACCACTGAATGCCTTCCCGGGTGCCCCGGACGGAGCCGAAGCGAGTGGGGATTCGAACAGCGCATCCCCAATCGAACGCGACACCACGATGAGCGGCGGCATGTGGTCGTTCCACGTCGTGTCCTGCACGAGGTTGCCCGACATGGCGCGCGCCGCTCCCTCGCTGCCCGACGCCTCATAATCCACCACCATCAGCGCCGCGGCGCCGGCGAAGTTCGGGGCGCGAAGGAGCGCCCCCATCGGCGTGCTCCTCGTGGCAACGGTGCGCTCCGCCGCGGGCAGCGTGCCGATCACCACCACCTTGCCCTTCGCTTCGTGCGCCTCGATCCACGAACCGGGATCGGTGGCCAGTCCGCCATACACGGTGGGAACACCGTCCATGCTTCGCGGGCGTGCGGCGACGGGAGATGGCACGTAGTCCCGTCCCATGACGAGCACCCGGTTGCCAAGGCGCAGCGACACGCTACGGTCGCCGGCGCGACGGAAGAACGGCACCTCCTGGAAATAGGTGCCGTTGTCCCCCGCCGGCTCGAGCCCCAGGCGCTGGAACTCGGCGGCCACGTACGCGCTGGCCTTGAAGTTCCCCTCCTGCCCGGGCTCGCGTCCCATCATGGAATCGTGCGCGAACGCGAACAGGCGCTGGCGCAGGTCACTCGCACCGATATCGCGCGAAGTGCCCGTGCGCTGCGCCGAGGAGGTGGAGGCCGCGGACGCAACGACGAGCGGAAGCACGAGGAGGGCGACGACGCGCCGCACTACCGCTGCACCTTGAAGCCCATCTGGCTCCGCCGCTCACCGATTGCGAGGTTGACGACCGAGACCGGCGCGTCGGCCAACGGCTGGCCTTCGCTGCTGGCGATGATCCCTTCGAGGGTTATGGTGTTCTGGGGTGCGGCACCATGTATCGCAGCCAACATTGTTAGCGACGTTATGGCAAAGGTGCGGACTAACCAGGCGGGCATGGAATGATTTCTCCCAGGAATTGCTGTGACTGGACGGCACCCGGCAGCGGCGCGCAGAAGCAGGGTGCACGAGTCTCGGCGGATCCATCGTTCCGGTCAATACGGTGGGGACGTGCCGTGGCATTTTTATTCGCCCTCGCCGTAGCTACGGGTGTGCTGGGAGCGAGGCCGGCGACGGCGCAATCCGGCATCGGCGTTCGGCGCTGCGTCAGCGATACGACGCACCTTAATACCGCGACGAACGAAGTCACGACCGTCGATACCGTTGCGCCCGGCATCACCTACTCCTGTCTCTTTCGTCCCGCCGGTCCGTGGGTGATCCACGTGGCGCGCGTCGAGCTCGGCGAGCGTCGTTTCCGCATCGACGGCGTACGGGCAATGGACCAGCGCATGGGCCGCGAGCGGGTGAGCGCCATGATGACGCGCCTGAAGAATCGGGGCGAGGTGCCGCTGGTAGCCATCAACGCCGACTTCTTCGACCTGCAGAGCGGGGAGGTGGAGAACAACGCTGTCGTACATGGCGAATGGGTGAAGGGAACGCGTGTCACCGATTCGCCGCACGACCAGTTCGTCAACGCGCACACCCAGTTCGCGATGGATGCCGCGAGCGCCGGCCATCGGCCGCTTCACGCTCGACGCGCGTGTGAAGGCGGGCGACCACTCGTACGAGATTTTGGGCATCAATCACCGGCGCCCGGCGATACCGGGACTGGTGCTCTACAATCGATGGTACGGCGACCGTACCCTCTCCGGCGCCCCGGCCCTCGCGCCCAAGGATCGCGAACGCGATCCCGACTCACAGCCGGTGGGTGCGGCCGCCGATACCACGCGCCCGCGCCCCGCGCCCACGCCGGCCATGCTACGTGCCGACAGCGCCCGCGCCGCTGGACACGCGGCCGCCCGTAACGCGCTCGATCTGCCGCTGATCCTCGTGGAGATGCGTGGCGACACCCTCGTCTACCGCGCCGCGGCACGCCGCGCGCAACGGGGAGGCGGTACGCCTATTCCGCCCAACGGCGCGGTGCTCAGCGCGACCGGCGCCGGAGCCTCGGCGTACCTGGCACGCGTGGCCTCGGAAGGAACGCCGGTGCGCGTGGTGGCGCGACTGCGGGGCGACGCTGCGGCCCCGTACGCCCTGGTGGGAGGGTGGCCGCGCGTGCTGCAGGACGGGGTGAACGTCGGGATAAAGTCCGACTCGCTCGAGGGCACTTTTCCGCGCTTCTCCTCGGCGCGGCACCCACGCAGCGCGGTGGCAATGACGAGGGACTCGAGCGCCCTGCTGTTGGTCGTGGTCGACGGGCGTCGTGCGTGGAGCGTGGGCATGTCACTCGGCGAACTGGCGGAAGCGCTCGCCTCCGTCGGCGCGTATCAGGCCATGAATCTCGACGGCGGCGGTTCGAGCGCGCTCTGGATCAACGGCGAGGTGGTGAACTTTCCCTCGGATCCCACGGGTGAACGGGCCGTCGGCAACGCGCTCGTGGTGATCGATGGCCCGGCGCCTCGTAGGCTGCCTGCCGCCCGCGTTCCCCGTTAGGCGCGCCGGCCGTTCATCGGAACGTCGCGTCCACCCGCACCGGAAAGGTGACGGAGTTGGCGATGAAGCAGCGTTCGTGCGCCCGGGCGTGCAGTACCCGGGCACGAGCTTCGTCGTCCGGGCTGGCGAGTGTGACTGCGGGATGCAGGATCACCTCGTCGAAGCGGCCCCCACCATCGGAATTCTCGGTCATCGTGCCTTCCGCCTCGTCACGGTAGTCCGTCACCACCACGCCGGCGTCGGCACAGAGATGCAGGTACCAGAGCATGTGGCAACCCGAGATCGAGGCGACGAGCAGCTCCTCGGGATTGTAGCGCGAGGCGTCTCCCCGGAAGCTGGGATCGGACGACGCGGCGATCAGCGGCGCTCCTTCTTTGCCGATGTCCATGGCGCGACTGTACGCCCGATAGCCGCTCGTGCCGCTGCCGAGGTTTCCCTTCCAGTCAATGGTGAGGCGATAGTGATGCGACCGCATGAAGGCTCCGTGTCGTGTGCGTGCGTCCGGATTCCCGCAGCCTAACGCGGTGGGTCGAAGATGAGCAGCCCCGCCGTACCCGGCGCATCGGCGTCGCCGTCCGTGGGACCTCTCGGCCCGCCCTGCCTCACCTTCGCGCTGCCCTCCTCGATGTCGATCGCCACGAAGGATGTCGCCTGCAGGTGCGCCTCGGGAATCACGTCATAGTCCACGCCCGACCGACGGCCGGGGAAGTAGCGCGTGATCATCCCTTCCGACACGCGCCGCTGTTCCTCCGGGTCGCTGACCCTTCGACATGGTCGCGCGCGTGCTGCTCGACTCAGGCGACGTGGCCTGCATGGAGGACCCTGGATATCGTGGCGCGCGCGCCGCGTTGCTGGCTGCGGGAGCAATGGTGCACCCCGTACCCGTGGACGCGGACGGCCTGAACGTCTCCGCGCTGCGCAGCCTCACCCCGGCACCGCGCGTGGCGTTCGTCACGCCGGCGCATCAGTTCCCGTTAGGCGTGACGCTCAGCGCCGCGCGCCGCGTCGCCCTGCTGGAATGGGCGCGGGCGAATGACGCCTGGATCGTCGAGGACGACTTCGACAGCGAGTATCGACTCCGGGGACGTCCGCTGCCGTCGCTCCAGGGCATGGATGCGCACGGGCGCGTGATCTACGTGGGCACGTTCAGCAAGACGCTGTATCCGGGACTGCGAGTGGGATACCTCATCGTGCCGGCCCCGCTGGTGGACGTCTTCGCGCGTGCGCGCGCCACGGTGGACCGGCATCCACCCGCGCTGGAGCAGGCGGTGCTGGCCGAGTTCATCGCCGAGGGGCATTTTGCGCGACATGTGCGTCGCATGCGCTCGCTCTATGCGGAGCGTCAGGAAATTCTCCTGCGGCTGGTGGATGAGCGCCTCGGCGAGTGGCTCGAGACGCAGCGGGTGGACGCCGGCATGCATCTGGTGGGATGGCTGCGCGACGGCGTGCGCGCTGAGGACCACGCGATAGCCGCGCGGGCGCTGGAGCTGGGCGTCGTCGCCTCCGCGCTCTCCGCGCTGGCGGTCACACCATCCCGGCGAGGCGCGCTGCTGTTAGGTTTTGCCGGGTATGCACCGGACGAGATGCAACGAGCAGCCGACTTGCTGGCGCTGGCGCTGCGCCAGACGCACGACGAATCCACTGCGACATGAGCCGATGACCGCGACCCGAGCATCGTTTCACGCCAGCACCGCGTCTCGACGGCGCACGTGCGCGTCGAGACTCGCATGACGACGCCCACGCCCCTGCCGGCGGGACTCTCCGACTCCCCCGAGCTGCGCCATCGCCTGCTGCACGAACGGATGCGCGCCTTTCCGGCGTCGCTGTTCCAGTTCGATCCGCGCATGTCGGAGGGATGGTACACCGATCGCTATTTCGCGCGGACGGCGAATACCCTTGCCTTCGACGGGCGCGACCCGGTCGTCACGATGCAGGTGTTCGCCAAGCAACATGGCATCATCGCCGGCGCGTACGAGGTAATCCGCATGCTGCAGACGCAGCTGGCGGCACATCCCCGCTCGAAGCAGGAGTACTCGCTCGCCGATTTCACCGTCGAGACATTGATGGACGGCGATCCGCTGACTCCCGGTGAGACGACGATGCTCGTCACCGGACCGTACATCGCCTTCGCGCACCTCGAGACGGACTACCTCGGCGTGCTCGCGCGTCGCTCTCTGGTGGCCACCAATGTCCGCCGGGTGATCGACGCCGCGCAGGGAAAGCCCGTCATCTTCATGGGTGCGCGCCATGACGACTGGCGTGTGCAGACGCCCGACGGGTACGCGGCGCGCGTGGGCGGCGCGGGCAGCGTTTCGAGCGACGCCGGCGGCGCCTGGTGGGGCGCGTCGGGTGTGGGCACCATGCCGCACGCGATGATCGCGGCGTACGGCGGCAGCGTGGTGGACGCCACCCTGGCCTTTACGCGCTACTGCCGCGAACGGGAGCCCGACGTTTCGGTGGTGTCGCTGGTGGACTACCACAACGACGTCGTGCGCGACGCGCTGGCGGTCGCGCGGGCGATGCACGCCACATTCGGCGCCGGTTCGCTGGCGGGCGTGCGCGTGGATACCAGCGAGCGCCTCGTCGATGTATCCCTCTCATCCGACGCGGCCTCCCGCGGCCGTGACGGATACACCGGGGTGAATCCCGAACTCGTGCTGAGATTGCGCGGTGCCCTGGACCAGGCGGGCTTCGCCGAAGTGGGCATTATCGTGTCCGGCGGCTTCACCCCAGCGAAGATTCGCAGCTTCGAGGCGGAGCGCGTGCCAGTGGTGGGCTACGGGGTGGGCTCTTCGCTGTTAGGGCATAACGATGGGGAAGACGACGGACTGCTCAACGATTTCGACTTCACCGCCGACATCGTCATGGTGGACGGCCGCGTGGAGAGCAAGGTGGGACGCGGCTTCGCGCCCAACGGCCGTCTGGTGAAGGTGGACCTCGTCGGCTCCCTGTAGCGATGCGTTCCCAGGCCATGCCGTGTCTTCACTTCCGCTGAACCGCACCCAGGACGACTCATGACGACAACTCCCCGCACGCGACCACGAGTGGGCTGGGTGGTGGACGTGCAGAACGACTTCATGCGTCCCGACGGACGCCTGTACGTACACGACCTGTTCAATCCCGCCGACCCCGGCGCGACCGAGGCCGAGGCGGCGATCATCCGGACAGTCGAATGGATGCGACGCACCTGTGACGTGGTGGTCTTTACCGGCGACTGGCACGCCTATGGCGACCGCGAGATCGATCCTGTCGCGCCCGATCCGAAGCAGGAGACGTACCCGCCGCACTGCATGGGACTCTCGAACGATGCTGCCGAGCGCGCCGGGGCCCAGCTCATCGCCGAGATCGATCCCGGACATGAAGCGCTCGTGCTGCCACGCGACGCGACGGATGCGGCGGCGGTCGACATCGCCACGCGCGCCATCGCCGAACGCCGCCCGGTGTTTGTGCAGAAGAGCGAGTTCTCCGTCTTCAAGGGCAACCGCGCGGCGCACGCCTTCGTGGAGACGCTGCGCGACTTGTTAGGTCCGCCGGTGGACTTCGTGGTGTGCGGTGTGGCCACCGACGTGTGCGTCAAGCAGGCGGTGGAGGGCATGCTCGATCGCGAGCTTCCCGTGCAGGTGGTGACCGACGCCACCTGGTCGCTCGGCCTGCTCGGCGCCGAGGAAATCCATGATCAGTGGGCGAAGCGAGGGGCCACGTTCATCACGAGTGCCGGCCTGGAGTGAAAGGGGCCCAGCTGACGCTCTCTGCGACCGGGGATTCGTTCGGAGCCATGTCCGACGAACGTCCGGTTGTTCTGCAGCCTCAGTACGAGAACCCGACCCCCACGTGCACGCCCCCGCGGCGACCGGGCATGACGGACACGCGATTGCGTAACGGCAGCTCCGACCAGTGCTCCTGCGTGAAGCGCGTGCCGACTATGGCGCCGACCAAGGCACCCACGGCGAGTCCGGTGACCGCGGTCGTGGTACGATTGAACTGGTTGGCCGGATCGGACGGCTTGATGATGCCGGTCGTGCCCCAGAAGAGCAGGGCGCCGATGGGTGCCCCAATGAGGGCAGACTTCATTATGTAGCCGCCGTTGTACCTCTTGAGACCCGCGCTCTGCTCCAGCTTCGTGATCTGGTCGAGCGTGAACGTCCACAGGCCGCGGCCCGCGGCGTCTTCAATGAAGACCGCCGTGTCGGCGCGCATCTCGAGATAGTTGGCCTGGAGCGGGGTGACCAGCGTGTTGGTGGTCACGCGGACCCGGGCGCCCGGTACCAGCGGCAGCGACGTCATGATGGGCTGGGTCGTCGTCTGCTGCGCCGAAGGCGCCACAACCGGCACAGCCAGAAACGCCGAGAGGGAAAGGAGAACGAGGGGTCGCAAGCGAGTGACTCCGCCGGATCGCAAGGTGAACATTCGGAAGGTGTTACGGACTCGGACGACGATACGGGTGAAGTATACCCTCGACCGGGCTCGTCGCCCCACACAATCGGGGAGTTCCTCGACTTTGGAGCGAGCGGGTGCGAAGTAGGACGACCTGTGCACGCTCAATGCCACAGAAACACTTCACACAGGCGGCCCCCCTCCACGGCCCCCCAGAGCGCGTCCGCCGGTCTCTGCCAGAGTCGCGGTTGGACGACCGGCCGACTCCCGGTAACTTCCGATCTTCGTAAAAGACAGGACCAAGTCTTCCCGAGGCTTCCATGACGCATAGCACCACCATGACCGATGTCACCGCGCTCGTGCGCGGCGACCGCATGTCAGGTCGCATCTCCACTCCCGTGGGTACGCTGGAGGGCTCCGCCATTCTCAAGATCGCGGGCGAGATCCGGGGTCGCATGGCGGCCGGAGAGCGCATCTGCAACCTCACGGTGGGCGACTTCGATCCCCGGCAGTTCCGGATTCCGAAGGTGCTCGAACAGGGCATCGTGCAGGCGCTCTCGGACGGCGAGACGAACTACCCGCCGTCCAGCGGACTGCCCGTCCTTCGCGAGGCGGTGACGGCCTACTACGAGCGCTCGTTAGGTCTCCGGTATCCGGTCGAATCCGTCCTCATCACGTCGGGGTCACGCCCTGGGGTCTACGGCGCGTATTGCGCCGTCGTCGACCCGGGCGACCGCGTGGTGTATCCCGCGCCGTCGTGGAACAACAACTACTACTGCCACATGGTGGGCGCGGTGGCCGATCCGGTCCTCACCACGTCCGACGAGGCGTTCATGCCCTCGGCCGAGCGGCTGGCGCCGCACCTGCGCGGCGCGCGCCTCCTTGCGCTCAACTCCCCGCTGAATCCCTGTGGGACCGCGTTCACCGCTGAAGCGTTAGGCGCCATCTGCGACCTCGTGCTGGAGGAGAACGCGCGCCGCACGAAGAACGAGCGGCCGCTGTACGTTGTGTACGACCAGGTGTACTGGCAGCTCACCTTCGGCGAGACCACGCACGTCGATCCGGTCTCGCTGCGCCCGGAGATGGCGCGCTACACGATCTTCGTTGACGGCATCTCCAAGGCCTTCGCCGCCACCGGCGTGCGCGTGGGCTGGGTGCTCGGCCCGGTGGACGTGATGCAGGCGATGAATGGATTCCTGGGACACGTGGGCACGTGGGCGCCTCGGGCAGAACAGATCGCGACCGCTGCCCTCCTGCTCGATGAGGCAGCCATCGCCGAGTACCGCGCCCAGCTGCTCGAGGGTGTGCAGGCGCGTCTCGACGCGCTGTATGGGGAGGTCACGTCGCTGCGAGAGGCGGGACACGCGGTGGACGCCATCGCGCCGCAGGGCGCGATCTACCTCAGCGCCCGCTTCGACCTCTATGGCAAGGTGACGCCGGAGGGTGAGACGCTGCGCTCGAGCGAGGACATTCGCGGCTGGCTGCTGAAGCAGGCGGGGCTGGCGGTCGTTCCCTTCGATGCGTTCGGGGCAGTCGGGGAGGGCGGGTGGTGCCGCCTGTCGGTGGGCGCGGTAAGCCTGCAAGACATTGGGGAGGCCCTGCCGCGGCTGCGGGCAGGATTGGAAGGCCTGCGCTGAACGAACGCGCAGGCTGGGACGTTGACGATCGCGGGCGTGGAGCGCAGTCGCACCATTCACCTTCAAGGGAGAAGGATCGTATGAGCATTCGTCGCGCCATTGTGGCGGCTGGCGTCTTGGCCGCAACGCAATCGTTGGGTGCGCAGGGTACGATTCCTCCGCGCGAGCAGCAGATTGCCGCCGCGGTGTTGCCCCTGCCGGCGGCCGGGCGGGCGACGGCGCGGGTTATGGGCTACGGTCCCGACGGCAAGCTGGTCGTCATTCGCGAGGGGAAGGGCATGACCTGTCTCGCCAGCGATCCCAAGGCCGACCGATTCCACGTCGCCTGCTATCACGAATCCATGGAGCCGTTCATGGCCCGTGGCCGCGCGCTGCGCGGGGAAGGGGTGAAGGGCGACCAGGTGGACACCTTGCGCTTCAAGGAGGTGAAGGCAGGGAAGCTCAAAATGCCGACCAATCCTGCCTCCCTTTTCTCCCTCACCGGCGGCGCCTTCGACGCGCAGAGCGGCAGTGCGCCCGGCGCGAAGCATCTCTACGTGGTCTACATCCCGTTCGCGACCATGGCGACCACGGGCCTGCCCGAGCGTCCGGAGGGCGCGCAGCCGTGGATCATGTATCCCGGCACGCCCAAGGCGCACATCATGTTCATGCCGGGCATGTAGAGAAACGGAACGAATGAGTCTTTCGCCGGTGGTCGGTTCACCGTGACCGGGGATTTGCACCCGTGGGTGCGCGTAGCGAACGTGGGATCGGGATGGGAAGCCGATCTCACGGTGGCTCGGCTTGAGGCAGAAGAGGTGCCGGCCCGCGCCTCGGGCAACGACCTGGTGGGCATCTTCGGACCCGGTTTTCAGGGTCCCAGTTCGCGCGGTTTTTTCGTCGAGGTGCCCGCTCCGCTGGCCGATCGCGCGCGCTGGATCCTCTCGTTACCTGTTCCGCCGCCTGAGGAGGAGTAGCTCTCCCGTCAGGCGATCGGAGCGTCTGCATCGCGACGTCGGGCGACAGTATAGACGCGGTATCCCGCCACTACCGCCACTATTGTGCCGATGAGCACGGCGCCGAGCGCTCCCGGGGTGATCGCGTCCTTGAGGATGACCAGGGCCACCGCCAGAACCAGCACCAGCGTCGGCGCCTCATTGAACACCCGGTACCACTCGCCGCTGCGCGTCGCATCGCCCCGGGCGAAGGCGCCGATGGTCCGCCCGCAGGCGACATGGTACGCGGTGAGCAGCGCGACCAGGAACACCTTGAGCCAGAGCCATGGTTGGTGCAGAAAGGCCTGGTTCATGAGCACGAGGCTCGCGCCCGTGACCCACGTGATCCACATCGCCGGCCGCATGATGAGCGTGTAGAGCCGCCGTTCCATCACCGTGAACTGCGCCCCCAGGATGGCACGCCGAGGGTCGTCCTCCGCTCGCGACTCCGCGTGGTAGACGAAGAGCCGCGGCAGGTAGAAGAGACCCGCCATCCAGCTGACCATGAAGACGATGTGGAAGACCTTCACCCACGAGTAGAGCATCGCGACGGCCTGAACTCCGGGGAATGGTACTGCATGAGGAGGCTGCAGGAAGAGAGGGCGGCTCGATGCCGCGAGCAGCGTTGGAGACGGAAGAATACTCGGTCGCATGCCGGGCGTCCGCCACGTCGGAGACTCGCATCGTCCATCCCTTGACGTGGCTTGCAGGGTTGTCTATTCTTCCATCCGGCTTTACGGATATAGATGACTCTTCCTGCCTCGCTCGCACACCTCTCAACGCTCGCCGACTCAACCCGGAGTCGGCTCCTGCTCGTGCTAGAGCGGCAGGAGCTCACGGTGGGGGAGCTTTGTGCGATTGTTCAACTTCCACAGTCTTCGGTGTCCCGTCACCTGAAGGTGCTGGGCGATGAGGGCTGGGTCATTTCACGCGCCGACGGCACCAGCCGGTACTACCGGGTGGGCGAGATGCCAGACGAATGGACGCGGCGACTCTGGTGTGTAGTACGGGACAGCGTCTCGTCCAGCGCCGCCGCGGAGCAGGACCGCCAACGTGAAGTCTCCGTGCTGGCCGGCCGGCGCGCCCGCTCCCGCGAGTTCTTCGCCGCCGTGGGCCAGGAGTGGTTGTCGCTGCGCGTCGAGCTGTTCGGCACGGGAGTGGACCTCTCACTCGCCTTCGCGCTGCTCGATCGGGACGCCGTGGTCGGGGACCTGGGCTGCGGCACGGGTCATTTCTCGGCGCGCCTCGCTCCGCATGTGCGACGCGTGGTGGCGGTGGACGCCTCGGCGGAGATGCTGCACGCGGCGCGCGAGCGTCTCGCGCACCACACCAACGTCGAGTTGCACCTCGGCGAGTTGGAACAGCTCCCTATCCCTGATGCTTCGCTCGACCTCGCTACGCTGTCGCTCGTGCTGCACTACGTCGCCACGCCGGCGCGCGCGATCGCCGAGGCGTACCGGGTCCTGCGCCCGGGCGGCCGTCTGGTCATCATGGACATGATGCCGCATGAGCGGGACGACCTGCAGCAGCGCATGGGACATCTCTGGCGCGGCTTCGCTGCCGACGACGTGGTGGGCTGGCTGGTGCAGGCCGGCTTCACCGATGCACGCTACGCCCCGCTGGCGGCCGATGAAACCGCGCGCGGCCCGGTGCTCTTTACCGCAGGTGGACGCCGGCCGGCCAGCGCGTTTCCTATTGCCCGGTCGCCCCACGTGACACAGAACGGCACGCTCATCTCACGTACACCCCGATCCTGACCGTCATCTCTTTCCCACTACGCATATGGCCACGTCCCTGCAGGAAACGTTAGGCGCTTCGACGCCGTCCGATCGCCCCCCGTTCAAGGTGCGCGACCTTTCGCTCGCCGAGTGGGGCCGCAAGGAGATCCGCCTCGCCGAGCACGAGATGCCCGGACTCATGTCCATCCGGCAGGAGTACCAGGGCAAGTTCCCGCTGCGCGGCGCGCGCATCATGGGCTCGTTGCACATGACGGTGCAGACGGCGGTCTTGATGGAGACCCTGATGGACCTGGGCGCCGAGGTGCGCGGGGTGTCGTGCAACATCTTCTCCACGCAGGATCACGCGGCGGCCGCGGTGGCCGTCGGACGCTCGGGCACGGTGGAGAAGCCGGCCGGCGTGCCGGTGTTCGCCTGGAAGGGAGAGACGCTCGATGAATACTGGTGGTGCACCGAGCAGGCGCTCATGTGGCCCGACGGCGGCGGACCGAACATGCTGCTCGACGACGGCGGCGACGCCACGCTGCTCATCCACAAGGGCGTGGAGTACGAGAAGGCGAAGGCCGTGCCCGCGTTCGACGACCAGAAGGAGTCGGAGGAGTGGGGCGTGATCCTCGACCTCCTGCGCACGCAGCTTGAGGCGAACCCGGGCCGCTGGACCGCGGTGGCCAAGGACATCAAGGGCGTCACGGAAGAGACGACCACCGGTGTGCACCGCTTGTACGAGATGATGAAGGCCGGCACGCTGCTCTTCCCGGCCATCAACGTCAACGACTCGGTAACGAAGTCGAAGTTCGACAACCTCTACGGCTGCCGCCACTCGCTTACCGACGGCATCCTGCGCGCCAGCGACGTGATGCTGGCCGGCAAGGTGGCAGTGATCTGCGGCTACGGCGATGTAGGCAAGGGCTGCGCCCAGGCACTCAAGGGGCAGGGCGCCCGCGTGATCGTTACGGAGATCGACCCCATCTGCGCGTTGCAGGCGGCCATGGAAGGCTACCAGGTGACGACGCTCGACGAGGTGCTGCCCACGTCCGACATCTTCATCACGGCCACCGGCAACATGGGCATCATCACCGTGGAGCACATGAGCCAGATGAAGGACAAGGCGATCGTGGGCAACATCGGCCACTTCGACAACGAGATCGACATGGCCGGGCTCAAGAAGAAGGGCATCACGCGCATCAATATCAAGCCGCAGTTCGACGAGTTCGTCTTCCCCGACGGGCACAGCGTACTGGTGCTGGCCGAGGGCCGCCTGCTGAACCTGGGCTGCGCCACGGGACACCCGAGCTTCGTGATGTCGGCGTCGTTCTCCAACCAGGTCATCGCGCAGATCGAGCTGTTCGGCAACGCGTCACGCTACGAGCGGAAAGTGTACGTCCTGCCGAAGCACCTCGACGAGAAGGTCGCGCGTCTCCATCTCGACAAGCTGGGCGCCAAGCTCACGAAGTTGAGCCCGGAGCAGGCAGCGTACATTGGGGTGCCGGTGGATGGGCCGTATAAGGCGGAGCACTACAGATACTAAGAGAGAAGACGAGAAGACGAGAAGACGAGAGAGGGGCTGGAGCGGTGCTACTACCTTTGGGTGGTCGCGGCGCGCCAGCCCCTCACGGCTGCAAGGGCGTGTTCCAGGCGTTGGGTGCCGCCGCCGCTTATGGTCATCACGGTGGCGTTCCACTCCGTGAGTCGGCTCGTGAATCGTTGCAGCACTTCCACCCGGTGCAATGGGCGGTCGCGCACGCCGTCGGGCTCCCAGGGCAGGTCGGGGAGGCAGAGCAGGTAGAGGTCACCGAGGCGCGCGCGGGCGGCTTCGAGGATCCACGTGGGGCAGTGGCCATAATAAAGCTCCGCGTACACCGTCGTGCTTACGAGGTCGGTGTCGAGTACGACCTCCTGCTTCACGAGCGACGAGCGGGTGTACCCGCCGGCTGCCTCCAAGGCGCCCTCGTCCTCGGCGGCCATCTGACCGCGTGCGATAGGCTCCACGTCGGCGGCGGTAAGCTCGCGCTCCAGCCGTTCTGCGTACTCACGCGAATACTCCGGCACCCAGTTCGTGCGCAGAGCGCGTGCGAGATCGCGCGCGAGCGTGGTCTTGCCGGTGCTCTCTCCACCGATCACGACAATGCGCGGCGTGTCGTCGCCCGACCGATGCTCGTGTGGAATGGACACCGAATCCGGCGAGTCTGATGGACTCATCTCCACCTCTCAGGCCGGCGCGGCGCGGTGGAGGTGATAGGACCGACGCCAGTCGCGGAAGCCGAGGACCGCCAGCGCAAGGAAGACGGTATACTGGAACGCCGTGAAGTGCAGCTGTTTGAGCGTCACGAACATCCAGACGTAGACGACGTCGAGCACGATCCAGAGCACCCAGTTCTCCAGGATCTTTCGCGTCATCATCCACTGGGCAATGAGCGAGAAGACCGACAGCGTGGAGTCGAGATAGGGGAGCGACGCGTCGGTGGTGCGGTGGAGCAGCGTGCCCAGCGCGACAGAGCCTAACGCCCCAATGCCTGTGAGCAGGACCGCGAGACGGACGGTCACCCGGGAGACATGCAATTCCGAGCGGTTCGCGCCGCCATACAGCCACTGATACCAGCCATAGAACGACAGCAGGAGATAGATGACCTGCAGTCCCATGTCCGCATAGAGCTTCTCGCGACGGAAGAGCACGGCGTAGAGGCCCACGTTCACGATGGCCGTGGGCCAGCTCCAGATCTTTTCCTGCGTGCTCAGGAACACCGAGACGAGGCCGAACACGACGGCGGTCCCCTCGAGTGGTGTCAGCGAAGCGAGAATGGCTTGTATGAAGTCGCCGGTCATCGGCCAGAAAATAGGGGGGCGCGCAGCGGGACGCCCGGCTCGGTGCGGCGCCGTTTGCGGCGATCCATTGAACGCCCCCGGGGGCCGCGTGGGCTACTGCGGGCGCAGCCGCAAGATCCGGTCGTCGTCGGCGCTGGGAGAGCCGCGTCCGTCGCGATTGCTGGTACCCACGTACACACTGCCATCGGGCGCCACCAGCACGTCGCGCAGCCGCCCGTACCTGCCGCTCAACAGGCGCTCTTGCGAGCGCACCCCACGCCCATCGGCGGTCAGCGTCATGCGGTACAACGTCTGGTCCTTCAGCGTCGTGAACAGGAGGCTGCCCCGCCAACCGGGAAAGAGGGCGGCATCGTAGTAGTCCAGGCCCGACGGCGCGATGGTCGGTGTCCACAAAGTGAGTGGCTCGACGACGTTGTTGGCCTGACAGAAGGCTCGCTCGTTCGCGCCCGCGTCTCCATCGCAGGCCCCCCGCACATCGGGCCAGCCATAATTGCGCCCGATCTCGATGCGGTTGAGTTCATCGTTGTCGCCCGGACCGTGCTCGGTGGAGTACAGGGTTCCGTCGGGTGCAAAGACCAACCCCTGAGGATTCCGGTGCCCCATGGTGTAGACGTATCCTCCGAGGGTGTTGCCGGGCGCCGGCGAGCCATCCAGCGAAAGGCGCAGAATCTTTCCCGCGAGCGACGTCCTGTCCTGTCCCAGCGACGCGTTGGACGCGTCCCCCGCCGAGACGTACAGCAGCTTGTCGGGGCCCACGACGACGCGGGAGCCATTGTGCACAGAACTGCCAGGAATGTCCTGCAGCAGCACCTCGGGTGCAGAGAGCACGGTTCCGTTCCATCGCATGCGTATGACGCGGTTTCGCACGCCACCGCTTGAGCCGTAGGTATGCGCAGCGTACACGTAGGGTTGCGAGGCGAAGTCGGGATGGAAGGCGAGCCCCATCAGACCACCTTCTCCTATCTCGGACACCGCGACCGCTCCCGCTTGTGTCACCACACCCGTGGCTGGATTCACGCGAGAGATGACACCGCGTCGTTCCGTCACCCAGATGGCTGCATCGGGACCCCACGCGAGTTCCCAGATGGTGTCGAATCCCGTCGCGACCACGGAGACGACCGGTGACGCTCCGTTGTCCGGGGTGTCCGCTTCGGGACCTCCGTATGCTGTACCACCGCCGCATGACCACATCACGCTGGCGAGTCCCAGCACGAGGAGGCTGCGTCGAGCAAGGTCACCCAACCATCCAATGCGTTTCGTCGCCCGCGTCATCATATCTTTCGCCTCAGATGCAAAGCCCAC
>JBDSVW010000011.1:0-5239 GCA_039927015.1 Gemmatimonadaceae bacterium | reverse complement strand
TGATGGAGGTCGAGGAGCGTGGCGTCGGTCGGGATCTCAAGGCGCCGCCAAATCGACGGCCGCACACCACGAAGCGTGACCTTGAGTTGGAGGATTTGCTGAGGCACCGTTGTCGTTGCGAAGAGGTAGATGGGACGCCTAACGCCA
This sequence comes from Gemmatimonadaceae bacterium, assembly GCA_039927015.1. Lineage (GTDB taxonomy): Bacteria > Gemmatimonadota > Gemmatimonadetes > Gemmatimonadales > Gemmatimonadaceae > SCN-70-22. The sequence goes on along the minus strand of JBDSVW010000011.1, from coordinate 5,092 downwards.
ATGATGAGCTGCGGCGGAAGGACATAAAGCGCGCGAAGCGCGCGGTCAATAGATCCGCCGGCTGCTCCAACTACCGTTAGCTGTCAGCATCTGCCAGATGACGATCCGCGAACTGGCGCGGCGTGAGGATCTCGATGCCCCGCCAACCGGACAGCCGCAGCAAGTGCTTATCCCCAGACACGATCCGTGCGGCGGCGCCCGCCAGAGCCGCTGCCAAGAACTTATCGTCGTCTGGGTCTTCGCACACGCTCGGTGATAGTGGTGGCGCATTCACCAAGGTGGCGTTCACCGCCAACGTCGCGAGGAGGGCGTCGAGAGCTCGCATCAGGGGTTCACGCCCTTTGGCGAGCTCCCAGCCAACGCGTCGGTATTCGTCGAGAATCGTTGGAGAGAGGATCAACGTGAAGGCGCTCTTGCTCCACGCGGACAGGATGCGCGCGGGCGTGCCCCCGAAGATCAGTCCGGAGACCAGCACGTTCGTATCCAGCACCACTTTCATTTGACACGCCGGACCTTCTTCACGGCCTTCGTGACATCGGTCGGCTTAAGCCCGGCCTGTCGAGCGGCGCGCCGCGCCTGGGCGGTGAGGGCCGCGAACTCCTTTAGGGCCGGGGGTTCCAGCACCTTGAAGATGACGACGTCGCGGTCGCCCACGACGACGAACTGTGCCCCCGCTTTGAGGCCAAGGCGGAGGCGGATCTCCTCGGGGATAACCACCTGTCCCTTGGAGGACAGTGTGGTGGTGGCTGTGTCGCTCATTAGTGCTCTCCATCAGTCTTACCAGTAAGTCTGACAGGAGAGCCGTCGCGTGTCAAGCGCCGGCGTCTATGTACAGCTAACGAAGCTGTAGGATTAGTCCCCACTGCCCGCGATGTGGACATGGAACTCGCCGACAGATCGTGGGTTTCGCTACCGAGCGAATGTGTGCGCCGGACGTCCCGCCGTCGAGCCCCGCCATGGCCCGCTACAAGCTGATCGACACCAATCCCCGGCTGCTGCCCGTGAACCTGGCGGCGCAGCTCCTCCCCGGCACCTTCGAGCACGCGGTTGACCACCTGCTGGAGCAGGCGATCGATCTCGCGCGCTTCGACGTCCGGTATCGGAACGACACGACCGGAGCGCCCGCCTATCCGCCGGCGGTGTTGTTGAAGGTCGTGCTGTGCGCCTACGCGCGCGGGATCGTGAGCAGTCGCGCGATCGCGCGGCTGTGCGAAGATCATGTCACCTTCATCGCGTTGTGCGGGGCACGCACGCCGCACTTTACGACGATCGCCGGCTGTGTCAGCACGCTCGGTGACGACATCGCTCACGTGTTTGCCGCGGTGCTCGCCGTCTGTGACCAGCAGGGCCTGATCGGGCGCGAAATGTTCGCGATCGATGGCGTGAAACTGCCCAGCAATGCGTCCAAGCGACGGAGCGGGACGCGGGCGGACTTCGAGCGACAGGCCTCCAAGCTGGAAGCGGCGGCCGCCACCATGCTCGCCCGCCATCGTACCGCGGATGCCACCGACGACGGCCTGCGTCCCGAGCCACCGGATGGCGGCGGGAGTCCGCGCACACGCGAGGCGATCCGACTGGCCCGCCTGGAGCGCGACGCGGCCCAACTGCGCGACTGGCTCGCGACGCATCCCGAGGAGCGTCGCAGCGCCAAAGGGGCCGTGCGCCTGAGCAATCGCACCGATGCGGACAGCGCGAAGCTGGCGACAGGAAAGGGGGTGATCCAGGGCTACACCGCGGTCGCGACCGTCGACGCGCGGGCGCAAATCATCGTCGACGCACAGGCCCATGGCACGGGAGCGGAGACGGAGCTGCTCGTGCCGGTGCTCGACGCGGTGGACGCCTACTGCACGCCGGCGACCGTGATCACCGCCGACGCGGGCTACCACAGTGAAGCCAACCTGCGGACCCTGGCGGCGCGCCAGCGTCCGGCCTTGATCGCGGATCGAGACATGCGCCGCCGCGATGCGCGCTTCGCCACGCAGGCACGACATAAACCCGTCCGGGAGGTCCTGCATGACAAACGCCCGAAGGCAGGGCCCGGGCGCTATCAGCCCAGTGACTTCGCCTACGATCCGATCGCGCGCACCTGTGTCTGTCCGGCGGGCAAGTCGCTGTATCGCAAGGGACGCGCTCTGGTGATCAAGGGATTCCTGGGCGCGCAGTTCCGCGGGGCGAAGCGGGACTGCGTGCCGTGCACGCACCGAGACCGCTGCCTGCGCACGCCAGACAAGACGGACACGCGCCAGGTCATGTTCTTCGAGGGCCGCGCCCCGACGGCGATCGAGACGCACACGCAACAGATGCAACGTCGGCTCGACACACCACCCGGACGGGCGCAATACGGCCGCCGCTTCGCGACGGTGGAGCCCGTGTTTGCGAATCTCCGGCACAACAAGCGACTCGATCGCTTCACGCTCCGTGGCCGCGAGAAGGTGGACGGGCAATGGAAGCTCTTCTGCCTGGTCCACAACATCGAGAAGCTCGCGCACAGTGGGTACGCAGCGTAGCCAACCGCTGGCAGGGCGCGTGCGCAGCGCCCGTTAGGCGAAGCGATGCGTCGAAAGACACCGCGGCACCGTTAGGTAGGTCATCCAAGCACCGCCAAACGACTGATCGGGCCTTATCCTACATCCTCAACGCTGAAGCTGAGCCGCAGCCGAAGGCAATAAAGCGCGCGCAGCGCGTACTCCATAGCTCGGCTGCCAAGTGCAACCCTCTGTTATGCCGTGGCTCAGCCGCGCCGACCGGCCCAATAGGACGGCTGCCGCCGGTTGTGTGCGACCGCGAGCACAATCGACTGATCGGACCTGACCTCATACACGAGCGAGTACGGGAATCGGCGCATCGAGAGCGTGCGGACTCCCGCGACTCGCTCCTCGCCCACCTCCGGGTACACGTCAAGCACGGCGAGTAGGCGTTCAACCTCTTGGAGAAAGTCTTCGCCGAGCCCCGGTGCTGCTGACTCGTAGAATGCTACCGCATCACTCAGTTCGGCGTCGGCCAGTGGGTGAAACGCTGGCGTCATCCCGCCAAACGGCGGCGGGCGTTCGCCAGGGCAGTAGCGGCCGGAACGCTCCCGACGGTGCCGGCGCGCAATTCTTCTGCTCGCCGCTGCGCCTCTTCCAGCCACACCGGATCCAGGTCGGGCTGCGCGTCCAAGCTTTCGATGAGGACGAGGGCGAGATGGGCTCGCTCTTCCGTGGGCAGTCGCAGCAGCTGGGCTTCTAAGGCTTCACGCGTCATCGCGGTCCTCGATGAAGAGACAGTCATAGTCTATGTGGCGCGATGCGACTCGCCAAGCCCGCCAGCGCCCGCCACCTGCGCCTCGTCTCACTCTTCTAAGCGGCATAACTTCAGCTTGTGCTGTGGCCGTTCAAATAGACTGCGGCGGCAGGGCCGCCGCGAGCCTTCAACTCACACAGAGCGGCGGCCCTGCCGCCGCTTCCGAAGCCCGGCCATCTGCACCAAGCGCCGTTAGGTGGCGGCGACGGACGCCCACCGCGTGCGCCAAATCCACCACTCGCCTGCAGCTACGGCCGCACTCAAGCCCGCCCAGAGCGCAGCGAGAAAGACCGCTTGGGGGCTCGCACCCACGGCAGTGAGGAGCAGATCGACCGGCAAGCTGAGGACGCGGACGACGGCGATACCCAAGGCGGCCGCCACGGCGCGGAGCATCCATTCGCGATGCTCTGCGCGACGATGGGCGCGAATTCTCGAGAACGCGATGCCGCATGCTACCAAGAAGTAACCGCCAAATGCCCCGATCGTGACGCGCTCAGCCACCCCGGCAAAAGGGTGGAGGACGCCGAAGAATACGCCAGACAGTCCGGTGATGCACCCCACGATGAGCAGAACCCGCCCGAGCCAGCGATGGGCGCTCCGGTACCGTGCGCGGAGGCGATTCGCAAACTGGAGAGGAACGAGCATAAGGAAGACAGCGCCGAGTCCGACGTGCACGAGTGTCGCGACTGGTCTGGCCGCGTACTTCCCGTCGATCCGCCTCATCTCTTCTGCACGCCGACCGACGTCGGGTTCGGTGAGGCCGAACGCGGCCATCGCGCCGACACGCACTGGCTCAAGTCTGACCGCGAGATCTGGCAGGTATCGCGCGCGAAGAACCGAGGCACCCAGCCCGACAAGAATCAGGAACACGAACCCCGCCCTGACCGCGAGCGACACTCGGCGCGTAACGTCGCGAGAACCAGCTGCAGTTAGCACACTGTCCGGTGTTCAGATGTCCACATAACGCCCGGGTTCAGCAGCGAGGGTATCCCATAGAGTGCGGCCGGAGGCCGCACCAATCAATAGTGCCCTCGTCTGCTGCAACCCTTTGTTATGCGGCCCCCGACTTTGCGCCCCGCCAGGCCATCGAGAGCCGCCGCCCCGACGCCGCGCAGTCGCGAAGATACAGGTTGATCAGGCTCTGGTACGGGAGCTCGGTCTCTTCGGCCAGCGATTTGAAGTAGGCCACGGTGGATTCGTCCAGCCGAATCGTGACCGGCGTCTTGAGGCGCTTTGCGTAGGGATTCTTCTTCGCTTTGCTGAAATCGTAGTGCTTTCTCATGGGGCCCTCCGGTCGGCGTACACCGCTCGTTCCTGACGATCCGCCTTCCGGGCGGAGATGATTCGAATGACCGCTCCGTCCCCCCGCTCACAGTGGATGACGACGAGCACCCGGAGTGCCGCGCTCAAGCCAAGGAGGATGAATCGCTCCTCCTCGGCCGAGTGATCGGGATCCGCCAGGATCAACGCCTCCGCATCCTCGAATATCGTACGCGCCTCCTCGAAGGAGACGCCGTGTTTGCGGACGTTCTGCGCGGCCTTCCGTGGGTCCCATTCAAAGTGCGGGACGGTCATACTCGGAGTGTACGTACATCCCGTGTACAGTCAAGGGGCGACGCGCCACGACCCGACCGCATAACGCCCGAGCTGAGCTGCGGCCGAGGGAAATAGAGCGAGCGGAGCGAGCGCACAAGAGATCGGCCGACTGCTCCAGCGCATGTTAGCCGGCATGCGTAGGCGCACTACTAACCTGCTTGGTGAGGTTCGATGTGCCATCCACGTGCTGTCATAGCTTGCTTCAGAAGCACGT
>JBDSVW010000010.1:0-2576 GCA_039927015.1 Gemmatimonadaceae bacterium | reverse complement strand
ATTCGCGACGAGGTGGTCTCCGCCCTCATGCAGGTCGTGGATGATCAGCTGTTCATCCTCGGCGAGCCGGTGGAGCGTCTGGAGCAGGGAGTGGCGGCCTTGTCGCAGGCGAAGCACGCCATCGGCTGCGCGAATGGCACGGATGCCATCATCCTGGCCCTGCGGGCGCTGGATGTCGGACGCGGCGACGAGGTCGTGACGACCCCCTTCACCTTCTTTGCGACCGCGGGGACGGTGCACAACGTGGGGGCGACGCCGGTCTTCGCCGACATCGACCCGAAGACCTTCAACATCTCCCCCGCGGCGGCGGCTGCGGCGGTGACGCCCCGGACGAAGGCCATCATCCCGGTCGACCTGTTCGGACAGATGGCGGATCTGGAGCAGATCCGGGCCTTGGCGCCCAAGGTGCCGATCATCGAGGACGCGGCGCAGTCCATTGGCGCCTCCCGGATGATTGGGGGCCGCCGCGTCATGGCGGGAGAGGCAGCCGAGATCGGCACCTTCTCGTTCTTCCCCTCCAAGAATCTGGGGGGGTATGGGGACGGGGGGATGCTCGTGACCCAGGACGACACCCTCGCCGTGCGCCTGAAGCGCCTCCGGGTGCACGGGGGAGCGAAGCAGTACTTCCACGATGAGGTCGGCTACAACTCGCGCCTGGACGCCCTCCAGGCGGCGGTGCTGGCCGCCAAGCTCCCGCACCTGTCCCACTGGAGCGCGGGGCGCCGGGCCAACGCCGCGTACTACGACTCGGCCTTCGCCGACGTGCCCGAGATCGCGACTCCGTATATCGATCCGGCCAACGAGTCGATCTTCAACCAGTACACCATCCGGGTGGAGAAGCGGGACGCGTTGCAGGCCCACCTGAAGGCAACGGGGATCGGATCCGCCGTCTACTATCCCCTCCCGTTGCATCTCCAACCCTGTTTTGAGTATCTGGGGTACAAGGCGGGTCAGTTCCCTGAATCGGAGCGGGCGGCACGAGAGGTGCTCTCTCTTCCGGTCTTCCCGGAGCTGACCAGTTCACAACTCGACGAAGTGATCGGCACGGTTCGTGCCTTCTTCGGCCGCTAAGCGTCCCTAATGGGACGGGAAACTCCTACATAAATGGGCATGAAAGAACAGCTTCTCTCCAAGATCGACGATCGATCCGCCGTCATCGGCGTGGTGGGCCTGGGCTACGTCGGGCTGCCCCTGGCGATGGAATTCGCCAAGGTGGGCTTCAAGGTCATCGGCTACGACATAGCGACCAAGACGTGCGAACGCCTCATGAAAGGCGAGTCGCACATTCAGGACGTGCCGTCGTCCGAGGTCGGGCTTCAGGTCAAGGCGGGCCGCTTCGTGGCGACCTCCGACGAGGCGCGCCTGCGGGAGTGCGACGCGATTTCGATCGCGGTGCCGACCCCGCTGTCCAAGACGCGTGACCCGGACATGAGCTTCGTGCAGGCGGCGACCGAGGCGATCGCCCGGCACTGCCGTCCGGGCATGCTGATCGTGCTGGAGAGCACGACGTATCCCGGCACGACGCGCGAGGTCATGCAGCCGCGCATCGAGGCCCAGGGCTTCACGGTGGGACGCGATGTCTTCCTCGCCTTCAGCCCCGAGCGCGTGGATCCGGGCAATCTCAAGTGGCACACCAAGAACACGCCGAAGGTCGTGGGCGGGGTAACCCCCGATTGCGTGGCGGTGGCGAGCGCTCTCTATCGTTCCTGCATCGACACGGTAGTGCCGGTGTCGAGCGCCGAGGCGGCCGAGTTGGTGAAGCTGCTGGAGAACACCTTCCGCGCGGTCAACATCGGGCTCGTCAATGAGATGGCGATCGTGTGCGACAAGCTGGGCGTGGACGTGTGGGAAGTGATCGATGCCGCCGCCACCAAGCCGTTCGGCTACATGAAGTTCACGCCAGGCCCGGGCATCGGCGGTCACTGCATTCCGCTCGACCCGCACTACCTGGCGTGGAAGATGCGCATGCTCAACTACAATACGCGTTTCATCGACCTGGCCAGCGAGATCAACTCCGAAATGCCGGAGTACGTGGTGCGGAAGGTGGCGCGGGCGCTCAACCACGACAAAAAGTCGGTCAACGGCTCGCGCATCCTGATCCTCGGCATCGCGTACAAGAAGGACATCGACGATATGCGGGAGAGCCCGGCATTCGACGTCATGCGCCTGCTGGAGGAGCGGGGCGGGGTGGTGGACTACCACGATCCCCATGTGCCGCACTTCCAGGAGCATGGGCACGCGCGTGCCGGCGTGCCGCTGACGGCCGAGGTGCTGGCGCAGGCCGATGCGGTGGTGATCGTGACGGATCACACGCACGTCGACTACCAGTTCGTCGTCGATCATGCGCAGGTGGTGGTGGATACGCGCAATGCGACGCTGAAGACGACGGCATCCAAGGCGCGCATCGTACCGCTGTCGCGGCTCAACGACGGCGTGCCGGAACGCGAACTGGCACCCCTCTAGTCCCTGCATGACTGAGTCAGGTTGGGGGATGGGACGCGGCAGGGCGGGGAGCACGCGTGCTTCCTCCCGCGGCGTCCGGTCCCCCTTCGTGGTGAATGGACACCGCCTAACGA
>JBDSVW010000009.1:0-32598 GCA_039927015.1 Gemmatimonadaceae bacterium | reverse complement strand
CGTCTGCTCGCGCTCGTCGTGTCCGCCGCCGAGTCCCGCTCCGCGGTGACGGCCCACGGCGTCGATTTCGTCGATGAAGATGATGCACGGCGCGTGGGCCTTGCCCTGCTCGAACAGGTCGCGCACGCGCGAGGCGCCCACGCCCACGAACATCTCGACGAAGTCGGAACCCGACATCGAGAAGAAGGGTCGGTTCGCTTCACCGGCCACGGCCCTCGCGAGCAGGGTCTTGCCGGTGCCCGGAGGCCCGATGAGCAGCGCGCCCTTGGGCAGCCGGCCACCGAGCTTGGTGAACTTCTGCGGATCCTTCAGGAACTCGATGATCTCCTGGAGTTCCTGCTTGGCCTCGTCGCAGCCGGACACATCGGCGAAGGTGACCTTGGGAGTGTCACCCGTGAGCAGCTTCGCCTTCGATTTGCCGAAGGAGAAGGCCTTGGCCCCACCTGCCTGGATCTGCCGGAAGAGGAAGATCCAGATGCCGATGAGCACGATGTACGGCAGGAAGTTCAAGAGGAAGGTCCCGATCGACGCCTTGGCTTCCTGCGCGTCGATCATGACCTTCTTCTCGCGCAGAGCGGTCACTTCCTCGGCCGAGTTCTCCATCGGGAGCATGACCGCGAAGTTCTTCACCTCGCGACCTTCCACCATGATTTTTTGCGTGAACTCGCCCTTCACGGCGCGACCGCCTTCGACGGTCGCCTTGGCGATGTTCCCGCGCTCGAGCTCGGAGCGATACGCCGAATAGTTGATTTTGGCGGCCGGTTCCCCCTTTGCCCCAGAGAACTGGATCACGGCGACGGGGATGAGGATCACAAGGATCCAGAACGAGAGTCCCTTCGAGAAGCGACCCCAGCTGAACGGTTTTTTCGGAGGAGTTGGAGGCATTAGTCCAGTCCGCGTTACTGCAGGCTTGCGATATATGGCAAATGCCGGAAGCTCTCCGCATGATCGAGACCGTATCCGACGAGAAACTCGTCAGGGGCATCGAAGCCGGAGAACTTGGGCGGATATGCCAGGTGCGTGGAGATGTGCTTGTCGAGCAGGGCGCAGATTTCCAGGGAACGCGGCTTTCGCGCCCCCAGGACGTCCATGACGCTGCTCAGTGTTCGTCCTGAATCGACAATGTCTTCAACGAGGAGAATGTGCTTGCCCTCCAGCACGGTCTCAGGATCATACACCAGATGTACTAATCCGCTCGAAACTGTCCCGTTCCCATAAGACGACGCGACGAGGAAATCGACATGCAGTGGGCGGTCGATGCAGCGAACCAGGTCGCTGAGGAAAATGAAACTTCCCTTCAGCAACCCCAGCACGAGCAGGTCCCCGTCCGGGTATGCTGCCGTGATGTCGCGACCCAGCTCCGTCACCCGCTGGGAAATCATATCTGCGCTGAAGGCGACGCGCTTGAGGGCTCGCCCTTCGAGGCGCGGATCAGCCATGGAGACGCTCACAGGCGATACAGATTACCGGTCGACCGGACCGAGCGGTTGCCGCACATGCGCGGCGAATACCGGGTACCCAGACAATTTCACCATCTGCCACGATCACCGGCCACCCCTCGCGATCACTTGCCGGCACACGGAGATCGGAAAAGAAGCGTTTCACACGGCGTGGACGGCCCGAGGCGGCGACAATTCGATCGCCGTCGCGCCACGCTCGAATCGCGTACGCACCGTCCCGCGGCAGCCACGCCACCCAGAGATCGTCCGATAGCCCCGGACTAATAGTAGCCTCTGCGAGGGGCCGAAAGCGCCACGATCCGTACATCGTTTCGCGTCGCATGGCGAGGGTCGCCGGCGCCGTGACGAGCGATGGTCGTCTCCGCAGCTCGATAGAATCGTGGCGGCGCAGCGCTTCCATTCCTGCCGAGAGCGGAATGCGAGAGCCCACGCGCCCCGACGATCCATAGCCGACGAGCCGCTCGATGCCCCGACGGTCGAGGGCCACGCCGGCGCGCTCGGCCATCGCCTGCCAGAAGAGCGCGAGCGCGGGAGGCTTCCACGGCATGTCGAGCTCCGATTCCGCCTCGACGGGGGTCGCGGTCGGCATCAACGAGCCGGGCAGACGCGATACCACACGTCCGAGACCTTCGCTCACCACGAACTCCGCCGTCACCTCGTGAAGCGTCTGGCGCAACGCGCGGGCGCGACGGGCGAGGGCGAGGAATTCCGCGTCGATGCCTGGACGCACGCGGCGCATGGCCGGTAGCAGGTCGTGCCGCACCCGGTTCCTCAGGTAGCGCCGGCTCGCGTTGGAGGGATCGTCGCACCAGGCGATGTCCATTCGCGTCGCGTACGCGGCAATCTCCGCGCGCGAGCATTCCAGCAGCGGACGCACGATCGGGGAGCGCGCGTACAGGGCGGCGATGCCACGCGCGCCGGTGCCCCGCAGGATGCGCATGACCACCGTCTCCACCTGATCGTCGCGGGTATGGGCGGTCACGACCGGTCCCCCGATCTGCCGCGCCGCGCGGTGCAGAAAGCGCCAGCGTGCCCGTCGCCACGTCGCTTCGTCCGCCGCCAGCTGCTCCTCCCGGCCCGACAGGCACGACATGCCAAGGCGCTCCGCGGCGCGCCTAACGGCGTCGGCCGCCGCGGTGGCGGAGGCACCGGTGCCGTGATCGAACGTCGCCACGATGATGCGCGAGCGCTCGGCGGGCGTGAGCAGCGACGCGACGCCGTGCAGGAGCACCATGGAGTCCATGCCACCCGACACGGCGAGCACGATGGGATGGTCCCGGCGCGCGAGCGATTCGAAGGCGGCCTGCAGCCGTGACGATGCGATTGGCGTTGCTGGACTCCCGAAGAGTGTCAATGCGACCCGACCATCCCGGCGCGAAACGAGCCATGCGAAACGAGCCATGCGAAACGCCCTACCCGTCTCTGCTGGGTAATCTATCGCACCAGGTGACCGTGACGGGTCCTACCTCCCGGAGATGAACGGCGGGCTGGCTTCCGCCCAACGCGCCCGCTACTTTTCGCCTCGCAACCGACCACATTGAATCGAGGGCGTACCGTGGAGCATTCTTCACCGCTCGGCACACTCTGGGCCGGCCTGGGACTGGGCGCATTCTATATCGCACTCACCTGGGTCAATCTCCTGCTGGGTCACTTCCTGACCCCGCTGTTCCTCATCCCGCTCACCTGGCTCCAGGACGCGGTGCAGGGACGCAAGGCCTAACGACCGTCGAGTCGCCCTCGCCGGGACATCAGATCGTGGGCAGATGGGACGAAGGCGACGAGCTTTCGTCCCATCGCTCGTTCCGGGAGAGCGGGCGAGTCATCCTCCTTCCCTTCCTTCGCGGAGATCGACATGGGCATTTCCATCGTGGTGCTGCTGGCGGTCGTGGTGGCGTTCTGGTTCGTGGGCGCGTACAACGGCCTGGTGGCCCTCAAGAACCAGGTTGTCAACGCGTGGAAGCAGATCGACGTGCAGCTCAAGCGCCGGCATGACCTGGTGCCGAACCTGATCAGCAGCGTGACGGGAGCGATGAACTTCGAGCGCGAGACACTCGAGGCCGTGGTGAGCGCGCGCAATCGCGCGATCCAGGTGGAGCAGTCCGGCGGCACGGTGGCGGCCACGGCACAGGCGGAGGCGCAGCTCACCGGCGCCCTTGGGCGACTGCTGGCGGTGGTGGAAGCGTATCCCGACCTCAAGGCGACGGGGAACATCTCGCAGCTGCAAGAAGAGCTGACGACCACGGAGAACAAGATCGCGTTCGCGCGCCAGCTCTACAACGACACCGCCACGCAGTACAACACCCGGCAGCGGCAGATTCCCACCGTGTTCATTGCCGGCATGGCGGGCGCCTCACCGGTGGAGCTGTGGGAGATCAGCGAACCCTCGGAGCGCGCGGTACCGAAGGTCGAGCTCTAGTTCGACGGGCCGCGAGGATGGCGCAGGATCTCTTCAGCCAGCAGGCCGCGAACCGCCGGCGCTCGCGCTGGCTTGTGGCGGCGTTCATCGCCTTTTTCGCCTGGCTCGGCTTCGGCGGTGACCTCATCGCCTACCTCGCCACCCGCGACACCCCCCCGGGCGCCTACCACCATGTGCTGCCCCTCGGCGGATTGCTGCTGACGGCCATCGCGGGCGGCATCGCGGCGCTGGCCTGGCACACCGGCGCGCAGAAAGTGCTGTGGTCCACGGGCGCACGCGAACTCACCGTGGCGACCACCTCCGCCGAGCAGCAGCTGATCAACGTCGTGGACGAGATGGCGATTGCCAGCGGCATGCCGCGACCGCGCATCTGGCTCGTGCCGGACGACGATCCCAACGCGTTCGCCACCGGCCGGGATGAGCGGAACTCCCACGTCGCGGTGACCGAAGGGCTGCTGCGGACGCTCGACCGCGACGAGCTGCAGGGCGTGGTGGCACACGAAATGGGACACATCAAGAATCTGGACATTCGCCTTACGACGCTGCTCGCGGCGCTGGTAGGCGCGGTGGCATTGCTAGGCGACGGCGCGTGGCGCATGATCGGCCGCGGCGGGGCACGTCTCACCGCCGTGGGCGGGGGCAGCCGCCGCGAGGGCAAGCGTGATGGTGCCGGCCCGCTCGTGCTGGTGCTCCTCGCCCTGTGGATCATGAGCTGGCTGCTCGCGCCGCTCATCACGCGGCTGCTGGCGCTCAGCGTCAGCCGCAACCGCGAGTTCCTTGCCGACACCATGAGCGCGCAATTCACGCGCAACCCGCTGGCGCTCGCCTCCGCCCTCGAGAAGATCGAGAACGCGGCGGCTCCCACACGATCGATCAAGAGCGGGAGTGCGCACCTCTGCATCGCCGACCCGGCCGGCCACGCACGTCGGTTGCTCGGCGTGTTCGCCACGCATCCCCCCATGTCCACGCGTGTGCGCCGCCTGCGAGCGATGGGTTACGGCGCAGCCCAATAGATTGCGGGCACGTCGTCGCGGTTGTTCCGTTCAGCCGAGCGCGCGCGCCTGCGCACGCATCCCACGCGCCATTCCCCGCGCCATGTCTCGTGAGACCCGATCGATCGTCGCCCATGTCATGCTCCTGCTGGCCTCGTTCAGCTGGGGTGCACGTGCATACGGGCAATCCCTCACGAGACCGGCACGCGAGTGGGAGACGATCGAAACCGTGAGGTTCCGCGTGCACTATCCCGCCGAGATGCGGGAGTGGGTGCTGCCCGTGGCCCAGCGGCTCGAGTCGTACGCCGCCGCGGTAGACTCCGTGGTCGGCCATTCGCCCGTCGAACGAGTGACGGTGATGGTGGAAGATCCGACCAACGTGTCCAATGGCTTCGCCATCCCGCTGCTGGGCTCACCGCTCATGTTTCTCTGGCCCACGCCGCCGTCTCCCTCTCCCACATTCGGGCAGCATCGGGGGTGGGGCGAGGTGCTGGCGGTGCACGAGTACGGGCACCTGGCGCACCTCACCATTCCCTCGCGCAATCCTAACGAGCGCCGCCTGTGGCGGCTGCTGCCGGCGCGACTGGGTCCGGTGGCGCGCAAGGCACCGCCGTGGCTCATCGAGGGCTACGCCACGTACCTGGAAGGAAAGCTCACCGGCGACGGGCGTCCCAACTCCGTCGGTCGCGCGGCCATCATGCGGCAGTGGGCGCTGGAGGGGCGATTGCCAACCTACGGCCAGCTCAATGCCACCGCGCCCTTCCTGGGTGGTGCGATGCGCTACCTGGTGGGCTCCGCCTTCATCGAGTGGCTCGCGCAGCGGAAGGGCGACGAGAGCCTCACCCATCTCTGGCGACGCATGAGCGCGCGGGAGCGGCGCAGCTTCGACGCCTCGTTTCGCGGGGTGTGGGGAGCGGACCCGGCCGATCTGTATGGCGTCTTCTTCACCGAGGTGATGCAGAAGACGTTCGACGTGCGGGACCAGATGCAAGGCGCGGGACTGCAGCGCGGGGAGCTCGTCCAGAAACTCTACCGCTCCACCGGTGATCCGGCGGTCTCCCGGGACGGCAAGCGGGTGGCACTCGTGCTCCGCGCCGCCAACGCACCCTCCCGTCTGGTGCTCTGGTCGTCTGCAGAGGAGTCGTCAGATTCCTTGCGCGCGCGCGCGCGGCGACGGATGCTGGAGCTCGACACGCTCGATGTCGCGTCCATCGATTCCCTGCCCGCTCCCAAGCGGGTGCTTGCGACGCTCCGGCCGGTGGGGGGCCGAGGGCATGAGAATCCCCGCTGGTTCGCAGACGGGGAGCGATTGCTGGTGAGCCGCGACGAAGCGTTAGGTGCTGGCGGGTCGCGTCCCGACCTCTTCATCTGGCACACCCCCTCTGGCGCGCTGCAGCGAGTGACGCACGGCGCCGGCATCCGCGGCGCCGATCCCTCGCCCGACGGCGCACGCGCGGCCGGAGTGCGTTGCGCCGCGGGCATCTGTGATCTCGTCATCATCGACCTCGCCTCCGGCCGGTGGCACGTGCGGGCCAAGGGATCTCCCTTCGTGGTCTGGCATCATGCGCGCTGGTCGCCCGATGGCCGGCGCGTCGCCGCCGCCATGCAGGTGGACGGGCGCTGGCGCGTGATGCTGGTCGCGATGGACGCATGGACGCCCGCATCGGAGCCTGAGGCGTTCTCCGCGCTCGCGGTGATCGATCCCGGCGACGGGGCCAATCGTTATGCACCCGCGTGGACGCCGGATGGACGACTCGTCGTCGTGAGCGAACGTGGCGGCGTGGCCAACCTCGAGCTGCTCGATCCCAGCGGGGCGATGCCGCGCGCGATGCCGCGCGCGATGCCGCGCACATTGACGCGTGTGCTGGGCGCCGCCGCCGCCCCCGACGTGACGGCGGACGGGCAGGTCTGGTTCCTCGACCTGCATGCACGGGGGTACGACGTGCGACGGCTCTCGCTCGCCGACACCTCCGCGTCCAGCGCGGGTCGCTGGATCACGCTCGCCCCCGGCGCGTTTCCCGTGGCGCCGCGTGCCTCCAGCAGCGGCCTGCGCTTCACGCCGCAGGAGATCCAGGGGCCCGCCGCTTACGGGCTTGGTCCTCGCGGATGGCGCGTGCTGCCCGGCGGCGGATTCGGCCCGGATGGAGACCGTCTCTCGCTGATGATCGCGAACATGGATCCTGTGGGTCGGCTGAGCGTGGTCGCCCACGGGGGCGTGGGAGAACGTGGCACCTGGCGGGGCGGTTCGCTGAACGCGGCATTGCGCGCCCATCCGGTGGAGTTCGAAGCGGGAGCCTGGCGCACGGAACACGCCCCCTCGGAGCAATCGGCCGGCGGCTTCGCCTCGCCCGACTTCGACGCCCGCCTGACGGTCGTCGCCGCGTCCGCGCGCGTCGCGCGTGAAGTCGGCGCGTGGGGATACACGCTGCGCGGGGGCGGAAGCGTGGGAAAGGTGAACGGACACCACCTGAAGAACGCCGGTCGCGTCATGGGCTTCGCGGAGGTGCGCGGACGCCTGACGTGGTCCTGGCGCGGCACGACCATTTCGCCGCAGGGTGCGGCGGAGGTGTCGGAGGGGGACACGGGCGGCGACTCGTGGGCACGCGGCCTAACGAGCGCGGCGATCGACGTGGCGCGGCGGAACATCGGCGTGCGGGCGGAGGTCACGGTGGGAACGACGGGCCGCACGAGTGCCGGGGAATTCGGACGCGCCTTCGAGCAGTTTGCGGTCGGCGGCGTTTCTCCCCCGTACTTCGATCGCGCCTGGCTCTCACAGCGGATCGCGCTGCCCTCGGTCCCGGTGGGCTTCGTATCGGGTCGGCGGGTTGGACTGGCCCGTGTCTCCACGCGCGTGCGGGGATTCGAGCCGTATGCCGTGTGGGTAGCCGCCGGCGACCGGCTGGACGACTACAAGCGCGTGCTCGGCGCCGAGCAGGAGTTCGACGTGCCCGCCATGGGCTTCGTGCGGCTGCCCGCGACTCACGTCCGATTCGGGATCGGCTACTCGCTGGACGCCCCCTACCGGGAGAAGCTCCGCCCGTATCTCAGCGTGACCTACCGACCGTGACCGCCCGGGACCGGTCTGGACTGATTGGGACCCAGTGGCTGCGGCCGCCGCCGCGCCCGGGTGCCGCCCCGGATGGTGCCATCGGATGGTGCCATCGGATGGTGCCATCGGATGGTGCCATCGGATGGTGCCATCGGATGAATTGCGCTCGCACGAGCGGAATGCGACATAGTGTAGAGACGGCGGCGCGCGCACGCCTGGCGGGCGCGATGCCGGTTCACTGCGGCCAACCCTGATAGACGAGGTAGTAGGATGCCCGGCGGCACGGTGCTCATGCTGGTTGGTCCCTAGTACGAGGACCTTGAGGTCTGGTATCCGAAGCTCCGGCTGGAGGAGGCCGGGTACGAGGTACCCCTCGCCGGACTCGGCGAGGCACACTATCGCGGCAAGCACGGTTATCCCTGCACGGTCGACGGACACGCGCGGGAGTGGCGGGGGAAGCCGCTGGCCGGCATCATTGCGCCTGGCGGATGGGCTCCCGACAAGATCCGGCGCGATGCCGATGTCCTGCAGCTCGTGCAGGACGTGCACGCGGCCGGGAAGCTGGTCGCAACCATCTGCCACGGCCCTTGGATCCTCATTTCCGCCGGCATCGTGAATGGACGGCGCCTCACCTCGTCGGTGGGCATTCGCGACGATGTGCTGAACGCCGGCGCCACGTGGGTGGACGCTCCCGTGGTGGTGGACGGCAACATCATCAGCAGCCGCAAGCCCGACGACCTGCCTGCGTTCGGCGTGGCGATGGTCGAGTGGCTCGCGCAGCGCTGACGCCCCACGGGCCCCATCGCCCTTCCGCCCGCCCTCTCCTTCCCCCCCAACACGGTTCCCGATCATGCGCAACATCCCTCTCGTCACGCTGCTGGGCTGCCTCGCCGTCCCTGTCACGGCCTCGTCACAGCCCCCAGCCCTTCGCCCTCCCTCGGTGGACAGCCTTCCCCGCCCCGCCGCCAACCCCGCGGACGTGGCATCGGTGGACGCAATCATCCACGCGCTGTATGAGGTGATCTCCGGCCCGGCGGGCCAGGCCCGCGACTGGAACCGCTTCCGGTCGCTCATGGTGCCTAACGGGCGCCTGATGCCCGCCCGCGCGCGCCCGGACGGTACGGCCGACGTGGCGATGTGGACCGCGGACGACTATGTGCGGACGGCGGGGGCCGGCCTCGAACGCAGTGGATTCTTCGAGCGCGAGATCAGCCGGAAGACGGAGGCCTTCGGGCACATCCTCCATGCCTTCTCCACCTATGAATCGCGTCGCACCGCCGACCTCAGCGAAAGGCCCTTCTCGCGCGGCATCAATTCCATCCAGTTGCTGAAGGACGGCAACCGCTGGTGGGTCGTGTCGATCTTCTGGGACTCCGAGCGGGCAGGCAACGACATTCCCGCGCAATACCTCCCGCGATAGCCCATCGCATCGTGCTCAAGCGGGCGTTGCGACTTGTGGAGCGGTGCGCCGCGCCGCAAAATCCCGCGTCCTTCCAAACAGGATCCGCTGCATGCGCATTGGAGTACCGAGCGAAACTGCCGCCGACGAGCGTCGGGTGGCCCTTGTCCCGGAGAGTGTGGGACGACTGACCAAGGCGGGTGTGGAAGTGCGCGTGCAGTCGGGCGCAGGAGCCGCGGCGTTCATTACCGATGATGCCTACCTCGCGGCGGGCGCCGAGATGGTGGAGGGCGCCGGCTCGCTCTTCCGGGAGTGCGACGTCATCTGCAAGGTGCAACGACCCACCGTGGCCGAGGCGCAGGGACTTCGCGAAGGCGCGCTTCTCGTCTCCCTGCTGCAGCCGTCGAGCAGCGCGGAGGTGCTGGCCGTCCTGAACGAGCGGAAGGTCACCTCGCTCGCCCTCGAGCGGGTGCCGCGCATTTCGCGCGCGCAGTCGATGGATGTGCTGTCCTCGCAGGCGACGGTCGCCGGGTACAAGGCAGTGCTGCTGGCGGCTTCGCATTCATCGCGCATCCTGCCGATGCTCATCACGGCCGCCGGCAACATCCCGCCGGCCAGGGCGTTCGTGGTCGGCGCGGGCGTGGCGGGACTGATGGCCATCGCCACCGCGCGGCGGCTTGGCGCGATCGTCTCGGGGTACGACGTCCGGGCTGCGGCGCGGGAGCAAGTGCTCTCCCTCGGCGCCACCTTCATCGGACCGGAACCGCAGAAGGACGCCGAGGCGGCCGGCGGCTATGCGCGTGAGCAGACGGCTGAGGAGAAGGAGCGCACGCTGCAGGCGCTGGCCACGCACGTCACGACGCAGGACATCGTGATCACAACGGCCGCGATTCCAGGCCGGCCTGCGCCGCGCATCATCACCGGCGAGATGGTGAAGTCCATGCGACCGGGCGCCGTGATCATCGACATGGCGGCCGAGAGCGGGGGCAACTGCGAACTGACGGAGCCGGGCGAGACGGTGGACGTGCAGGGCGTGATCATCATCGGCGCGGTAAACCTGCCCGGCACCGTGCCCTATCACGCCAGCGTGATGTTCAGCAAGAACGTGCTGACGCTGTTGCAGCATATGATCAAGGACGCCGCGCTCTCGCTCAACCTGGAGGACGAGATCGTCGGTCCGATGTGCGTCGCTCACGACGGCAGCGCGCGCGCCTGATGCGCGGGCACCGCCCACTCACTGCCTTCACGTCTTACCCGCGGGAGTCATGACCGAAGCGCTCATCACCGGCATCGTCATTTTCGTGCTGGCCACGTATCTCGGCGCCACCCTCATCGGCCGCGTGCCGCCCACGCTGCATACGCCGCTCATGTCCGGCGGCAACGCGATCTCCGGCATCACGATCGTCGGCGCCGTGGTCGTCGCCTCCGCGGGCCTTGGCTGGATCTCGACCGTGCTCGGATTCCTGGCGGTGGTCTTCGCCATGATGAACGTCGTGGGCGGCTACGCCGTGACCGACCGCATGCTGCAGATGTTCCGCAAGGAGGACACGCAGTGATTCCTCCGACCATTGAGCGCCTGCTGTACCTTGTGGCGGCCGTGCTCTTCATCAAGGGCCTGAAGGAACTCCAGAGTCCCGCCACGGCCCGCAAGGGCAACATCATTTCCGGGATTGGGATGCTCGTCGCGATCGCGGTGACCCTGCTCGGTCTCGAGATCATCTCGCCGGCCGCGTTGCTGGCGGGGCTGCTGGTTGGGTCCGCGTTAGGCTGGTGGATGGCACGGACAGTGAAGATGACGTCCATGCCACAGATGGTGGCGCTGCTCAACGGGTTCGGCGGCGCGGCCTCGCTGCTGGTGGGCGGCGCGGAGTTCCTGCGCTCGGAGCTGCGCGGTGAGGTGATCACCGTCGACACCGGCATCACGATCCAGCTCACCCTGCTCATTGGCGCTGTGACCTTTTCCGGCTCGCTCATCGCGTGGGCCAAGCTGCAGGAAGTGCTGACGGGGCGGCCGATCACCTTCCCCGCGCAGAAGGTGTTCAACGCGTCGATCTTCCTCGCCATCGTCGGCCTGAGCGTGTACCAGCTGGCCACCGTGGAACCGATCCTGTGGCCGTTCTACGCGGTGTGCGCCCTCAGCCTGCTGCTCGGTGTGTTGCTGACCATCCCTATCGGGGGCGCCGACATGCCGGTGGTAATCTCGCTCCTGAACTCGTATTCAGGCCTGGCGGGCGCCATGACCGGCTTCGTGATCAAGAATGACGTGCTGATCATCGCCGGCGCGCTCGTCGGATCGTCGGGCATCATCCTGTCGCAGATCATGTGCAAGGCGATGAACCGGTCGCTGGCCAACGTGCTGTTCGGCGCATTCGGCGGCACCACCGCCGCCAGCAGCAAGAGCGCCACCGGCCTGACCGTGAAGTCCGTCAGCGCGGAGGACGCCGCGATCGCCCTCGCCTACGCGCAGTCGGCCATTATCGTGCCGGGCTACGGCATGGCGGTGGCGCAGGCCCAGCACACCGTGCGGGAGTTGGCGGAACTGATCGAGAAGAAGGGTGGCACGGTGAAGTATGCGATTCATCCCGTCGCTGGCCGCATGCCCGGCCACATGAACGTGCTGCTGGCGGAGGCCAACGTCCCATACGACAAGCTGTTCGCCATGGAGGACATCAACAGCGAGTTCCCGAACTGCGACGTGGCGATCGTGATCGGTGCCAACGACGTCGTGAATCCCGCCGCGCGCAACGATCCCTCGTCCCCCATCTACGGCATGCCGATTCTCGACGTGGACCTGGCCAAGAGCTGCATCGTGCTCAAGCGCTCGATGGGCGCCGGCTTCGCGGGCATCGAGAATGAATTGTTCTACGCCTCCCGCACGTCGATGCTCTTCGGCGACGCCAAGGCGAGCCTGTCCAAGCTGGTGTCGGAGATCAAGCAGCTGTAGCAGCCCGATCGTTCGAGCAACGCGCCCTCTCCACTCCGGTCGGGCGACATGCTGGTTCGCCTTCGTGTCGCGGCCAACCGCGCACGCGGCGGTCGACGGCCTGAAGTGTCGGCACCCCGCTCAGGCGTGTTCCTCGCCCGGGCGAGCGCCCGCCCGACGAACGTCATCGCCGCCTAACGCGTAGGCCCGGCCGCGCCACCCACGCGGGCGCCGCGCGCTGGACAGCATCAGCCTCCAGGCGGCCGCCGGATCGGTGAGCGGCGACAACCAGAAGCCCAGCGTGCGCCGCCGGTAGCTCCCGCGTAGCGCCAGCAGCAGCAGCGCGCGCACGAACACGAGACCTCCGTTGAGTGCCATCCACGCCCGCGCGATGGGGGTCGTGCCATCCACGGCGTCCAGTGCGAACGCAAGCAGCACGAGGATGGGCGTGCCCTGCACCAGCCAGATGAAGACCACGTCCCACCACTGGCGAACGCGCGATGTGGCATCGGACAGGTCGAACGATCGCCCCCACTCGCGCCACATGTCTGCGAGCCCGCTGTACGAGCGCACCTCGTACAGTCGCGACCCGTCCAGGAATCCGACCCGTACGCCCCGCCTGGCCAACTCGCGCGCCAGGGTGACATCGTCGGCCCACGACGCGCGGGCGATCTCGTAGCCGCCGTGAGCCAGCAGCGTGCTGCGCCTCGCCAGAAAGCACTGGCCATTGGCCATCATGCGATCGGGGGGCGGCGACACGGCGCCCGCTGCGCCCAGTCGATACACCAGGGTCACGAGCATCGACGGCTGCACCCACTGCTCCGCCCTCGTCATCCCGGCGAATCGAGGGGAGAACGAGGCCACGTCGAGCCCCAACGCGTCGGCCGCCGCCACCACACCGGCGACCATTCCGGGCTGCGGGTCGATGTCCGCGTCCAGGCCAAGCACCCACTCGCCGGTGGCCAGCCCCAGGCCATGCTGCAACGCCCACACCTTACCGATCCAGTCGTCGGGCACCGGCGTATCGTTCACCACGCTGAATCGCGGATCGCGTGCCGCCATCGCGTGCACAAGGTCGGCGGTGCCATCCGGGGACCGCGAATCCACCACGATGACCTCGCGCAGCGGCGCCCCCTGCGCGCGCAGCCCCTCGAGGCATGGCCCCAGTCGCTGCGCCTCGTTCAACGTGGCGACGAGCACGCTCACCGAGGTGTGGGTGAGACCGCCGGGCACGGGCTGCACCGGCGGAAGCCGGTGGCGTCCGGCGGCCAGACGGACGAGCAGGAGGATCGAGGCGGCGAGTTGCGCCAGAAGCAGGGCGAGAATCACGGTGCAGAACGAAGAAAGCGCGAGACGGACAATTCCGTCTCGCGCTTCCAATCTGTCACCCGCGTCGCGCCCGCGCAGCGGGTTGCCCCAGGGCTGCCTAGGGCTGCCCTAGGGCTGCCCGCTGGCCGCCCGAGTCGTACCCTCGTCGAGCAGGTAGTGGCTGAACCATTGACGGATGCGCGCCAGCCGGTCGACCAGCAGCCACGGCTCGCCCGAGCGGGAGAGGTCGTGCGTGGAGCGCGGATACCTAACGAGCTCCACTGGCGTGCCCTGCTTCTTCAATCCGATGTACCACTGCTCCGCGTCGGTCATCGGCGTGCGATGGTCCTCCTCGGACTGCACGATGAAGGTCGGCGTCTTCACCTTGCGGATGTAGCGGATGGGCGAGAGCGAGTCGTACATTGCCGGGTTGTCCCACGGCTTGCCGTAGAACTCGTACTCGGTGAGCCCCTGCGCGTCCGAGGTACCATACCAGGACCACCAGTTGCTGATCATGCGGTCGGCCTGCGCGGCCTTGAAGCGGTTGGTCTTCACGGTGACCCACGCGGTCATCACGCCACCGTACGATCCCCCGGTGACGCCCATGCGCGTGGAGTCCACGTCCGGCCGCGCCGCCGCGATATCCACGGCCTTCATCAGGTCTTCGTAGTCCTCGGCGAACCAGCGCCCGCGCGTGGCGTACGTGAACGGCGCGCCATAGCCCGACGAACCGCGCGGATTGGTGTAGAGCACCCACATGCCCGCACCGGCCAGGTTCTGGAATTCGTCGAACCACCCTTCCCCGTACTGGCCGTGCGGCCCGCCGTGAATGTACAACACCACGGGATAGCGACGCCCCGGCTGATAGCCGTACGGCTTCATCAGCCAGCCCTCGATCTCCACGTTCCCCACGCTCTTGTAGGTGAAGCGCTCGGCGCCGCTGAAGGCCACCTGCTGCAGCAGCTCGTCGTTGAACCGCGTGAGCTGACGCTCCCCGCTACCGTCGACGCTCGAGATGAAGAGCTCCGTGGGCTTGTCGACGCTCGTCGCCACGTAGGCCACCGAACGCGCTGCGGCATCCGTGCTGAAGCCGCGCAGCTGCCGACGACCGCCGATGACCTCGCGGAAGGACTTCTTCACCGGGTCCACATGGAAGAAGCCACTGCGACCGCCGACGTCCGCCCACATGGCCATCTGGCCATGCGGAAGCCACTCGTAGCCTGACGGTTCGTACTGCCACTCGCCGAGCACGTTGGCCGGCGCCCCGCCGTCGACGGGCACCACGTACAGGCGCTCGTTGCTGGTGCGCTGCGGCGCGCTGGTGAAGGAGATCCACTTGCCGTCCGGCGACCATCCCAGATCCGTCTCACTACCCATCGCCGAGGTGAGCCGTCGCGGCGCGCCGCCCGTTGTCGGCATCACGAAGATGTCCACGTCGTTGCGCGGCGCCTCGTCGCGCTTGCGGTTGTACGGAAGCCGCGCGATAGAATCCTCTTCTGCCTGAACCATCGAGTCCGGCCGCTGGCGGGAATCGGCCAGGAAGGCAATCCACTGTCCGTCAGGTGAAACCGACGCGCCGCGACGTGAAAACGCCGTGCTGTCGATCATGCGCTTCTTCGACACGCCGTCCAGCGCCTGCATCCAGATCTGTGTGGGCCGATAGGAGCGTCGCTCACGCGGGCCGGGAAGAAAGCCGGGCCCGTTGGACTTGTAGCGCATTTCCACGACGTGACGCCCGTCGAATCGTGCCGGATCCTGGGGGCTCGTGATCGCACCAAAGGGCGGACGAGCAATGGGCAACATGCGCCCGAACGGGTCGCGCTTGGTCGTGTCGGCGGTCGCGGAATCCGGCGTGGGCGCCTCGCTCCACACGACCGTGCGATTGTCCGCGGTGGTGGATCCGGCGGGATACTGGTCGGTTTCCACCGCCTCGCCCGACGGTTGATCCATGCGCAACCCATAGGTGCGTCCCTTCGACCCGGGTCGCTGCGACGTGAACAGCAGCCATGTGCCATCGGGCGACCAGCGAGGGTTCGACGATTCGTACCCCGAGGAGGTGAAGCGCTGCGCTTCGCCGCCAACGGTGGGCACGACCCAAACTTCGCTGTGCCTCTTGTTCTCGCCCTCGCGCACGGTGGAGACCGTCACCGCCACGCGCTGGCCATCGGGCGACATCGCCGGCGAGGAGAGGGTGACGACCTTGTACCAGTCGCCGGGAGTAAATGCGCGGGGAGGAGTGGCTTGTGCCACGGCCGTACCGGCCGCGACCATGGTCGCTATTGCGGCGACGAGGATTCGCATCGAGAATGCTCCAGACATGATGAGACAGGGCCGAAAAGTCCGCGCCAAACGCGCGTGGCGCCAGTGGCGGACCTCCTCTTTACGGGCTTCCGGGGGACAATGCTGCTGCGTGACGTGACCATGAAGGCACCGGACGCCGGCGACCCGTCGGCCTTCCCTTACTCCGTCCCGGCAATCCGCACCCTCGGCACGCTCACCTTTCCCACGCCGGTCACCTTCCTGGTGGGGGAGAACGGCTCGGGAAAGTCCACGCTGCTGGAGGCACTGGCGGCCGCCGCGCAG
The DNA here is from genome assembly GCA_039927015.1 of Gemmatimonadaceae bacterium. GTDB lineage: Bacteria > Gemmatimonadota > Gemmatimonadetes > Gemmatimonadales > Gemmatimonadaceae > SCN-70-22. The sequence continues at coordinate 16,468 of JBDSVW010000009.1, read as the reverse complement.
CTCCAGGCGCTGGGAAGCGAACTGCGGGTGGATGCGGACGAGACCCTCCGCGCCCAGCGAGAGTTGGGCAGGCGGTTCTCCCTCGGCTGGCATGCCGCGCGAGCCACCCGTGGCTTTTACCTGCGGGCCGAGGACTTCTTCGGCTTCACGAAGACCCTGCGACAGATGCGCGCCGAGTTGCTGCGGGAGCTCGAGCAGATTGATGAGGAGTACGCGGACCGGTCGGCGCTGGCCAAGGGGCTGCGCAAGGGACCCGTATCGGCGTCGCTGCACGAGATGGAACGGCGCTACGGCATCGATCTCGACACCCATTCCCATGGGCAGAGCTTTCTCCAGCTCTTCCAGTCGCGCTTCGTGCCGCGCGGGCTGTACCTGCTCGACGAGCCCGAAGCGCCCCTCTCTCCCCAGAGCCAGCTCGCCCTGCTGGCCATGCTGCGCGAGATGGCAGGCGAGTCATCGCAATTCCTCATCGCCACGCACTCTCCTATCCTGCTCGCGTTTCCCGGTGCGACGATATACTCCTTCGACGAGACGCCTGTGAGAAGCGTCTCGTACGAGTCGCTGGAGCATGTGTCGCTCACCCGCGACTTCCTGGCGAATCCGGAGCGCTTCCTCCGGCACCTGTAGCGTGGCGCCCCGCGCTCTCTCCCCCGCATTGCCATGCCTTCGACGCTCGATGCACCTGGTGCACGCATACTCGCCATGTGGCGACGATTGTCCGGCGCGCCGGGAGGTTCGTGGCTCTTCCACCGCCTGCTGGCGCGCATGGTGCCCTACACCGGCGCCCTCGGCGCGCGCATCGTGGAGCTGTCGCCCGGACACTCCGTCTGCGAGCTGCGTGACCGGCGCGGCGTGCGCAATCATCTCGACTCGGTGCACGCAGTGGCGCTCGCCAACCTCGCGGAGCTGTGCAGCGGAACGGCGATGCTCACGGCGCTGGCGCCCGATGTCCGCGGCATCGTGACTCGGCTCGACATCGAGTATCACAAGAAGGCGCGGGGCACGCTCACGGCGCGCGCCGACGTGCAGGTGCCGGATGTCACCGCCCCGCAGGAGCTGCTTCCGGAGGCGCGCATCAGCGACGAGGACGGAGACCTGGTCGCGACGGCTCGCGTGACGTGGCGCGTACGGCCCAGGTCCGCGGTCGATGACCGCGGCGCCAGCACCGGTCGTTAGGCGCGCTTCAATGGAAACCGCCCTCACCCGCGATGCCGGTATCGCCGTGCCCATCATCTGCGGCGCCATGTACCCCTGCTCCAATCCGGAACTCGTGGGTGCGGTGTCGGCGACCGGTGCGCTGGGCGTCTTCCAGCCTATCTCGTTGACCTATGTTCACGGACATGCGTTTCGCGAGGGCGTACGGTTGATGCAGCAGCTGGCCGGCGGCCGACCGATCGGCATGAACGTGCTCATCGAACAGGGGTCTCGGCGCTATCACGCGCGCATGGTGGAGTGGGTCGATGTCGCCCTGGAGATGGGCGTACGCTTCTTCATCACATCGCTGGGGAATCCCCGCTGGGTGTGCGACCGCGTGCACGCAAGCGGCGGCATCGTGTATCACGACGTGACCGAGGCGAAGTGGGCGCGGAAGGCGGTCGATGCCGGCAGCAACGGCCTGATCGGCGTGAACGCGCGTGCCGGCGGCCATGCCGGAGGTCGTGGGGTGGCGGAATTGTATGAGGAATTGCGGGGATTCGGCCTGCCGGTGGTCTGCGCTGGTGGGGTGGGAGATGCCGATGGCTACACCGAGGCACTCGCTCTCGGCTACGCCGGCGTTCAGATGGGTACCCGCTTCATTGCAACCGCGGAGTGCAACGCCCATGTGCGGTACAAGGAGGCCATCGTCGCCGCGCAGGAAGCTGATATCGTCCTGACCGAGCGACTCACCGGCGTACCCGTGGCGGTTATCAACACACCGTACATCCAGCGCATCGGGCTCAAGGCGGGAGCGGTCGGCCGATTTCTTCTCCGGAATCCGCGAACCAAGCGGTGGATGCGCACGCTGTACGGCGTGCGATCCATCCTCGCGCTCAAGCGATCCAGCAAGCGCGGCGACATCTCCCGCGATTATTGGCAAGCCGGCCGCAGCGTGGCCGCCATTCACACCATCGAACCCGTGCGCGACATTGTGGCGCGATTTGCCCGTGCCGCCGACTCTGCCCTTTCAAGCCAAGGCTCATGATCGTGACTCGTCTCACTCGCTACACTCGCGCAATGCTCTTCGCGCTCGCATGCGCGTTCCCTGCCGTACATCCGCTGGCGGCACAGGATTCCCCGCGTGCCACGCTTGCGGTGGTCGGCGGGCGCATCATTGACGGCTACGGCGGGCCGGTCATCGAGAATGGCGTCATCCTCATCGCCGGCCAGCGCATACTGGCGGTGGGTCGCGCGAGCGAGATCACGGTGCCGACCGGCGTGCCGGTGGTGAACGCTAACGGACACACGGTATTGCCCGGGCTCATCGACATGCACGTGCACCTGCAACTGGTGGGTCACGGCGACTACAAGCGCTGGAATGACTTGTACGGCACCACCCAGGCGACCGCGGTCATGCCCGTTGCAGCCCGCCAGTTGCTGATGGCCGGCGTGACGACGGCGCGCGACCTGGGTGCGCCGCTCGATGAGATCCTGAGCGTCAAGCGACGCATCGCCGCCGGCGAGATTCCGGGCCCCCGCCTCTTCGTGTCGGGACCATTCATCCAGCACGCCACCTACGAGGAATACGAGAGACCGTTCCGATGGGGAGTGAACGGGGCGGCGGACGCGCGACAAAAGGTGCAGCGCATCATCGATGCCGGCGTGGATTTCGTGAAGCTCATCGACCAGGACCAGATGACCGAGGCCGAGGTGGCCGCGGTCGTCGAGACCGCGCACAAGAACGGGAAGGTCGTCGTAGCCCATGCACATCGCATGGAAGAGATCCGGATCGGGCTCCAGCACGGCGTGGACGGCTTCGAGCATACCGGTCTTGGCACGGCGCCCGGGTATCCGGAGGACATCCTGGCGAAGCTGCGCGAGCGCAACGCCTCGCTCTACTGGACGCCGACCATCTCGCCGCTCTATACGCTGTACCACACCGGGACGGTTTTTCCCGAGCGAGTGGACGATCCGGCGTGGCGCGAGTTCATGCCTAACGATATGGCGGAGGAGGTCCACCGCTCACTCCGGAATATTCCGCACCTTCCGTATTACGCGCTCTTCCCGTCGCGCCTTCCGCTGCTCCCGGTCAAGTTTCGTCAGTTGCGCGAGGCCGGGGTCCGCCTGATGATTGGCACTGACGCCGGCATCCCCGCGATGTTCCACAACGACGCCACCTGGCGGGAGATGGTGAAGTGGGTGGAACTCGGTGTCTCTCCCATGGAGACGCTGCAGTCGGCCACGCTCTGGCCTGCCCGGTTCCTGAGGGGCGAACGTGACTTCGGGGTACTGGCGGAAGGACGGTTTGCCGACATCATCCTGGTGCGCGGCGATCCGCTGACGGACATGACGGTGATGCGCGATGTGCGCGTGGTCATTCAGAACGGGAAGCGCGTGAAGTAGTCCTGAACGAGAGGGGTGGACCATGGTGCTCGAAATTCGCGCGGTAGGACGCAAGACCCCGAACGATGGCTGGCTCGAGATCACCGCGGACACCGCGCGCCGACTGGCGTCGCTGACGAGCCCCTTTCCACTGAAGGTCGGCGACGCCACGGGCGCTGCGGTCATGCGGGACATGTCCTGCACATGCCAGAAAAGCGGAACGGAAGGCGGGCATCAACACCACTTCCTGGACAGTCCGCTCTTCCGCAGCCTGATAGCCGAGCGCACGGCGGTCGTCGAGCTGTTGGATGACGCCTCGCTCGTCGTGACCTCGGCCTAACGACGATGTCGCGATGTGGACCTCGCACGGAGTGTTCAGATGGCGAGCGAGGAGGGCGCCGGTGAGGGCGGCGCACGTCCTATGGCCGACACGGCGTGTGCCGGGCACCGACGCCACGCATCGCCGCCGGTGCGTACTCCCGTCAGCGGCGGTCGTCGCTGGTGGCGACCAGCTCGCGACGAAGCGCATGGAGGACGCAGCGCACCCCGCCGTTCTCGCGGATCTCTCCCGGGCGGAGTCCCGTGTAACGTTTCATCATGTTGCGGAGCGACGTGCCGGACGGGAAGTCGAGCAGCAGCGCCACCTGCTCAATGGAACGGCCGGGGTCCTCAAGCAGCCGGGCCGCCACGAGCATGCGGCACCACGCGATGACCGCGCTCGGCGTCGGAAGGCCCGCGGCCGTGAGGCGATCTACGAGCGTCTTGCGATGGACGCTGAGCGCCTCGGCGACGTCCTCGACCGTCATCGCCCGCCGGCCATTCTCCAGGCAGTAGCGAATCATCGGCATGATGTTGGGCGGAATAATCCCCTCCAACATGCCGATGATCGTGCGCGCCGAACAATGATCGGCAGCGGTGGAGAGCGCAGTGCGCAGCGTCCAGCGCAGGTCATCCACGTCGCGCAGGACGAGGTCATTCACGCCCGCCCGGGCGAAGGCGAGCACGTCGCGCGACGTATCAGGGGAAATCGCGCAATACAGGAGCACGGGAATGCTGGGGAACGATTCGCGAATGTCGCGCACCAGCGCGAGCGTGGAGTTCCCTTCCCTGTCCCGGAGGTCAACGACCACGACGCTGGCGAGGTCGTTCTCGATCAGGGCCCGCAGTTCCGCCGGTCGTTCACAGAATCGCACCGTCGCTTGGCCCCTCAGCGCGTCCTGAAGACGCGCCTTAGATGAGGATTCCCAAACGATAGTGCCAACGATCATGCCCAGGTCCGGACCAGAATGTTACACCGTGTATGGGGAGTGCCCATACGGTGTCGGTGCGGGGCCGCTCAACGCTACACACTTCCCCCGTCACTTCGCCCACCAACTCGCCCAGAGGATTTTCGCATGAGCCGCTTTACCCGCATCGCCGCCTATGCCATCGCCGCCGCCAGCCTCGCCGCCTGCTCCTCCTCCCCGATGGGACCCGCAGAAGCGAAGTGCAATGTGAAGTCCGGTGCGTGCGCAAATGCCGACTTCGTGAATCCGAATGTTGACTTCGTCAATCCCAACATCGACTTCGTCAACCCCAACATCGACTTCGTCAACCCGAATGTGTAGTGGCGAACGCGAGCTCCTCCGCTTCTGGTTCGAATAGCTCCAGAGAGGATACCACCTCGCGCGAAGTGACGTCCAGGTCGCGCCGTGCCGCCAGCGTGGCGGCACGTGCGACTTCGTCTCGCTCGGCTTGGTGCATGAGCTCGAAGTACCCGCGTTCCTTCGCGATCTTCTGTACCTCCTGCCGGTAGCGTTCCGCGTTCACCTCGTCCTCGATGGCGACATGAGCGGCAGAGAGGTGATACAGCGCCTGCGCATTCTCGTAAGACAGCGCCGAGCGCTCCACGGTCTGCGTGATTTCGCGCGTGATGCGCTGCAGCAGGCTGCGGTCCGACATGCGGCCGGCCGCCAGCGCGGCGCCGCCAAGCGCGGCAAGACGCACCCGCAATACCTCGCTGCGCGCGAGGGATGCCATGAAGCCTCGGATGGCGGCACTGGGATAGCCGTACTCGAGACAGAGTTGCGAAATGTTCGTCAGCGTCTCGGCTTCGCGTGTCACATCGCCGATGGCCAGGCGGAAGGCGCTCCACCCATGGCTCAGGGACGCGTCGCAGTCACCCGTGACGCAGGTGACGATCGTAAGACCTTGGTGGGCGAAGAATTCCAGCTCGCGTGACTTGGCGTTTACCGCCAGGTTGAGCCCGTGCTGGAAGAGGGTACGCGCCATGGGATAGTTGCCACGCACGCGCGAAATGACGCCCCGGCCGAGGGAAGCCCGAGCGAGCAGTTCGCTGTCCGAGGAGCGTTCGCCGATCGCGCTGGCGGTGCGGTACAACTCCTCGGCGGAATCCAGTTCGCCCAGCTGACGGGCGATGCGGGCCTGATCGGCCGCGAGAAGTCCGCGCTCCCGGTCGGACGCATCCATGGCGACGTTTCGCGCGCAGCCAATCACCGAGAACGCGACGGCCAGCGCGCCGGCATCCGCCATGCGAGCCGCGAAGCCGCGGCACGCGCGGGAGAGCGCGTCGGCACCCGCTCGGGTCTCGATCGCCGAGAGCCCGGTGATGAGCATGCGGAGGTCGCTCACATGCGCCGAATCCGACTCATCGAGACTGTCAGCAGAGTCCGCGAGGTCGCGCAGTGCGTTGGCCGATTGCGCAGCCAACTGGTCACGAACGGCATCGCCCACCTTGCTCAGGCGGCCCAGGCAATGCGCGAGTAGAAGCCAGACGGTATCCGCGTTGCCGAATTCAGACCGGCGATGAAGCCGGTTGAGATCGTCACGGTACGCGTCCAACGGACTGAGCGGAGCTAGCATGGTCCCACACCGGGAGTTGTAATTGGGTGGCTATAATTTCGTGCCGCCCAGCTTTTCACAAGGTCCGACGCAGGAGTTTCTTGCACGCCGCGTGCCCGCGGTCACAGTTCTTCGAATGCGGTGACGGTGACTGGCGAACTAAGTCGTTCGGAGCAAAAGAGTTCCACCACGAATTCTAGCGCATGACGGAGGCGCGTGAATCGTTTTCCACATTGCGTGCATGTGCGGAAAGTCACGCACGGCGCGAGAACAGCGGGATTTTGCCGCGCGCGACGCAAAGGAGCCGGCAGAATGTCGCCCTCCAGAAACGGGCATTATTGTCGCCTCGGGAGGGATGTCGCCCTCCGGAAATGGGCACTATTCTCGCTCCTCACGCGCGTATCGCATCGCCGACCGCCCCCTCTCGGCTGCTCGGCATTCCTTCTCTCCGCGAGCACTCATGTCCGCGTTCGAATCGCAGTTCGTCGACGAAGCCGTCTCGGTATTCCGCAGGCAGCAAAAGATGGCGGAGCGGGCGATGTCTCAACTGGAGGACACTCAGCTCTTCGATGTGCTCGACCCCGAGATGAATTCCGTCGCGGTGATCGTGAAGCACATGCATGGCAACATGCTCTCGCGATGGACGGATTTTCTCACGACCGACGGTGAGAAGCCCGACCGCCAACGCGACGACGAGTTCATTGCTCCCGACGACCGCTCGCGGGAGCAGGTAATGGCCTGGTGGAGCGCGGGCTGGGATTGCGTGTTCGCCGCCCTGGCCGCGCTGCGTGCGGAGGACGTGGGGGGAACCGTGCACATCCGCGGCGAGTCCCTGAGCGTGACCATGGCCGTTCTACGGCAGGTCGATCACTACGGACATCACGTGGGGCAGATCGTCTTCCTGGCCAAGCACCTGCGCGGCGGCGACTGGACTACGCTGTCCATTCCCCGCGGGAAAAGCCACGAGTTCAACGCAAAGCTGATGGGCACTCCCGAATCACGTTAGCGGGGTTCGTGGGGGGTACCGGCTGGCCAAGGCAACGTCGGACCGCGCGACGCGACGTTGCCGAACGCTCGTCGAATGCGGACCGTGCGCTCGAGATCATCGGCGGCCTGGAGCACCTTGGCGCGGAGGTCGGTTGGCAAATCGGGGCGGCTGGCCAAAAAGTCCCGCACAATCGCGAGCGCGGCCTCGGATGTATGTCCGTCGATGAAGGCATTGATCCAGGAACCGAGGTAGAAAATGCGCCGGTTCTTCTGGATCCACGGCACCGAATCGAGCGCCGCCGTGAGGAATGGCAGCGTGAGCTCCTGCACTTCTAGAGCATTAAATGCACCAAGCGAAGCGGTTGCCCACTCTTCGTTTAGCGTATCATCGTTGAAGTAACGTGTGAAGTACTCCGACCGTGTTGCCGAGTCCGGCCGAGCGGCCTGTGCGACGAATGCGCGCCGGGCGCCATCTGGCGTCTGGTCCCTCGCCACCTCCGCCTCGAGGCGGGCCTGGGCGTCGGGGGCATTCATCGTCATGAGACGCGTGACGATGGACCAGCGGGTGGGCGCCCGCAGCGGCTCCCCAGCGATGGTCGCGCTGTCCAGCAGCGACGCCAACTGCGCAACCGAAGGGCCGGTGGCGGCGACGCGCACGAACGCGTCCAGATGCGCTTTCCTGATGCCATACCCGATGGACGAATCGCTGCTGCCCGCCAACAGCGCGCGTTCCACGTCAGGGAGGAAGGCATCACGCTGCAGGGGGGCGAGATAGGCCGTCGTGGCTCGGCTCAACCGGCTGATGATGCCGGCCGCGATCTGCTCGTCCGATTCGCGGGGCAATTCCCGGAGGGCCAGCCGGACGAATCGCTCGGGGCTGAGCAACGCCTCCCGCACCATGTCCCAGAGCGAGCCCCAGAGCATGGCGCGCAGGAACGGGTCCTTCACCTGCCCGATGTCGCGTTCCAGCGAGGAAACGCTCGCCGGGTCGAGCAGCGTGAGGGCGTAGGCGTAATCCTGCCCATTGGCATAGATGAATCTTGGGGCGTCCCGCCCCTTCAGCTCCGGTACCTCGGTGCTGTCCTTCGTGATGGTCAGCGGGATGCGCAGGGGTTCTCCCTGCACCGGCACCGCGACCACCTCGAGCTTGATCGGCCACGGACGCGTTCCGGATAGCGTCTGGGCGGGCCGCTGCAGCAGCGCGAAGTGCTCGATCTTGCCGTCCTTCACGACGAGTCGTTGCTCGAGCAGGGGCATGCCCGGGCGAAGGATGTAGTCGTCCCCCCATGCCGTGAGGGACCGTTGCGAAGCGGTTCCGATGGCCGCCAGCAGGTCGCGCCAGGTGGCGTTACCGTACGCGTGCGCCTTGAGGAATGCCCCGATGCCGCGACGGAACTGCTCCTCGCCTACCAGGTACTCGAGCTGCTTGATCACGCCCGGCGCCTTGTTGTAGACCATTGCGCCGTAGTTGCTCTTGGCCTGATCGAGATTGCCAAGCTTCTGCCAGACGGGCGTCGTGCCCTCGGTGACGTCCACCGCGTACGCCGCAGGCTTGTTGCGCAGGTAGAAGGTCTTCCATGCGCCCGCCGAAGGCTGCAGCGAGTCCTGCATCTTCGCCGCCATGTACGTGGCGAACCCCTCCTTGAGCCACAGGTCATCGAACCACTGCATGGTCACGAAGTCACCGAACCACTGGTGGGCGACCTCGTGAAAGATCGTCGCCGTCCTGCCTAACCGCTGCGGCAGGGTTGGCCGCTCGCGGTACACGAACGATTCCTCGTTGTAGAAGATCGCCCCCGGATGCTCCATGCCTCCGAATGGGAACGATGGCGCGAGCACGATGTCAAACTTCTGAAAGGGAAAGCGCGAGCCGAAGTAGCGTTCGAGCCAGGTGACCGCGCGGTCGTTTGCGAGGATGATCGAGTCGGCCTCGACGTCCTGCCGGCGTGACTGGCGCGCGTAGAGCGTGATGGGTCGCTTGGTGCCCTTGGCCGTAAACTCCGCCCATGGGCCGGCGGCGAACGCCATGAGGTACGTGCTGATCGGTTCCGTTTCGCGGAAGGTGTACACGAGCCCGCGCGACGACGAATCGGCACCGAGCCGCTGGCCGTTCGAGACGGCCTTCCAACCGTACGGGGTGGCCAGCGTCAGCGTCAGGCGCGCCTTGAGGTCGGGCTGGTCGAAGCAGGGAAAGAGCAGGTTGGCGTCGTTGGGAACGAGCAGCGTGTAGAGGTACGTCGCGGAATCGGAGGGATCCCTGACCCGGATAATGCTCGCCCCCGCGGCGGCGATGGGGGTCGTGAACTCGAAGTCGAGACGATTCGCGCCGGCCCGGACGGCACTGGCCGGGATATGGATGTGGGAGCCGTTGTAGGTCACCGTGCCGAGGGCAAGCCCGTTCGCGCGTGCGCGGGCGAGCCCCGACCCGCGAAAGTCCACGATCACGTCGCCCGGCCGTCGCAACTGGAAGCGAATGGAGACGCGTCCGCGCGCCGTGTCGCCCTGCGTCACATCCAGCAGGAGGTCGTAGCGCACATTGGTGATGCGCGCTGCGCGCCGAACGGCGAGCGCCTGCGACACACCCGGTGTCATCAGGGAGTCCGCGGAAGGAAGCTGCGCCGGCATGGACATCGGCAGCAGGATCAGGCCGAGCGATGCGAGGCGCACGAAGAGTCGAGGCATGTCTGGAGCGTAGTGGTGCGGGTCGTGACGCGGAAGCTGCGAGCGAGGGACACGGCACCCGACCCTACTCGAACGCGGTAATCCGGGGCTTCGTTCGGTGTCGTCGCATTGCGCCTCCCCACTTCCCTCGCTACGGTGGCTGTGGGAACTTGCCCTGAATACTACTCACGAGTGGAGTACTGATGCGGATCGCGAAGGTGGGCGTCGTCGGAGCGGGGACAATGGGAAGTGGCATCGCGGCGCTGGTGGCGTCTGCGGGTCTTCCTGTGGTACTGCTCGACGTCCCGGGGGAGCCCGACCGGAATGGTGTGTCGCGCGGCGCCCTGCAACGTGCGCTCAAGGCGAAGCCTGCGCCGTTCATGGATCCCGCCCGCGTCGCGCTCATCACGACGGGCAACACCGAGGATCACCTGCGCCTGCTGGCGGACTGCGACTGGATCGTCGAGGCCATCATCGAGCAGGCGGGGCCCAAGCAGGCGCTGTATGCGCGCATCGAGCCCCTGCGAAAGCCGACCGCGATTGTGTCGTCCAACACCTCGGGCATTCCCATGCACGTGCTGTCGGCGGGTCGCAGCGCGGAGTTTCGCCGTTTCTTCCTCGGCACGCATTTCTTCAATCCCCCGCGCTACCTGCACCTGCTGGAGCTCATTCCCACCGCCGACACATCGTCCGAGGTGCTCGCGACCATGCGCGAATTCGCGCAGCGGATGCTGGGCAAGGGCGTGGTGATCGCCAAGGATGTCCCGGGCTTCATCGCCAACCGGCTGGGGATCTATGGCATGGTGCGGACGTTGCGGCTGATGGAGCAGCACGACCTGACCATCGACCAGGTGGATGCGCTGACGGGTACGCTCATCGGCCGGCCGAAGTCCGCGACCTTTCGTACCGGCGATATGTCCGGCATCGACGTGCTGGCCCATGTCGCGGCCGGCATGTCGACTACATCGGGTGAGGATCTCACCCTGCCGGCCTGGGTGGGGCAGCTCATTGCTTCCGGACGACTCGGGGAGAAGAGCGGCGCTGGCTTCTACAAGCGCGAGCAGAAGTCGATTTTCACGCTCGACTGGAGGACCCTGGAGTATCACCCGCAGGCGCCGGCGCACTTTCCGGAGCTCGACTTCCTCGCCGCGCTGCCCCTCGCCAAGCGCTTGCGCGCCCTCTTCACCGCGGGCGGCACGGGGGCCGAGTTCCTGCGCGATTTGCTGCTGACGGTGTCGCACTACGCCATCGACAAGGCACCGCTGCTGGCCAACGAGATCGTCTCGGTCGATCGCGCGATGGAGTGGGGCTATGCCTGGGAGATGGGTCCCTTCCGCCAGGTCGACGCCATTGGCGTCGACCTGCTCCGCGAGGCCGTGTCGCAGCGCGGCTGGAGCACCCCTCCCCTGCTCGCCAAGGCGCAGGAAGCGTTCTACCGCGACCTCAGCAGCGGCCGGCGCCACCTGACCGACGCGGGCGACTACGCCCCCATCGAGGGCATCCCGAACCATATCGACCTCGCCCTCGTGCACATGCGCGCCGGTGCGGTGGGCAAGACGGACGATGCGTTGCTGCTCGACTTGGGGGACGGTGTGCTGCTGCTGGAGTTCCGCGGCAAGATGAACACGCTGGGCGCCGGCGTCCTGTCGCTGCTCGAGTCGGCGGAGGGTATCATTCGCAAGGAAGGCTACGCGGGCCTCGTCATCGGCAACGCCGACCCCCGGACCTTCTCGGCGGGCGCGGACCTTGGCGCCGTGGTGCGGGGGGTGGCCGACGGCAACTGGACGGCGCTCGAGGCGAGCGTGCACCAGTTCCAGCAGAGCGTGATGTCGCTCCGGCGCGTGCCCTTTCCGATCGTGGTCGCGCCGTTCGGCTTGACGTTAGGCGGGGGCTGCGAGTTCGCCCTGCATGCGGCGAGGATCCAGGCGCACGCGGAGCTGTACATGGGGCTGGTGGAAGTCGGCGTGGGCCTGCTGCCGGGCGGAGGGGGGACGAAGGAGCTGCTCTTCCGCTTCACGCGCGACCTCGCGCCGTACGAGGAGGCCGACCCGTTCGAGGCCGTGAAGCGCGCGTTCAAGCTGATCACGATGGCGACCACCAGCACGAGTGCGCTCGACGCCCGCCGCCTTGGCTTCCTGCGGGACCCCGATCGTATCGCGATGAACCGCTCTCGCCTGCTCACCGACGCCAAGGCGCGGGTGCTGAACCTGGCGCCCGACTACGTGGCGCCGGCCCCGATGACGATTCGTGCCCTTGGGCGCGAGGCGTTAGGCAACCTGCTGTACGGCGTGTGGGCGATGCGGGAGGCGGGATACATCACGGCGCACGAGGTCACCATCGCGACCAAGGTGGCGTACGTGCTGTCCGGGGGTGACGGCCCCCCGCGCGACGTCACGGAACAGGACATCCTGGACCTGGAGCGCGAAGCATTCCTCGCGCTGCTGGGCACGAAGGAAACGCAGGAGCGCATCGCGCACACCCTCAAGACCGGCAAGCCGCTTCGCAACTAATCCAGCGCGCCGGTGCGGCCCGCGAGCCGCACCGGTTGGTGCTTTCCCTGCTTCCGATGATTCGGACGGAGAGGTTCAGACATGCCAGACGCAGTGATCGTGAGCGCGGTTCGGACGGCGGTGGGCCGGGGCAAGAAGGACGGCTCGCTCGCCGGTGTGCACCCGATCGATCTCTCGGCGCTCGTGCTGCAGGAGGCGATCAAGCGCGCGGACCTCGATCCGGCCACGATTGACGACGTGCTGTGGGGCTGCGCGATGCCGGAGGCGTCGCAGGGCCTCAACGTGGCACGCCTCGCGGTGCTGCGGGCGCGCCTGCCCGTCGAGGTACCGGCTGCGACGGTGAACCGCTTCTGCTCCTCCGGCCTTCAGACGGTCGCCATGGCGGCCCAATCCATCATGAGCGGCATGACCGACGTCGTGGTGGCGGGCGGCGTCGAGATGATGAGCCAGGTGCCGATGTCGGGCTACCACACCCGGCTGCACTACGCCATGTCCGAGGAGATGATCGCCATGGGATTCACCGCCGAGCGCGTCGCCGACCGCTGGCAGGTGAGCCGCGCAGACCAGGATGCCTTTGCGCTTGACAGTCATCGCAAGGCCTCTGAAGCGCTGGAGCGTGGTGCCTTCGCCGACCAGATCGTGCCGGTGCCGGTGGAGCGGGTTACGTGGAATGGCGCGAAGAAGGAGGTGGAAGACGGACTCTTCGCGCGGGACGAGTTGGTGCGCTCCGACACCACGATGGAGCGCCTGGGCAAGCTGCCTGCCGCGTTCAAGCTTGGCGGTAGCGTGACGGCCGGCAACTCCTCTCCCTTCTCCGACGGCGCCGCCGCGCTTGTGCTGATGAGCAGTACGCGCGCCGCGTCGCTGGGGCTGCGACCGCTGGCGCGCTTCGTCTCCTTTGCGGCGGCGGGTGTCGCGCCCGACGTGATGGGCATCGGCCCGGTGAAGGCGGTCCCGAAGGCGCTAGCCAAGGCCGGCCTCACGATGTCGCAGATGGACCTCATCGAGTTCAACGAAGCGTTCGCGGCGCAGGCACTGGCCGTGTCGCGCACGCTGGAGATGCCGATGGACCGCGTGAACGTGAACGGTGGCGCCATCGCCCTCGGTCACCCGTTAGGCGCCACCGGCGCGAAGCTCACCACGCAGCTCCTCCACGAGCTGGCGCGCCGCGGCGGTGGGCACGGCCTGGTCACGATGTGCATCGGCGGTGGCATGGGAGCGGCGGGTGTGTTCGAGGTCTTTCCCTCGTAAGGCCGTCCCGCCCCGCCGCGCACCCGTCGCGGCTCAGATTGTGTAGCCGCCGTCCACCATGTACACACCGCCCGTGCAGAACGACGAGGCGGGCGAGGCGAGGAAGAGCGCCATGTGCGCCACGTCGTCCGGTTCCCCCATGCGGGGAATCGGTTGTGTATCGTGCGTCTGTTGCAGCCGCTGGTCATCGCCCCACAGCGCCTGGCTGAAGTGGGTCTTGATGAGGCCGGGACAGATGGCGTTCGCCCGCACGCCACTGTGTCCCCATTCGCGCGCCATCACCTGCGTGAGGCTGATCAACGCGGCCTTGCTCACGCTGTAGATGCCAAGGGATTCCTCCGGCGAGATGCCGCCGATGGATGAGATGTTGATGATCGTACCGCCACCGCGCGCGACCATGGCCGGCAGCGCACGCTTCGCGATCTCGAACGGCGCGCGCAGGTTCACGTCCATGATCTTCGCGTACGCCTCGGGGGTCGTGTCCTGCACCGGGCCGTAAACGGGATTGGCCGCCGCGTTGTTCACGATGATATCCACGCCGCCGGTGAGCTCAACCGCGCGATCCACCAGCGCGAGAGCCTCGTCGAGGCGACCGACGTTCGCGGGAATCCCCTCGGCCAGGAGTCCCTCCCCGCGCATTGCGGCCACCGTTTCTTCGACCGCCGCCTCCTTGCGGGAGGAGACCACCACGCGTGCCCCGGCACGGGCAAAAGCCAGCGAGATGGCGCGGCCGATGCCGCGGGTTCCTCCGGTCACGAGGGCAATCTTGCCGGTGAGCGCGTTGGTCATGGCGAGCGAGCTGGAAGGTGGGAAGTGCTGCGGCAATCTGAGTGGCGCCGCAATCGCGCGCGAGGTCTTCTCGGCATTCGGCTGGACGGATGCCACACCGAAACTAGGTTTCGTCCATGCCGCGCGGCCCCGGCCGCACGACATCCGTCTGCGCGCGGCCCCGGCCGCGCCCCTGTTCGTTCACCGATCACTTGCCGAGCGCCGCATGTCGAGTGCACCGACCTATACGCATCTCACCACACCTGCCGGGGGCGAGACCATCACCCTGCGTGATGGCAAGCTGGTGGTCCCCGACCACCCGATCATTCCGTTCATCGAGGGCGACGGCACCGGGCCGGACATCTGGCGCGCGTCGCAGCTGGTGTTCGATGCCGCGGTGGAGAAGGCGTACGGCGGCAAGCGGAAGCTGGTCTGGTTCGAGGTGCTGGCGGGTGACAAGGCCAAGGCCAAGCTGGACACGTACATGCCGGACGACACCCTGAAGGCCATCCTGCACCATCTGGTGGCGATCAAGGGCCCGTTAGGCACACCGACCGGGGGCGGTATCCGTTCGCTCAACGTGGCGTTGCGGCAGCAACTGGACCTGTACGCCTGCGTGCGGCCGGTGCGCTACTTCGAAGGAGTGCCCTCGCCCGTGAAGCGTCCGCAGGACGTGAACATGACGATCTTCCGCGAGAACACCGAGGACATCTACGCGGGCATCGAGTGGGTAGCCGGCACGGCGGAGGCGAAGAAGCTCATCGGCTTCCTGCAGAACGAGATGGGGGTGAAGAAGATCCGCTTCCCCGAGACGAGCGGAATCGGGATCAAGCCGATGTCCTCCGAGGGCACCAAGCGCCTGGTGCGTTCCGCGATCGAGTACGCGATGCAGTACGGTTACATGAGCGTGACGCTGGTGCACAAGGGCAACATCATGAAGTTCACGGAAGGCGCCTTCCGTGACTGGGGCTACGAGCTGGCGAAGGAGGAGTTCGGCGCGGTGGAGATCGACGGCGGTCCGTGGTGCCAGCTGCCGAACGGCATCGTGATCAAGGACGTGATTGCCGATGCATTCCTCCAGCAAATCCTTACGCGCCCGCGCGAGTACGGCGTGATCGCGACCCCCAACCTGAACGGCGACTACATCTCCGATGCGCTCGCCGCGCAGGTGGGCGGCATCGGCATCGCCCCCGGCGCCAACATCAATTACATCAGCGGACACGCCGTGTTCGAGGCAACGCACGGCACCGCGCCGAAGTATGCGGACCAGGACAAGGTGAACCCGGGCTCCGTGATTCTCTCGGGCGAGATGATGTTCCGCTACATGGGGTGGAACGAAGCCGCCGACTTGATCATCTCCTCGCTCGACAAGACGATCGGGCAGAAGAAGGTGACGTACGACTTCGAGCGGATGATGGAGGGCGCAACGCTGATGAGCTGCAGCGGCTTCGCGAAGGCGATGGCGGAGAATATGAGGTGAGAGGACGGGAGGACGAGAAGACGGGAAGACGAGGTTGGGGCGGCGCGTTTCTCGTCTTCTCCTCTTCTCGTCTTCTCGTCTTCTCCTCTTCTCGTCTTCTCCTCTTCCCGTCTTCTATTGCGCCACTCTTTGCACCACTGGCAGCACAATCTTCGACGCATGCTGCGCCGAGCGATACACGCGATGCGTGGCGACTGTGAAGTCGCTCTCCTTCGCCTCGAAAATGTTCGGCACGAACTTCTGGGGATTCCGGTCGATGAGGGGAAACCACGTGCTTTGCACCTGGACCATCACACGGTGGCCGGCCTTGAACGTGTAGGCCTGCGTGTGCAGGTCGATGGTGAAGTCCGTGACGGTGTTCGGCACGATGGCTGCCGGCTTTGACGGATCCTTCCGGAAGCGGCCTCGCATGACCTCGTTGGCCACCATGAACTGGTAGCCATTCATCTTG
>JBDSVW010000008.1:0-4584 GCA_039927015.1 Gemmatimonadaceae bacterium | reverse complement strand
CTTCTCGTCAGCTGCCATTCATCCGCGCATGGTGTCGCGGGTTGATATTCCCCTTACGGGAGATTGTCCGCTCTGTCTGTGAAGCGTATCGTCATCATAAGGACATCCCACCTGTGGCTTTGGGGCGCGACGTCGAGTCGTTGTCCCGCGGCCTTGGTCCGGTCTTCACCGGACTCGTCCGCCCTCATGACGGTACAGAACGATATCCGTGGCCGACCGGATCGCGTTCGCGGCCTCATTCGTCGGTCATTCTCCGGGAGGAGATCTATGAAAAGCGAGCACGAAGGGGCGCACGATGCGTCCCGCGACACGCATGTCGCCGGAACCCTGACGGCGGACCGGCGGCGCTTCTTGCGCGCGGCCGGATTGGGGGGACTCGCATTCGCACTGCCAGGTGTCCTCGCCGCTTGCGCCAAGGATGTCGCCGGCCCCGCGATGCTTGGCGTCGCCGGCAACGCCGATATCGGGCAGAGTGCCAGCGTCACGCTGGATTTCTCCACTGACCTCGGTGTCCTCAACTACGCCTACGCACTCGAGCAGCTCGAGGCCGCCTTCTACGTGATGGTGATCGCGTCGCCGTACGCGGGAATCAGTGCGTCCGAGCGCCGCCTGCTCACCGACGTGCGCGACCACGAGGTGGTGCACCGCGACTTCTTCGCCGCCGCGCTCGGCAGCGCGAAGATCCCGAATCTCACCCCGGACTTCAGCGCGGTGGACTTCACCAATCGCCGAAGCGTGCTCAAGACCGCGATGGCCTTCGAGGATCTGGGAGTTGCAGCCTACAACGGCGCTGCCCACTACCTCAAGAGCGAGCGCTACCTGCTGGTTGCCGGCAAGATCGTCTCGGTCGAGGCGCGACACGCCGCCGCCATTCGCGACCTGCTGGAGCCCCGCACGCGCCTCTTCGCTCCCGATGCATTCGACAACGCCTTCTCGCCCACCACGGTGTTAGCGGCCGCTGACCCGTTCATCGTCGACACGATCACCGCGATCAATACCTAGGAGATATTTCCCATGAAAGACAACACTCTTCTCGGATTGATCGATGCCGACGTTGGCGAGCGCCTCCTGTCCCGTCGTTCGGCACTCAAGCGCGGCGCCACCACCTCCGCCGCGATTGCTGCAGGCCTGCGCATGGCCTCGATTCCCGTGGCCGTCGCCGCGCTGTCGCGCGATGCCTTCGCGCAGGGCGGACTGCCCTCCGTGGTCGTGAAGGTGCTCAACTTCGCCCTCACGCTCGAGTATCTCGAGTCCGAGTTCTACAACATGGGGGTGGGCAAGGCGGGCCTGATTCCCTCGTCCGATCGCGCCATCTTCACCACGATTCAGGCGCACGAGAACGCGCACGTGCAGTATCTGCTCAGCACGTTGGGTGGCGCAGCCGTTTCCAAGCCCACGTTCGACTTCACCGCCGGCAACGGCTCCGGCAACGGCCCCTACGCCGACGTCTTCTCCAACTACGACACGTTCAAGGCGGTCGCACAGGCCTTCGAGGATACCGGCGTGCGGGCGTACAAGGGCCAGGCCGGCGCCTTACAGCCCTATCCGAGCGTGCTCACCGCGGCGCTCACGATCCACTCCGTCGAGGCGCGTCACGCCTCCGAGGTACGGCGTCTCCGTGGCAATTTCTCCGAGCTGGCACCTAACGAGGGCTGGATCACCCGCAACTTGACCGAAATTCCGGGAACGGCGGCCGTCTATGCGGGCGAGGAAAAGTCGTCGCAGCTCGGCATCGACCTCACCTCGCTCAACCAGGTGGGCCTCGACGAGATCACCGAGGCATTCGATGAGCCGCTGAGCATGCAGGCGGTGCTGGCCATCGTGGATCCATTCATCGTCTGACGGCTGCAGCTGCCGCACGGCGCGATGCAACGAAGGACCCGCCGGCTGTACGCCGGCGGGTCCTTTCTGCATCACGCGCCTAACGCTTGTCGAGCACCGGCCTGCCCTCGCCATTCGCCAGGTCCCAGCTCGCCTGATGCACCAGCCGGGCGATGCGCTCCATCTTGGCGTACTCGATCTTCTCCGGACGGTCGTAGATCGTGTGATAATCCGGATGCAGTCCCGTGTGGAACCAGATGGCTGGTACCCCGCGCTGCAGGAATGGCCACTGGTCGCTCCGCCGCAGGATCTGGGAAGTGATGTTGTCGTACTCCTTCTTGAGCGTGAGACCGAACGCGGCGTTCGCCTTGTCGATCGCCGCCGTGAGCCCTGAACTCCTGCTGAAGCCGACAAGGTTGATGCTGTTCTTGTTGGATTCCGCCGATTGCACCGAGTAACCGCGGAAACGCCCGCTGCCCCCGATCGGGATCTCCTCGTTGCGCCCGATCATGTCCATGTTGAGCACCGCCACCGTCTGATCCAGCGGCACCACCGGATTCTCGGTGTAGCCCCACGAACCCATCAGCGGCCCCCGCTCCTCGGAGTTGAAGGCGATGAACAGCACCGATCGCTTCGGCCGCTGCCCGTCAGCTGCGGCCTGGGCATACGCCTGGGCAATCGCCAGCAACGCCACCGTGCCCGATCCATCGTCATCAGCGCCCGCGTAGAGCTGGTCACCGTCCATGCCATTGTGATCCACATGGGCCGCGATAATTACGTACTCATCCTTGAGCCGTGCGTCGCTCCCTTCGATTGCGGCCACGACGTTCCGGTCCGGCACCACGTGCCGCGTCACGTTCGCCGTGAGCGTCGCCGTCACCCCCGGCAGCGCTACCAGCGCCCCACGCGCGTTCGGCTCCGCCGCCCTCGCCAGCGCCTCCAGCGACTTGCCGCCGCCGCGCAGCATCTGCTCCGCCAGCTGCACCGAGACCTGCCCCGCCGGGATGCGCACCTGCTGCACCCACGCGGCCAGCTGGTAGCGCTCCAGGTGCGGCGCCTGCTCTGGCCAATATCCCCGCGCCGCGCCCTCGAAGTTCTCCTGCCCTCCGTGGTTCTGCACATCCGCCACGAACAGCACCCCGATCGCCCCCTTCTCCTGCGCCGCCAGCGTCTTGCGCAGCTGGCTCGAGTACTCCGAGGTCACCACGCCGTCGAACGGAGAGTTCGGGTCGTTCTCTCCCGGCTCGTGATCCAGCATCAGCACCACCTTGCCCCGCACGTCGCCCGTGAGGTCGTCGCGCCCCAGCTTTGGCGCGCTGATGCCGAAGCCCGCGAAGACCACCGGCCCGCTCGCCCGTCCCGTGCCGGAGAAGCGGTGCGGATAGAAGTCGCTGAAGGTGACATGCCGCGACGTCGCCTCGCCCCAGTTGAGCGCCAGCTCGCTGCCCTCGCCTAACGACGACATCATCAGCTGGTATGGCTGAAAGAACGATCCGCCGGAGCCCATCGGCTTGAGTTCCAGCCAGTCGAAGCGCGCCTTGACCCATTCCATTGCCAGGTCGTTCTCAGGCGTGTTCGTGAGGCGGCCGCGGAATCCGTCGCCGGCCAGGAACATCAGGTCGGCGCGCATGCGCGGAGCAGTGATGGACTGGTTGTGGGGGGCGGTGGGTTGTTGGGCGGTGGCGGTGGAGCCGAGCAGGCTTGCCGCGAGGAATGAAGCGACTGACTGGAGGAAGATGCGATGCATGGGCGCGGGGCTGGGTGGTTGCCGACGACTGATGGATACGTACGGATATGCATAGAAAGAGGCTGAACTCTATGCATTTCCGTTGGACGTGTATAGATAAAGGCTAAGATCTATACACTTTAGGAAAACGTGTATAGATTAGTGCCATTATCTATACATAATTCAGCCGAGGATAAGATGGAGCGGCTCAGCAGACTCGATCCCCATCGCTTTGCAACACCTGCGATCCTCAGGGCTACGGTTGCTGCGAGTAGAGAGCTGGCCGAGCTGAAGGGAGTTGCGGCCTCGATTCCCAACCAGAGCGTGCTGATCAACACCCTCGCACTGCAGGAGGCCAAGGACAGCTCGGCGATCGAGAATATCATAACCAGCCACGACGATCTCTTCCGCAGCGATGCCTTTCCCGACCTGGCACATAGTCCCGCGGCGAAGGAGGTGCGTGATTATGCGCGCGCGCTTCGAATCGGATACAAACGCGTGCGCGAGGCCGGGCTGCTGACGAATGCCCACATCGTGGAGATGCAGGCCGAACTCGAGCGAAATCACGCGGGCTTCCGAAAACTTCCAGGAACGACCCTGCGGGACGCCTCCGGTTTGGTTGTCTACACACCCCCTCAAAGCGCTCAGCAAGTCGAAGAACTGATGGCCGACCTGCAATCGTTCATCAACGATGACCGACGGTTCGATGTCGACCCGCTGGTGAAGATGGCCATCGTTCACCACCAGTTCGAGAGCATCCATCCATTCTACAACGGAAATGGACGGACGGGTCGGATCATCAACGTGCTCTTCCTGGTGATGAGCGGCCTGCTCGATATCCCGGTGCTCTACCTCAGCCGCCACATCGTGCGTACCAAACTCCAGTATTACAACCTGCTGCAGAAGGTGCGTGATGAGGCGGCATGGGAGGAATGGACGCTCTACATGCTACTTGCCGTCGAGAAAACGGCACGATCAACAATCCGCATCATTGAAGAGATCCAGCACGCCTTGCTCGACTACAAACATCGCATTCG
>JBDSVW010000007.1:0-24570 GCA_039927015.1 Gemmatimonadaceae bacterium | reverse complement strand
CACGTTCGCTCACGATCCAGCTACCACATGTCAGACGAATCCGTTGCACCCGCAGAAAACGAGGCACCGCCAGCGAAGGGCTTGAAGGGGCCTGTGCTGATCGGCGCGCTGGTCGGCGCCCTTCTACTCGGCTCGGCCGCTGGCGTGTTCGCCGTCGGGCACATGCTCGCCAAGAAGTCGGGCTATAACGCCATTCCGGGTGCCGACAGCGCCGGCGCGCACGGTGACACCGCAGAAGCCGGCGAGCACGGCGCAGGGAAGGACAGCAGCGGCGGCGGCGCAAATGGCCTGCACGTCATCGACAACCTGGTGCTCAATCCCGCGGGTTCCGGGGGATCGCGCTTCCTCATGCTCGCCGCGGCGGTGGAGTTCAGCGACGCCAAGCGCGTGGAGGAGCTCAAAGCCCGCGAGCCCGAGGCGCGCGACATCCTGCTGCGCGTGATGGGAGCTCGCACGGTTGAGGAGCTCACCGACATGAAGATCCGCGAAAGCCTCAAGGTGCAGCTGACCGATTCGCTCAGCGTGCTGTTCGACAAGCCGAAGCAGATCCGGCGCGTGTATTTCCCACAGTTCGTCATCCAATAAGCCGTGGGCTCCGGCGCACTCTCTCAGAACGAGATCGACGCCCTCCTCGGTGGAGGGGGCGACGAATCAGGCGTGGCGCTGCCGCCGATTCCTCGCCAGGACACGCGCGACGCGCAGATCTACGATTTCCGGCGCCCGCACCGCATCTCGAAAGAGAAGCTGCGCATGCTGGAAGCGATGTACGAGCGCTTCGTGAAGTCGTTGGAGGGATGGTTGCTCGGTCGTGTGCGCGGAGGCGTCCGGCTCTCGCTGCAGAGTGTGGAGCAGTTCTCCTTTGAGGAGTTCTCCCTCTCGCTGCCGACGCCGTGCGCGGCCTACACGTTTGAGCTGCGCGAGACCGGCGGACAGCAGGGCGTCATCGACTTCGGTCACGAGTTCGCCTACTTCCTGGTGGATCGCCTCTTCGGCGGCAGCGGCGCGCCCGCGCTGCCGAACCGCGCGATGACGCCTATCGAGCGCATGGCGATCCGCATGGTGGCCGATCGTGTGCTCACGGTGCTGCAGGAAGTCTGGCAGGACTACATCGCGATGGATCTCGGCCTCACCGGCTTCGAGTCCATCCCGGAAATCCTTCGCATCGCCAACCGCGAGGATCCGGTGCTGGTGGCCAACATCGAAGTCACGGCCGCCGAGACCCGCAGCCTCCTGCTCATCTGTCTCCCGTTCGCGGCGCTCGAGCACTTCTTCGCCGGCGGCACCGAGGCGCGGGTGACCGTACTCGGCACGTCGGAGGAACGCACGCAGAATCGCGAAGTGGCGGAACACTCCGTGCGCGGCACGCGCCTCCCGGTATCCGCGCGACTGCCCGCCTTCCGCATTTCGATGCGGGAGCTGCTCGCCCTCTCGAGCGGCAGCGTGCTCTCCACCGGCATTCCGCGCACCGCCGAACTCGACGTGCTGCTCGGTTCGCAGCGCCGCTATCTCGGAGCGCCGGGCCGCATCGGCGCGTCGCTCGCCGTTCGCATCACGGACGGGATTCTTCCCGCCCCCGAATCCAACACCCTCCCGCTCACCCGGACACAGACACCATGACCGCACCGGAATCACACGCCCCCGAACCGTATGAGGCGAATTTCGAGGAGATCACCGCCGCGCTTTCCGGCGGCGGCGAGGTGCCCATCGGAATGCTGCTGGACCTCACCCTTCCCGTGTCCATCGAGCTGGGACGCACCTCGATGACGGTGCAGGAAGTGCTGCGGCTCGGACGGGGCTCGGTGATCCAGCTCGACCGTCTCGCTGGCGAGCCGATCGACATCTTCGTCGGCGATCGCCGCTTCGCCGAGGGCGAAGTGGTGGTGCTGGGTGAGCACTTCGGAGTGCGCATCACGCGCATCCTTTCCAAGAAGCCGATCGTCGAGGCCGCCGCGTGACGTTCAGTTCCCTCGTGGGCGTGGCGCTCACGCTTGCGCTCGTCCTTGGACTCCTCGCGATCACCATGCGGTTACTGCGCAAGGTGTCGCAGGGCGGAGCAATGGGCCGCGCGCAGGGTGCAATTCCCCTCGAGGTGGTGCAACGCATGTCGTTAGGCCCCCGCCAGGGGATCGCCGTCGTCCGGATCGGCGAGCAGCTGGTGGCGGTGAGCGTTGGCGAGGGCGGCGTCCGGCCGATCGTCGAGCTCGAGAACATGCCGGTGTTGCCTCCGGCGCTGGATACCTCGGCGCTGTCGCACACCGCGCCGAATCGCGACTTCAAGAGCGCCCTGATGCACGGGCTGCGCTCGGCGGGTCTTCCGCTGGTGGTGACCTCCGTGCTGGCGGCAGGAGCGTTCGCGCGCCCGGTGGCCGCACAGTCCGCCACCGCCACCGGCGGCACCACGCCCGCGGCACCGGCCGCCACGCGCAATACGCCGGCCACCACGCCCCAGGCGCAAGCCGCCACACCGCGCGCACAAGTCGCCGCACAAGTCGCGCAGCCGCAGAAGGCCACCAGCGCCGCGCCCGCCGCACCGGCCGGTAACGGCCTCGACGCCGCGCTCGGCCGCGCCTTGCCCACGCTCGACCTCAAGGTGGACGGCGGGCAGACAGATGGATTGCGTCTGAGCGGCACGGTGGGCGTGGTGATCATGCTCGGCCTGCTCACGCTGCTGCCCACGTTGGTGCTGATGATGAGCAGCTTCACGCGCGTGCTCATCGTGCTGCAGTTCCTCAAGCAAGCCCTCGGCACCCAGACCGCCCCGCCCAACCAGCTCATCAGCGCCCTGGCCCTGCTCATCACGGGCTTCGTGATGGCCCCCACGATGACGGAGGTGAATCGCGTGGCGATCACCCCGTGGCTGGATGGCAAGATCGAGCAGGGAGTGATGATGCAGAATGCGTTAGGCCCGATGCGGGAGTTCATGCTGCGCCAGACGCGCGAGCGGGACATCGCCGCCTTCGTGGAGATGAGCCGCACGGCGCCGCCAGCGCGCATCGAGGACGTCTCGACCATCGTGCTGACCAGCGCCTTCGTCACCAGCGAACTACGCACCGCGTTTCAGCTGGGCTTCGTGCTGTTCCTGCCGTTTATCGTGATCGACATCGTCGTGTCGTCGGTGCTGATGAGCATGGGCATGTTCATGCTCCCCCCGGCCATGATTGCCCTTCCGTTCAAGCTGCTCCTGTTCGTGCTAGTGGATGGATGGTCGCTGTTGATCCAATCGCTCGTCCTCGGCTTCAAGTAGATCTCTCGTCCTCTCGTCTTCTCGTCTTCTCAAGAATGTCCTACACCCTCGTCACCGACCTCGCCCGCGACGCCATCCTGGTCGCCATGCTGCTCGCGGCGCCCCTGCTCACGGTGGCGCTGATCATCGGCTTGCTGGTGAGCGTGCTGCAGACGGTGACGCAGATCCAGGAGCAGACGCTGTCGTTCGTGCCCAAGATCCTGGGGGTCGCGGCCGTGTTCATGGTGGGACTGCCGTGGATGCTGCAACTGCTGGTGGAGTACACGCAGCGCCTCTTCCGCTCCCTGCCCGCGCTCGTGAACTGATGCAGGTCGCCACGTTCGACATCTTCGCTTCGGGCGCTCCCACGATCCTCGCGCTGTTTGGTGCGCGGGTGAGCGGGCTCGTGATGGTGGCGCCGGTCTTCTCGGCGCGTCCCATTCCCGTGCGGGTGAAGAGCGGGCTGATCGTGCTTCTCAGCATCCTCATGGTGCCCATGGCGCAGTCGCAGCTCACCGCGCCCCCCGCACTCACGCCCGTCGCCATCCTCGGCGAAACGCTGGTCGGCTTTGCCATCGGACTTGGCGCCGCACTGATTGTGGGCGCTGCGGAGTCCGCGGGCGAATACCTCGCGATCCAGATCGGGCTTTCCGGCAGCGCGATCGTCGATCCGCTGTCACAACAGCAGAGTACCGCGCTCGGTCAGTTCGTGCATCTGTTCGCCATCGTGCTGGTGCTCTCGCTCGACGGCCACCTGGTGATGCTCGACTCGCTGGCTGCAAGCGCGCAGCGCATTCCGATCGGGACCTCGCTCGACATTGCCGCCGGGCTGCGAGGCATGGTGTCGCTCGGCAGCTCGCTGTTCGCGCTCGGGCTGCAGTTCGCGGCGCCGGTGATTGCGGTGGTGCTGATTGCCAACGTGGCACTCGCGGTGTTGAGCCGTGCCGCACCGCAGCTGCAGATCCTGCAGCTCGCGTTCCCCGTGCAGATCATCGTGGGGCTCGGGACGCTGATTGCCACCCTGCCCTTCATTGCCTCGTGGTTCCTGGGCTGGGAGAGCGTGTACGATGGCATGCTGACGCGCGCCATGACGGCCCTCACCGGCGGCACGGTGCGCTGACATGGCACTCGCCGACCAGGAGAAGACAGAAGCCCCCACGCAGAAGAAGCGTGATGAGACCCGCCAGGAAGGTCGCATTCCGCGCAGCAGTGAGCTCACCACGTCGTTCGTGCTGCTCGGTTCGGCCCTGCTGATCAACATGATGGGCGGCACGATGGGACTGCAGCTGATGGCCATTTTCACCGACGGTTTCCTCGCCGTGGGTTCCGCGCCGTTAGGCGCCGACTCGGCGGTGTCGCTCATCCGCTCGGTGGGCAAGCGCACCGTGCTGATCGTCGCCACGTGGGGCGGCGCGCTCATGATCATCGGTCTCGCCATCGCAGCACCCCAGGCGCGCGGCGTGCTGTCCTCCAAGCCTATTACCCCCGACTTCGGCAAGCTCTCGCCGGCGCGCAATGCCAAGCGCCTGTTGGGCGTGCAGTCCATCGCGGACCTCATCAAGTCGCTGGTCAAGATGGTGCTGGTGGGATTCGCCGTATACAGCGTGCTGGGGGCGGCATGGCACGACCTGATGGCGCTGTCGCAGCAGGATACCCGCAGTCTCGCGCACGTCACCACGAAGTACGCAGTGAAACTGCTGACCACATCCGGACTCTGCTACCTCGCCTTCGCCGCCTTCGACTACGCCTTCCAGGTCTGGCAGTTCGAGAAGGGGCTCAAGATGAGCCGCGACGAGATAAAGCAGGAGTCGAAGCAATCGGAGGGCGATCCGCTCGTCAAGCAGCGCATGCGCACACTGGGTCGTGCCATCGCACGGCGCTCGATGATGAAGTCGGTGCCCAAGGCCG
Source organism: Gemmatimonadaceae bacterium (assembly GCA_039927015.1). GTDB lineage: Bacteria > Gemmatimonadota > Gemmatimonadetes > Gemmatimonadales > Gemmatimonadaceae > SCN-70-22. The sequence goes on along the minus strand of JBDSVW010000007.1, from coordinate 19,439 downwards.
ACGTGATCATCACCAACCCCACGCACATCGCCATCGCGCTGCAGTACGACCCGCTCAAGGCGCCCGCGCCGATTGTCCTGGCCATCGGCCAACGCAAGGTCGCGGAGCGCATCAAGGCGATGGCCAAGGAGCATGGTATTCCCTGCATCGAGAACCGCCCCCTGGCGCGCGCCCTCCTGGCGAGCGCGAAGGTGGGGCAGATGATTCCTGCGGAGATGTATGTCGCAGTGGCTGAGATCCTCGCGTTCGTCATCCGCCGACGCATCCTGCGCGGCGAAGGACTGCACCAGGTGACGGCATGAGCACGAGCGTTCGTCCGATGCCGGTCGCGGTTCCCCGCGCGCGCAAGAACGCCGAGATGGGCCTGGCCATTGCGGTGGTCTTCGTGCTCGGCCTGATGATCGTGCCGCTGCCGTCGATCATCCTCGACCTGTTGCTCGCCACCAGCATCGGCCTCTCCCTGGTCGTGCTGCTCACGACGCTGCAGACCACCGAGCCGCTGGAGTTCTCGTCCTTTCCGGCGCTCCTCCTGCTGCTCACGCTCTTCCGCCTCGGTCTCAACTTCGCCAGCACGCGCCTCATCCTCTCGGAGGGGCACGCCGGCGAGGTGATCCAGGCCTTCGGCCAGTTCGTCATCGGCGGCAACTACGCCGTGGGCGTGGTGCTCTTCCTGATTCTCATCGGCATCAACTTCATCGTCATCACGAAGGGCGCCGGGCGCGTGGCCGAGGTGGCCGCGCGCTTCACGCTCGACGCCATGCCCGGTAAGCAGATGGCCATCGACGCCGACCTCTCGGCGGGGCTGATTGACGAGCACGACGCACGGCGCCGTCGCGACGAGATCGCGCGCCAGGCCGACTTCTACGGCGCGATGGACGGTGCCTCCAAGTTTGTGAAGGGCGACGCCATCGCGGCGCTGCTCATCACGGGCATCAACATCCTGGGCGGCATCTTCATCGCCACCATCCAGCTCGGCATGCCGCTGGCGCAGGCCGCCGCGAAGTACACCATTCTCACCGTGGGTGAGGGCCTGGTGGCGCAGGTGCCGGCGCTGATCGTCTCCACCGCAGCCGGTATCATGGTCACGCGCGCCTCGGGCCAGGCCCGCATGGGTGAGCAGGTGGCGCAGCAACTGGCCGCCTACCCGCGCGCCATGTACGTCGCCGCGGGCGTGCTGTTCACGTTCGGCCTCATTCCCGGCCTGCCCAAGCTGCCCTTCCTGGCGTTAGGCGGCGCGCTGGCCCTGCTCGCCCGCGCGGCCAGCAAGGCGGAAGTGAAGCGCGACTCCGACGCGTTGGCCGCGACCGAGTTCGCCAACAAGCCGGTCGAGAAGGCGGCCGACCCGATGCGCGACCTGCTGCAGCTCGACCCGATCGAGCTGGAAGTCGGGTACGCCCTCATCCCGCTGGTGGACGAGCGCCAGGGCGGCGACCTGCTCGAGCGCATCCAGCTGCTGCGCAAGCAGTCGGCGCTGGAAGTGGGCATCCTGATCCCGCCCATCCGCGTGCGCGACGACATCCGCCTGCCGGCCAACGAATACGTCATCAAGCTGCGCGGCGCCGAGATCGCGCGCGCCGAAGTGATGCCCCGCTTCCAGCTCGCGCTGGACACCGGCTCCGTGCTGCACGGCATCGAGGGCATCGAGACGATCGACCCGGCGTTCGGGCTCACCGCGCGCTGGATTGCCGCCTCGCGTCGCGTGGAGGCGGAGTCGTTAGGCTACGTGGTCGTGGAGCCCACGACGGTCATCGCCACGCACCTCATGGAAGCCCTCAAGGGCAATGCCGCCGAGCTGCTCGGCCGCCAGGACGTGCAGGAGATGGTGGAGACGCTCAAGAAGACGCATCCGGCGCTGGTGGAGGACCTCATCCCGGCCAAGGTTTCCCTCGGGCTGCTGCACCGCGTGCTGCAGCGCCTCCTGCGCGAGCGCATCCCCATCCGCGACATGGTCACCGTCCTGGAAGCGCTGGGCGACGGCGTGGAGCAGACGAAGGATCCCGAGATCCTCACCGAGCACGTGCGCCGCTCGCTGTCGAACGTCATCGCCCGCGCATTCGCCGACGAGACCGGCGCGGTGCGCGGCATCATGCTCGGCGCACGGCTCGAGGCGTCGCTCATGGGCCTCTTCTCCCCGCGCAACGCGCCGGCCGGCATGTCGCCGCTCACGCCAGACATCCTCGCCGACCTGCTGCGAGAGCTCAACCTGCTCGCCACGACCCACGCCAGCGAGGGTCGCATGCCGCCGCTCATCACGCCGCCGTCGCTCCGCGTGGGCGTCCGGCGCCTGGTGGAGCCGGTGCTCTCGTCGCTGCCCGTCATCTCGCTCGCCGAGTTGCCGCCGTCCGTCAAGTTGAACTCCGTCGCCACCTGGGAGCTGCATCATGCTGCTTGAGTCCTTTCACGGCACCGACCTCCGCCGCGTCTTCGACGACGCCCGGCGCGCGTTAGGCGAGGACGTCCTCATCATCCGCAGCTCGGTCCAGAAGGAGGGAAGCGTGACCCGGGTGGAGGTCATCGCCGCCCGCCAGCAGGACCTGGCCGCGCTGCGCCAGCGCCTGGACCCTCCGCCTCCCTCGCTGCCCAGCACCCGCGGCGGACGCGGGCGCAGCGGGCCGTTCATCCTCGCCCTCGTGGGACCCACGGGCGCGGGCAAGACGACACTCGCCGCCAAGCTGGCCCTGCACCGCTCGGTGTTCGGCGGCATGAAGGTGGGCATCATCACGCTCGACACCTACCGGGTGGGCGCGCTGGAGCAGATGCAGCAGTACGCCGAGATCACCAACCTGCCGCTCGAGGTCCTCTATGACGTGCGGGAAGTGCCGTCGGCCATGAAGCGCCTTGACGATTGCGAGGTGGTAATCGTCGACACACCGGGGCGCTCGCCGCGCTCCAAGGACGCCAACGCCCAGTGGCAGTCGCTGCTGCGCGCCATCGGGCCCGACGAGGTGCATCTCGTGCTTCCCGCTACGCTCCGACCCGACGCCGTGCCCATGATCGTCAATTCGATGATCGCCTGCCGCGTAACGCATGCCTGCCTCACCAAGGTGGACGAGCTGCACGACGAGCGCGCCATCGCCGATGTCGCCGCGCGCGTGGAGTTTCCCATGCGCTGGCTGGCCGATGGGCAGTCCGTGCCCGCCGACCTGCAGCTCGCGCGCAGCCGCATCCTCGGCGCGTTAGGTCTCTCCTCCGATTCGTCGTCCGCCACCCGGGCCGCATGAACACTCCGGTGGATTCGCGCTTCCAGACCCGTTCACCGCGTCCCCTCGGGTCGCGTCCCCGGCCGCCGGCCCAGCCGACGGTCGTGGCCGTGGGCAGCGGCAAGGGGGGCGTGGGCACGTCGACCATCGCCGCGCTGCTCGCCACGACCATGGCGCAGCAGGGGCATCACGTATTGCTGGTGGACGCGGGACAGCGGCTGGGCGGCCTGCATCACCTGCTGGGCGTGGAGCCGAACGGCTCGCTGGGCCAGCTTCGGGGCGACCGCGAGCCGCACGACCTGCTCGTGCCGGTGGCCGCACGTCTCTCGCTCTTTCCGGCCAGCGCCGACGAGAGCACCCTGCGTTCGGCCGAGCGGCGCGTGCTGATGCGGCGCGTCATCTCTCTGTATGAACACTTCGAGCTGGTGGTGGTCGACGCCGGCTCGAGCGCCGAGTCGCTGGTGGCCGCGTGCACCGATGGCGCCACGCGCCTGCTGGCCGTGACCGCGGGCGACCGCGTTGCGCTGGTGGCCACGTATGCCCTGGTAAAGCTGCTGCACGAGCGCACTCCCGCGGTGCGCGTGGACATCGTCGCCAACCGCGTGAGCGACGCGGCGGCGGACAAGCTGCACGAGTACCTCAACGGCGCGTCCGTCCGCTTTCTCTCCCGCACCGTCCCCTTCGCGGGCGCGGTGCCAGAAGACCTCGATTTCGGTTCCGCCCTGGCCGCCGGCCTCGGCACCGATGAAGCATCGTTAGGCAGCACCGCTGCGCTCGCCGTGCGCGGCATCGGCGAACAGATCCTCGCCGACGCCGCCGCACCCACTCCGTCGTCGCACCGTCTTTTGCGAAAGGGTTGACCGCATGGCCACCGAGAACCTCTGGGGCGCATACGCCACGGGTGACCTGATTGCCCGTGAGAAGCTCCTCACCGACAATCTCAGTCTGGTGCACCACGTCGCACGCCAGCTGTCCAAGGCGCTGGCCGCGCCGGCCGATTTCGACGAGCTCGTCTCGTGTGGCACGATCGGACTCATGAGCGCGTTGGAGGCGTTCGAACCCGCACGAGGGCTCGCCTTCTCGACCTTCGCGGTTCCGCGCATTCGCGGCGCAATTCTCGACGAGCTGCGCCGCCAGGATCACGTGCCGCGCTCCATCCGCCGCAAGACCCGCGAAATCGCGCAGGCGCGCGAGACGCTGACCCGCATCTTCGCCCGCCCCGCCAGCGACAAGGAAGTGGCGGAGCACCTCGGGCTCGACCTCAGCACCCTCTGGCGCTGGCAAGCCGACACCGAAAGCGCGGTGCACATCTCCCTCGACCAATCCGCGACCGAGAACGAGGGCCAGCCCGGCCTTCCGCCGGAAGCGCTGTCGTCGGATTCGGACTGCTCCATCGAGGAAGACATCAACCGTGAGCAGGAGCGCGAGCTGCTCAAGCTGGCGATGCAGCGCCTCAAGGAGCAGGAGCGGATCGTGCTCACGCTCTACTACTTCGAGGAACTCAAGCTGCACGAGATTGCCGACGTGCTCGAGCTCACGGAATCACGCGTCTCTCAGATCCGGGCCAAGGCCCTGGGCAAGTTGCGCGGCGAACTCTCCCACTTCCGCACCCCCGCCTGACCATGATGCGCACGATCCTCCACATCTGGAACCTCGTCACGAACGACGCCATGGCGCTCACCGCCGCCGGCGTGCTCGTGCTAGCGGTGCTCGGCCTGCTCGTGCTCCTCGCCTGGCCCTCGCGTCCCGCGCCCGCCGTTGTCGCTCACCCCAGCCGCACCCCCCGCAACTCCAACACCCCGCGCTCTGTGGAGGCCCGCCAGCTCGTGGAGTCGGGCACCTCGCCCGCCGAAGTCGCGCGTCGCACGGGACTCTCCCGAGACGCCCTCGCGCTGCTCATGGCACCGGCGACAATAGCCGCTCGGCAGAAAGCTCCCAGGGCGGCACGTACTTCCTGGTTGCAGCGCATGCGCGGGGGAAGCAGCAGGGCCAAGCTGACCGCTTAAGTGACGGTGGCATAAGCACTTTCGAAATACTTGCGCGCCACGCGCGCCCGGCACGCGCGTTGCTTTTCCATGGAGTCGTCACCTCTCACTCCATGAGCGCCTCCGATGAAGACAGACGGAATTGCCAGCGCCGCCCACGCCCTCCGCTATTGGGAAAGGCGACAGGAAGTCGCATCGAACAACCTGGCCAACGTCAACACCGCCGGCTTCAAGGGTGAGCGCATCTTCGCCCGACTGATGGGCGAGGGCGTTCCCACCGCCGACTCGGCGACCGACTTCCGCGAGGGCACGTACTCGCCCACCGGCAACGCACTCGACCTCGCCATCCGCGGCGACGCCTACTTCGTGGTGAACACCCCGGCCGGCGAACGCTGGACACGCGGTGGCGCCTGGAGCGTGGACACCGAGGGATTCCTGGTGGACAGCGAAGGCAACCGGGCGTTAGGCGAGAAGGGCCCGATCCACGTGGCCGGCACGGAGGTCGCGATCGACCGCACCGGCCTGGTGATAGTCGATGAAATGAAGATCGACCGCCTGCGCATCGAAGCCCCCGCCAGCGGCGCCGTGCTACAGCACGAAGCCGGCACGCGCTTCGTGCCCGACAGCGGCCGCACCAGCGTCGCACTCGATGCGCGCGAAGTGCGCCAGGGAGAAATAGAGGGCAGCAACGTGAACACGATCTCGTCGCTGGTGGACCTGATCTCCATACAGCGCAACTACGCCAACGCGCAGAAGGTGCTGACCACGCTGGATGGAATCCGCGGCACCATCACGAACGAACTCGGCAAAGTCCCCGGCTGATCCTCGTCTTCTCGTCCTCCCGTCTTCTCGTCTTCCCGTCTTCCCGTCTTCTCTTACACTCGCCCCCCATGAACCCCGCCCTTCGCACCGCCGCCACCGGAATGATGGCGCAGCAACTCCGCACCGAGGTGATCGCCAACAACCTGGCGAACGTGAACACCACGGGCTTCAAGGGGTCGCGCGCGCACTTCCAGGACCTGCTGTACCAGACGGTGCAGGGCGCGGCCGTCGTGGGCGCGCCGGACAGCAACACCAACCCCGCCATCCAGGTCGGACGCGGCACCAAGCTCGCCGCCGTGCAGCGCCTGCACTCGCAGGGGCCGGTGGAGCAGACCTCGCGCCCGCTCGACCTCGCCATAGAAGGCGAAGGCTTCTTCCAGGTCCAGCTGCCTAACGGCCAGGTCGCCTACTCCCGCGACGGCTCGTTCGGCATCTCCGACACCGGCACGCTGGTTACCAGTGAGGGCTACGGCGTCATTCCGGGCATCAAGATCCCGATGGACGCCAGCGACCTCACCATCTCCTCGACTGGCATGGTGTCCGTGCAGCAGGGCAACGACACGAGCCAGAAGCAGGAACTGGGTCGCATCGAGATCGCCCGCTTCATGAACCCGGCCGGCCTGCAGGCGATGGGACAGAACCTGTACACCGAGACCCCGGCCTCGGGCCAGCCCACGGTCGGCTTTCCCGGCGATGAAGGCATGGGACAGCTCCTCCAGGGACACCTCGAAGGCAGCAACGTGGAAATCGTGCAGGAGATGGTCGACATGATCACCTCCATGCGCGCCTACGAGATCAATTCCAAGGCGATCAAGAACGCCGAGGAGATGATGTCCACCGCCAACAACCTGATTCGCTGACCATGGCGAATCGCCGGTTCCTGCGCCCGCTGCGCTGGTCGCTCCTTCTCGTCATGCAGGCGGTCGCCGTGCTGTTTTCCGGTGCCGCACCCTTGCACGCGCAGTCGGAGTCGTCGCTGTCGCTCGCCGGTCCCACCCAACTCGTCCCCGTCGCGACGCGCCGCCTCCCGCGAGGAACGGTGCTCAGAGAGAGCGACATGACTGTCGCGCGCGTCGCGCTCCGGGGACCTGCCTCCGCCCAACCGGCCGCTGTGACGGCAGGCTGGGTCACGCGGCGCGTCGTCCTCGCGGGCGAGGTGCTGCGCGAACCCGCCGTTGCCCCTGCCCCGCTCGTGGCGGCAGGCCAGCGCGTGCAATTCACGTATATGCAAAACGGACTGCAGCTCACGTTCGACGGCGTGGCCATGGCGGCCGGGTCGTTAGGCGATGCGGTCGCGGTCCGGCTCGGCGCCAAGCGGCGTGTGACCGGGCTCGTATCGGGCCCCGCGCGCGTCGTCGCCACTGACTCCTCGAGGATCTCATGATTCACCATTGCGACGTCGTCGCCACCCCGCGCCGCGTCACCGTCATTCCCGCCGTGCCCGCTCCGGCGCTGCGCGTGGCCCGTGCCGCCTGGTTCGGCGTGGCCTACGCACTCGGCCTGCTACTCACACTCGCGGTCTCGCTGGGCGCGCAACCCGCGCCCCGACCCGACAGCGCGCGCCTCGCGCCCACGCGCAACATCTCGTGGACGTCGGACCGGCGCACCTTTGCGGTCGGCGACATCATCAAGGTGATGGTGGACGAGTACGCGATGGCGCAGGCCAACAAGGACAACTCCAGCAGCGCCTCGCGTCGCCGCAAGATGAACATCGGCATCGCCCCCCCAAGCATGGGCGGCGCCAGTGGCGCGCTGGGTGACATCGACGGGTCGGTGGAGACCGGCGATGCCGGCGCCTCCAACCAACGCGGCAACGCCACGCGCAACACGCGCTACTCCGCCGAGATCCCGGTGCGGGTAGTCGCGGTCACGCCGGACGGACTGCTGCAGGTGAAGGGCACGAAGCTCATCGACGTGGACAAGAACAAGCAGACGCTCGTGCTCAGCGGCTTCGTTCGCCCCATGGATATCAGCTCGCGCGACATGGTCGGCTCAGACGCGATCGCCGACGTGCAGCTCAGCTACCAGTCGAAGGGATCACTGGGCAAGCCCAGGAATGGCATCGTGACCAAGATCCTCGGGATGTTCTGGCCGTGATGACTTCCCTGACGCGAAGCGCGGCGACGCTCGTCGCCGCGCTGTTGCTCGCCCCGTGCGCCGCCGGCGCGCAGGGAGTTCCGATTCGCGACCTCGTCATCGACGATCAGGGCGTGCCCGTCAGGCTCGTCGGCTATGGCCTCGTCACCGGGCTCAGTGGCACCGGCGACAACGCCAGCAGCGGACGCAATTCACAACAGACGGTGCAGTCAGTGGCCAACCTGCTGCGCCGCTTCGATATCATGGTGCCCCCCGAACTGCTCCGCACGCGCAACGTCGCGGCGGTGCTGGTCACGGCCGAGGTCTCCCCGTTCCTGCGTCCTGGCGGACGCTTCGAGACGCAGGTGTCGTCGGTGGGCGATGCGCGGTCGTTGCGAGGCGGCGTGCTGTGGATGACACCGCTGATTTCCGAAGTGGGCGGCGCGGCGATGGCGACGGCACAGGGCGCGCTGTACGTCGAGGAGGGAGATTTGATGCGGCGCCGAGTGGGCTACAACGCCACCAGCGGGCGTATTCCGGGGGGCGGCGTGCTGGAGGCCGACCTGCCACGTCCGCAGTTCGCCGCATCGAGCCGCCTCATCCTGCGCGAACCGGACATTGGAGTCGCCGCCCGCATCGCGGCCACGATCGACTCCATCGTGGGTGAGGGCACGGCCAAGGTCGAGGATCCGGGCGCGATCACGCTCACGCTCAAGGACAGCAGCGGGGCCAGCAGCGGCCCCGCGGCCGCGCTGGCCCGCATCCGCGACCTCAAGGTCGAGGTGGCCCGCGTGGCCCGCATCATCATCGACCAGCGCCAGGGCACCGTGGTGGCCGGGGGCGACCTCACGCTCGGTCCGGCAGTGGTGAGTGTGGCCGGCATCACACTCTCGATTGGACCGGCACCGGCCGATACTACTCAGGAGAATGTGCGGGGCCAGGTGCGCGTGCCGACAGGAGCGACGGTGCAGCAATTGGCGGCCGCGCTCCATGCCGTACGCACGCCCGCGCAGCAAATCGCACAGATCTTCGAAGCACTCAAGCAGGTTGGAGCCCTTTCCGCAGAGGTAGTCGCGCGGTGACTTCTATCAATCCCACGTTGTCGGCGAGCGTCCGCATCGGCTCGCAGGAAGAGCGGCTCCGCAAGGTCGTGGGGCAGCTCCAGGGCGTCTTCGTCGAGCAGCTGTTCAAGGCCATGCGCGAGACGGTGCCCGACGATGGCATCACGAACGGCGGACCCGGCGAGGAGATGTTCACCGGCATGCTGGACCAGCACGTGGCGAGCCAGACGCCCGCGCAGTGGCAGCACGGGCTGGGCGACGCGCTCTTCCGGCAGTTGCGTCCGGCGCTCGAGCCACCGTCAGGCGCAACACCGGCCGAATCGGCCGCCGCCAACAGTACCTCGAAGGGGATCGACCGATGACCAGCGGACCCGTGCATCCCTCCCCGGCCATGGCGCAGATCTCGCCGGCCCAGTGGATCCCGCTCGTGCGGGGACTGGCCGACGCGCTGCAATCCGAGCGCCGGCTCATCGACGACCTGATCACCATCATGCGCACGCAGCGCGAAGCGGTGGCGGCGGATGACTTGCAAGGGGTGGACGACTCCGTCTTCTCCGTGCAGCGCGTGCTGCACACGCTGGCCGAGGCCCGCAAGCGCCGCCGCGCGCTGAATGTGCGGCTGGGGCACAGCGAGGACGTCGCGCTACGCGACCTGCTGGAGTCCATGGGCCCCTATGCGAATGATGACCTGCGCAGCTCGCGCGACGCGTTGCAGGTGTCGGCGCGCTCGCTGACGCGCGATGTCACGACCAACCGCCAGATCCTGCGCGAGGCCCTGACCACCGGCGAGGAGATGGTGCGCACGCTGGCCGGGGTCGCGGCGCCGCGCGTAGGCTACGGAGAGCACGGCGCCTCGGGCGACGCGCTCAGCGGTTCCTTCCTCGTCAACCGGCAGGCCTAGATGTCCATCGGAAGCATTCTCAATATCGCGCGAAAGGCCATCGCCACTCACCAGGTGGCGATGACCATCACGTCGCAGAATATTGCGAACGCCCAGGTGGAGGGATACTCGCGCCAGCGCGCCGAGATCAACGCCGCCACGCCGCTCAAGCTTCCGATCTACAGCATCGGGACCGGTGTGCAGGTGGACGGCGTGATCCGCATGCGGAACGAGTTGCTGGACACGACCTTCCGCCGGGAGGCGGGAAACCGCGAGGCCGCGTCCACGCGCAGCGACTTACTCCAGGAAGTCGAATCGATGCTGGGCGAGCCGTCCGACGGCGGGCTCGCCAACTCGATCGACCAGTTCTGGAACTCGTGGTCCGACCTGTCAAACAGCCCCGGCAACACCGCGGCGCAAAGCGTCGTGCGGCAACGCGGCCAGCAGGTGGCGTACACGCTCAACTCCTACTCCACCCGCCTCGACGACCTCACCAACCGCTCGCGCGACCGCCTGATTGGCGTGGTCGGGGAGATCAACCAGCTCACCTCACAATTCGCCGCGATCAACCAGCAGATCACCGTGGCGGAATCGGGGGGACACCAGGCACCGGACCTGCGCGACCTGCGCGACCGGCTGGGCGACCAGCTCTCCAAGCTGGCGGGGGTGCGGGTGGTGCCGCAGACCAATGGCACGGTGGGCGTGTACATCGGCTCCATGATGCTGGTGGACGCCTCCAACGCCCGTCAGCTGCAGGTGGGCAGCGGCAGCGCGCTCTCCATCAACATCGTCGGCGATCCCGAGCCACTGGCGGTCGTGGGGGGAGAGGCGGGCGAGCTGATGCGCTTCGTCAACACCGACCTGCCCCCCGTCAAGGGTTCGCTCAACGCCTTTGCCCGCGGCTTCGTGAACGGGGTCAACGAGTACCACGCGTCGGGCTGGACGCCGGCGGGTGATGCGTTAGGCGCGTCCAACTGGGTGCCGGCCAACGGCCCCACGGGCTCCCGCGTGAACTTCTTCGACGCCTCGTTCACCGCCGCGGGCACCATCCGGCTGTCCGCCGAGGTCCAGGCCAATGCGGCAGTTATCGCGTCGGGCGACGTGCAGAATGCGCCGGGCAACAACAACGTCGCCATCGCCCTCTCAACGCTGCGCGACCGCACCGGCATGGCCGCGCTGCAGACGCGCATGGGCGCCAACTTCGCCACGCAAATCGGCTTCGTGCCGGGCGTATCGTACGGCGACCACTACGGACAGACCGTCACCTCCGTCGGAATCGACACCGCCGACGCGATGAACCAGTTCACCGTCTTCGACACCCTCACGCAGCAGGCCGACCTGCGGCGCACCTCGGTGAGCGGCGTGTCACTCGATGAGGAGCTCACGTTGCTCATGCGGCACCAGCAGGCGTACACGGCGGCCACCCGGTTGGTGAAGGTGGCGGATGAGATGGCGCAGGCCATCCTCAACATGACCTGATGCCATGCTGATCCTTTCTCGTCGCCCGGGCGACGCCATTGTCATTGAGGGCGGTATCCGCATCGTGGTGCTCGCCTCCGACCGGCGCGGCGTGCGGCTGGGCATCGAGGCGCCCACGCACGTGAGCATCTTGCGCGAGGAGATCGTGACGCAGATTGCCGACGAAAACCGGCGGGCCAACGTGGGTCTCGACGCCGCCGCCCTGGTGGGCGGCGTATCCGAGAAGGCCTCGTGAGCCCCCGCCCTCTCCATCCGGCCCCCGATGTGGCCCTCAGGTTTGGCGCGCCCCGCGTCGATACTCGAGGGGTCAACCTCGCCTCGCCTCGTACTTTCCCACGCCGGATCTAGCGGTCGCGTGCTTCAGATCATTGGTCTCATCGTCGTACTGGGAAGCGTCATCGCCGGGTATACCATGCACCACGGCAAGATGGCGGTGCTCTGGCAGCCCACCGAGTTCATCATCATCGGCGGGGCGGGCCTTGGCTCGTTCATCATGGCCAACCCGCCCAGCGTGATCAAGGCCACCATCGCCGCCTCGCTCGGGTTGCTCAAGCCCAACCCCTTCAACAAGAAGTCCTACGGCGAGCTGCTGCAGGTGCTGTTCGAGGTCTTCCAGACCGCCCGCAAGGACGGTCTCATCGCGCTCGAGGCCCACATCGAGGAACCGCACAAGAGCACGATCTTCTCCAAGTATCCCGGCTTCCTGCATCACCACCACGCGGTCGTATTCCTCTGTGACACGCTCAAGGTGCTGCTGACGGGCGCGGTCGAGGATCACCACCTTGCCGACATTCTCGACCTCGACCTCGAGCGCATGCACGAGGAGGAACACCAGGTGCCCAGCGCCGTCACCACCGTGAGCGACGCCATGCCGGGCTTCGGCATCGTGGCCGCCGTGCTCGGCGTGGTGATCACCATGGGCTCCATCGGCGGCGCAGCGTCCGAGATCGGCGAGAAGGTCGCCGCGGCGCTGGTCGGGACCTTCCTCGGCATCCTGCTCTCCTACGGCATGATCGGCCCCTTCGCGAAGGCCCTCGAGGTGCGCCAACGCGGCGAGTCGCAATACATGTCGTGCATCCGCACGGCGCTGCTCTCCTTCGCACGTGGCGATGCCCCCATGACGTGCGTGGAGTTCGCGCGCCGCAACGTCGAACCGGTAGACCGTCCCAGCTTCGCGGAGCTGGAAGGACTGACGCGCCGGAAGGCGGCCTGACGTGACGAAGGGCGGCGGGAAGATCATCATTGTCAAGAAGATCAAGAAGGCGGCCCACGGACATCACGGCGGGTCGTGGAAAGTGGCGTACGCCGATTTCGTCACCGCCATGATGGCGTTCTTCATGGTGATGTGGATCCTGGGCATGGACGATCAGACCAAGAAGGCCATCGAGGGATACTTCTCCAGTCCGGTGGGCTTCAAGCGCGGCTACTCGTCAGGCTCCAGCCCCCTGGCCTCGGGCTCCTCGCCCGCCGCCGTCAAGCGCGAGGCCGTTCAGGTGAACCTGCGCGAGGCGCAGGAGAAGCGCTTCACCACGGCGCAGGAGCATCTGCGCTCCCGCCTCGACTCCATCACGCGCATCGGAGAGCTGCGCGCACGCGTGGAGGTCACCATAACACGCGCGGGCCTGCGCATCGAGCTCATCGAGGACAAGAACGGCGACACGTTCTTCCCCATCGCCTCGCCCGTGATGTCAGAACAGGGTCACATCGCGCTCCGCATCATCGCGCGCGAGCTCATTAACCTCGAGAACCCCGTCGTGATCGAGGGACACACCGATGCCGCGCGCTACGCGAGCGTGGCGTACACGAACTGGGAGCTCTCCGCCGACCGCGCCAACGCGGCGCGGCGCATCCTGAACGCCCACGGGCTCAGGAGCGACCGCATCGTGGAAGTCACGGGGCTGGCCGACAAGCAGCTGCGCTTCCCCGGTGAACCGCTCAACCCGTCCAACCGCCGCATCTCGATCCTGCTGCCCGTCCTCGTCCCGCCAGACGCCCCATCGGTGGACCAGTTGAAGGAGCGGCTCGAGACCGCAATCCGCCAGCAGAGCTGAACGCGCGGCAATGAACGCGCGGCGCTACACGCGCGACGCTGCACGCGCGGCGCTGAATCAGGGATTCGGCTTCGGGAGCGCTGAATCAGCGCTGGACGCCGCGCCAGCGCGGCGCCGCCTTCACCATTGAACGATCACGCCACCTCCTGCAGCAGGCGCTCGTTCGTCCAGTGCACGGCATCCAGGTACAGCTCCCCCATCCGCGTCGGATCGATGCCGAGCGTCTGGCACTCTGCCGCCACCATCGCCCACGAGGCGCGCTCGTACGCTTCCACCACGCCCAGCGTCGGCGCGTACGGGCCGGTGCGCGCCAGCAGTGCGCGGCGCGCCTCGTCGGAGATGTCGATGCGGTGCAGCACCTCGTGCAGCGGCACCTTGAGGATGGCGTCGAGCAGGGAGAAGAGCCCAACCATGAACAGCGCCTCGGCCGCGCGCCGGTCGCGCGCCTGCAATGCCACCAACTCGCACAGGCGCGCCCGCTGAATCGCGGCGCGCACGAGTTCCGCCTCCGTGCCCCCCTTCCCCGCCACCGAGGTCACGAGCAGCAGCGAGAGCCACTTGTGCAGCTCGCCGCGCCCCACCAAGCGCACGGCGTGCCGGATGGACTCGATGCCGCGGCCTCCCACAGACGCCGAGTTCACCGTTCGAAGCAGCTTGTACGCCAGGGAGACGTCGCCGCGGAACGCTTCCTCGAGCTCGGCGTCCGTCGTGCCCGGATCGCGCAGCAGGTTCATGAGGCGCAGGATGGTGAGCTGCGCCGCCGAAAGGTCGCGTGTGGCGACGGTCTCCGGCTTGCTGAAGTAGAACCCCTGGAAGTAGCCGTAGCCTAACGAAGCGCACAGGTCGCGCACTTCCAGCGTCTCCACGCGCTCGGCCAGGATGATGCCGCCGAAGGGGGCCACGCGGTCGTACATCTCGCGGAGCTGCGCGGGGGTGCGGTTGAGCACGTCGAGCTTCACGATCTTCGCCAGGCGCAACAGCGGATCAAAGGCGGGCTCGTACTCGAAGTCGTCCAGCGCCAGGATGTAGCCGCGCTGCACCAGCTCGGTGGCGGCGGCAATGACTTCGGCGTCGGGCCTCACCGTCTCCAGAAGCTCGATCACCACCTGCTGCGGGTCGAAGAGGAGGTGCACCCCCTTGAGCAGCATGTCCCGCGTAAAATTGAGGAAGGCGCGGGCCCCCCCCGTGATGCGCTCCAGCCCGATGTTCAGAAAGGTGTGGACCAGCACCTCCGACGCCATCACGTCCGCCGTGACTCCCTCGGCCACCGTGATGGAGCCCGTGCGCCGGTACAGCAGCTCGTAGGCGTAGACCTCCCCCTGCGTATCGAAAATCGGCTGGCGGGCGACGAACACGTCCACCAGCGATTCCGCTGAGATTTCGGGGGTAGGGCTGGCTGTACTCACGATGGCAGGCGGGTTCAGGCGGGGGGCACGCGCGCCCCTGCGCGCGTGCCGGCTCCCGGGCGGCCGCCCGGGGCGTACCCTATTCAGTATCGGCCGCAGGACGCGACTTGTATTGCCCTTTAGCGGCGGTTAGCCTTCCAACTCGACCGTTGGCGGCCTTTCCGGGGCGTCGGCGCGCGCGAGTAGCTCAGCTGGATAGAGCGTCGCCCTCCGGAGGCGAAGGTCGTGGGTTCGAATCCCGCCTCGCGCATGGAAACACCACAGTGAGAGGGGGGATTCGCCTCGAGCGATTCCCCCATTCTTTTTGCATGAGATGTCGACGGTTCAGCCATCCACTATCATCACGCTGGAATCGTGCACCACGGCATCGCTCCGCGCCGGATCATTCGCGACGCCGCGATGGCGTGCGCAGCCGAACGAAACACGCGGTGCTTTCGTAGTGATGCAGAGGCGTCGTTGCGGCTGATGGACGCGCATCCTCATCGCCTTGTTGCGGGTATCAGCGCTCACTAGCTTCGCGTTTCGCCCTGGTCCCGCAGACCAGACTCTCGAGACCCCACCTCGCGTGGACATCGTCGAACTCAAACGCAAGTCGGTCGCCGAGCTCCTCGAGCTGGCGGCGGAGCTCAATCTCCAGGAGACGTCGGGCCTGCGAAAGCAGGACCTCATCTTCCGCATCGAACAGACCTTGCTCGATCAGGAGACGGTGCTGCGCGGAGATGGCGTGCTCGAGATTCTCGCCGAAGGGTATGGCTTCCTGCGCAGTCAGGACTGGAGCTACCTGCACAGTCCAGACGACATCTATGTCTCACCGTCGCAAATCAAGCGCTTCGACCTGCGCACGGGCGACTCGATTCGCGGGGAGGTACGTCCGCCGAAGGAATGGGAGCGCTACCTCGCGCTGCTCAAGGTGGACACCATCAATGGCGACGAGCCCGATCCGTCGCGCACGCGGCTCATCTTCGACAGCCTGCACCCGCGCTATCCCGACCAGCGGCTGCGTCTCGAGAACGGCGACATCTCCATGCGCGTGGTCGATCTCATCGCCCCCATCGGCAAGGGACAACGCGGACTCATCGTTGCCCCGCCCCGCGCGGGCAAGACGATTCTCCTGCAGAAGATGGCCAACGCCATCGCCGAGAATCATCCCGAAGTCGCGCTCATCGTGCTGCTCATCGATGAACGTCCCGAGGAGGTGACCGACTTCCACGAGTCGGTGCCGAAGGCCGAAGTCATCAGCTCCACCTTCGACGAGGCCCCCGACCGGCACGTACAGGTTGCCGAGATGGTGATTGAGAAGGCGAAGCGTCTCGTGGAGCACGGCAAGGACGTGGTGATCCTGCTCGACTCCATCACGCGGCTCGCACGCGCCCACAATTCGGTCATCCCCCAGTCGGGCAAGATCATGTCGGGCGGCCTCGATGCCTCGGCGATGCAGAAGCCCAAGCGCTTCTTCGGTTCGGCGCGCAAGATCGAAGACGGCGGATCGCTCACCATCATCGCCACCGCGCTCATCGAGACAGGCTCGCGCATGGACGAAGTGATCTTCGAGGAGTTCAAGGGCACCGGCAACATGGAGCTCGTGCTGAGCCGCGAGATCGCCAACCGCCGCGTCTTTCCCGCCATCGACGTCAACAAGTCCGGTACGCGTCGGGAGGAATTGCTGCTCGACCGCGAGGAGATGAATCGCGTCTACCTCCTTCGCACCTTCCTCGGCGACATGCCGCCCGACGACGGCATCTCCTTCCTGCTCAAGCAGCTCGTGCGCTCCAAGACGAACCGCGAGTTCTTCGTGCAGATGGCGCAGGGCTGACGCTCCGGGTGGACGCCACGCTTTACGGAACCGATCACGGCATCGCCGCGGGCGAGTCGCACCACGGCGTGACGCCTGGTGGTAGGGCGCACCAGGGCATGGCGCCAGGTGGCAGGGCGCTCCAGGGCATGGCGCATGAGCGGTGAGCCTAACGTGGACCTCTCCCCCTTCACACGCGTGCTGGCGGTGGACTACGGAGAGCGTCGCATTGGCCTCGCGCTCAGCGACCCGAGCCGTACGGTCTGTTCGCCGGTCGGCTTCATCTTGCGACGCGCTGGCAAGCGCCCTCCCATCGCCGAGATCATCCGGCGCGCCGCGGAACTGGAGGCGGGGCGCTTCGTGCTGGGGCTGCCGCTCGACGGCGAGGGGGAGGAGACCGATCGTTCGCGGGAGGTGCGCACCATCGCGGCGGAACTCATCAAGCGCACCGGTTGTACCGTTGACCTGGTGGACGAGCGATTCACCACCGCGGCCGCGCTGCGCGCCGTGAAGGAGATGGGGGGCTCGACCCGCGGCCGGAAGGGAGATGTGGACGCGCTGGCGGCTACCGTCCTGCTGCAACATGCACTCAACGTGATCACATGAAGTGGAGCGCGTTCCTCCGGTGTCCCCTGGCCGCCGTCGTGGTGTGGCTGGTGCTGGCGGCCGGTCTGACCGCCTGCGGTGGCGACGGACCGCCGCAGCGGGTGACTGTCCCGCCTGGGGCGAGCTTTCGGGTGGCCACCGACTCCCTCGTGGAGCGGGGCATTGTCCGCTATCCGCGCGTCTTCCGCGCCTATGCCAAGTTCGCGCAGCGCGACCGCTCGATTCGCGCCGGCACGTACGAGTTTCGCGCGGGCCAGGGATGGGACGAGATCCTCGCCTCGCTGGCCGGGGGCAAGAGCCTCTCCCACACCTTCACGATTCCCGAGGGCTACTCCCTCGTCGGCATCCGGGGCGTCGTCTCCGAGTCGCTCGACGTGCCGCCGGAGTCACTCGACGTGGCGGCGCGCGACACCGCCCTGCTGCGCAAGCTCGACGTGCCGACGCCCACGCTCGAGGGCTACCTCTTTCCCGACACCTACACCTTCCCGCCAGGCGCAACCGCCCGCGACGTGGTGGCCACCATGACCGCCCGCTTCGAGGACCAGTGGCAGGAGGAGTGGAACCCGCTCATCCAGGCCATGGCCATGTCGCGCCATGACATCGTGTCCCTCGCGGCCATCATCGAGAAGGAAGCGCGGCTGCCCGAGGAGCGGGCGGTGATCTCCGCGGTGTACCACAACCGGCTCAAGATCCGCATGCCGCTGCAGGCCGATCCCACAGTGCAGTATGCGTTAGGCAAACATGTCGAACGGGTGCTGTACAAGGACCTGGAGATCGACTCGCGCTACAACACGTACAAGTATCCCGGGCTGCCGCCGGGCCCTATCGCCTCGCCTGGCGCAGCGAGTCTGGAGGCGGCGGTGAAGCCGGCCCAGGTGCCCTACCTGTACTTCGTGGCGCATCCCGACGGGCACCACGAGTTCCGCCGCACCTTCCGCGAGCACGTGCAGGCCATCGGCCAGATGAAGCAGGCACGCCGCGCACTCGACGCCGCCCGCCCGAAGGGCTCGAACGACTCGAAGGATTCGAAGGGCGCGAAGAAGGCGCGCTGACGCCCAGCGCCTGAGCACGTCCCCCCAACGCACCGACCGGAGCCGACGAATGCGCGTGGCCATCGTGCAGGATGAGATCTGTCCGACGCTCGCCGAGGGACTGGCGAGTACCGCGAGGCTCACGCGCGAGGCCGCCACGCAGGGCGCGGAGCTGGTGGTCTTTCCCGAGACGTGGCTGCCCGGTTACCCGGTGTGGCTCGACGTCTGCCGCGACGTGGCGCTGTGGGACCATGCGCCGGTGAAGGAAGTCTTCGCACGGTACGCCGCGGAGAGCGTGAACGTGTCCGGTGACTCTGGGGCCGCGCTGGCCGCCATCGCGCGCGACGCGGGGGTGGCGCTGCTCTTGGGCGTCACCGAGCGCGTGGAGGGGGGCGTGGGCCATGGCACCCTCTACAATTCCCTCCTGATGTACGATGCCGCAGGCGAACTACGGCTGCACCATCGCAAGCTCGTGCCCACCTTCAGCGAGCGCATGGTGTGGGGCCCCGGTGACGCGCAGGGACTCGAGACCGCGCGCGTGGGCGAGGCGCGCGTGGGAGGGCTGATCTGCTGGGAGCATTGGATGCCGCTGGCCCGTCAGGCGCTGCACGAGGCGGGCGAGGACGTGCATGTCGCGCTGTGGCCCAACGTGCACGAGAAATTGCAGCTGTCCAGTCGCCACTACGCCTTCGAGGGCCGCTGCTATGTGCTGGCCGCCGGCTCCCTGCAGCGCGCCTCGGCGCTGCCCGCAGCGCTGGAGCCGCATCCCGACCTCGTGACGTCACCCGATCAGTGGGTGCTGCGCGGCGGGAGCGCCATTGTCGGGCCCGACGGGAATTACGTGGTGGAGCCGGTGTTCGACGAGGCGGCCATCATTGTGGCGGAGCTACCGCTGGAGCGTTTGCGCGGCGAGCGGATGTCGCTGGACGTGGCCGGGCACTACGCGCGGCCCGATTGCTTTTCCTTTGGTGTGAACCGCAGGCGCGCAGGGGGATCTTGAGAGGACGAGAGGACGAGAGGACGAGAGGACGAGAGGACGAGAGGACGAGA
>JBDSVW010000006.1:0-11502 GCA_039927015.1 Gemmatimonadaceae bacterium | reverse complement strand
TCGCAAACGAGTGCCTGAAGGTGTGGCAAGTCGCCCGCTTGGCGACGCCGGACTGCGCTACCGCCAACTTCACCGCGCGCTGCACGGCGGTCTCGTGCAGGTGATGGCGTCGCATCTCGCCGGTGTCCGAGTCCCGGTAGTGACTGGTGGCGGGAAACACCCACTGCCACGCCCACTCTCGCTTGGCTCCCGGCAGTTTGCGGGACAGGGCGTTGGGAAGTGCCACGCTTCCGTACCCGCGGCGGAGATCGCGGTCGTGTTGCCGCTTCACCCGCTCCAGGTGACGCTTGATCGGCTCGTGCACGCGGGAGGGCAGCACGGTCGAACGATCCTTGTCGCCTTTCCCTCCACGGATGGTTAGGGTGCTGCGCTCGAAGTCGAGATCCTTCACCCGAAGCGTCATCGCCTCCATCAGCCGCAGTCCCGAACCATACAGCAGCATTACAACGAGGCGCTTTGCTCCCTGGAGCTGCCCGAGCACGGCTGCCACCTCGGCGGGGGTCAGGACCACCGGCAGTCGAGGGGGGCGGTGCACGGGAGTGAGCTCGACCCACGGTAGCGGCAGGCCCAGCCCGTGGTCGAACGCGAACCGCAGCGCGGCAAGCGCCTGCTGCTGCGTGGGGCCGCTGACGCGCCGTCGCTCGGCGAGGTATGCGAGAAACTGCTGTACCGACTCGAGAGCGCCGGCAGCCGGCGCCGTGGCACGCCGGAACACGAGATATCGACGCAGCCATGAGAGGTACGCCTCTTCGGTGCGCGGGCTGTAGTGGCGCACACGCAGCGCGCTCCGCGTCGCGACCATCCATTCGCGCGCAGTGCGTGCCCTGGATGGGCGCGATTCGGCTTCAACCCCGGCCGCTTCGGGTGGCGTAGCCCGGCGTCGTCCCGCCTGACCCGTGGGTCCCCGGGTCGGCTGCGGTGCGTGCAGTTGGCGCATAGTTCAACCCTCGATCCACACGGGCGAGTTCACACAACCATTGCACCGCGCGCGTACCCGAGGTCGTGCATTCCGACCACCGCACCGGGGCGCCGGTCTATGTCCTGCCATCGCTCAACCGCACGCCCCACTCGCTTGCCACTGGTCAGAGAAGAACCTGAAGGGAGCCATGCGCCGACGATGTCGTCCGCAGCCCCCACGATCTGTCCCGCGTCATCGATCGCGAGCGCCTTGCGGTCCGTGTAGCCCAACGGATGTACATCCACTGCGAGATCCATCGAATCCCAGAGCGTCGCGTGCACGGCCACGGCACTCAAGGCGTATCCGACGATGGTGCGGTCACGGTTGATCGCCCTGGGTATTTCATCGATGCCTCCCCCGGGCTGAAGTGGGTCCGATGCGCGGACTGGGCCGCGGGAATGGCGGGGACCATAAGCACGCGAACTCGTACGCCAAGAACGTCTGTGCTAAACCAACCACCTGTCGCGACCATGAGGTCGAGCCCGCTGTCCTCGGAGTCGGGCTCTCAGGACATCGCGTACGAATTGGACGTGTGGACCGTTCGTCTAGCTCTCGTCAGCATGTACACCTCGTCTTCCCGCGATCCGGTCCGTCTTGCATTGTTGCTGTCAAATTGAAGCCGCGTGTCTCTTCGAGAGTGGGGGGTGGGCTGTATGTGGCGAATGGGAGTGGTGGCGTTGCTGCTGGGCGGCCACGCGAACGCGCAAGGTTGGGTACAGATGCCTAACGGCACGCTGTCCTACGTGACGAACTACGTCACGACGGGTGTCTTCACCTGTGGCACGCATCGAGCATTCGTCGGTAAGTGCTTGGCGTCGGGAAACTCGGTCACGGTCCGCAACAGCACGACGTCGGCCACGTTCACCTACAACGGCGTCAACGCAGTGATGGTCGCGCCGTCGACCACGGCACGGAGGTTCTCGCTCGGCAGCATCTCGACGAGCGTGACGGGTCCCCCGAATGGTCCCATCATCAACTCCCCCGCGCGTCGGATCTTCAACCTCTCGATCGCCATCTCGCCGTTCAATCCGACGCTGCAGTCGGTCTACTTCGGCATGGGATTCGTGTCGAGCGGTCGCAACCTGCAGGGCGTGACCAACTTCTCGAGCCTGCCCATACTCCGCCTGCCGAAGCCTCCCGGCCACGCCACGTACAGCATCGCGCCGATGGGAAAGCTCACCTATCCGACGCTCGACCTGAATGAGACGGACAAGCTGCTCTCGGCACAGGTCTCGGTTGCGCCTGAACCCGTGAGCATGCTACTGGTCGCGACCGGATTGTTGGGTGTCGGTGGCATGGCACGCCGGAGGCGGAAGCGCCAGGTAGACCGTTCCGCGCCCGTCTTGGCGCCCCCGCATACGCAACAGGCGTAGCCGTTCTCGAGGAGCCAACCCGGCGCGCACCCCTCGTCCGCTACCGCCTGGACTGATGGTCGCGCAAGTAATACACGATCATGACTCGCAAGGAGTCGGATACGGCTGGTGATGGCATCACGGTGCCCGGTGCGACCCGCTGGGGGTCGGCCACGTACGCGTTGAGTCGCTCAAGGGTCCATCGACCACCCAGGGCGCGAAGCGCGGGCGAATCGGGTCAGGCGAGGGTGCACAACAGTCGGACCCCTCCGTATATGCGACGGTGTTCACGAATCTCGCCCGGGATCTGCTGCAGATCACTTGGTAGCTGACGGTAATGTCGCGCCGCTCCGCATCGTAGACGCGAACATGGAACTGAAGGGCCGGTTTACTCGGCCGGGCCGGCTGAGGGTCTGGGCGGAGTCCATGATGGACTCTTCATGGGCAAACGTTTCGGCGAACCGGCGCGCAGCGCGAGGCGGACTCGCGCCAAAGCGGTCGGCGCGTCGGCCCAGCTGGACAGTGCCGCACGTGCCGTGTGGGTCGTTGGGACCCTGGCAATGGGCGATTCGGTCGGCTCGCTCGCACTCCGCACACTCGCACTCCGCACACCGGCACTCCGCACACTCGCACAGTGCGCCTGCCGATCAATGACCGTAGCTGATCACGCGCGTGATCTGCCACCCGCTAAGCCCCCTCCGCCACAGGTGCACGAATCGGGGCGTGCCTCCCAGCTCGTCGGCGCTTCCCTGCTTCACGACGTAGAAGCGATGCGCGCCCATCTGCTCGGCGCCATAACCCTGGATGGGATGAACCTCGGCCGATTCCGGCACCAGTTCGCGCCGCACCGTCGCCACGTTGCCATCCCGGCAACGGTCAAGGAACGAGGGCTCGAGTTGCTCGCGGGTGGTGGTGACGTCGTCGTTGTCCTGGTAGAACTCGATGTCTTCCGCGAGATACGGCTTCCATGTCTCGAGGTCGCAGGCGTTGAAGGCGTCGAAGAAGATCTTGTCCAACGCCATGATGGTGTCGCGCAACGTGGGCGCGTGCACCCCCTGCGGCGGCATGGCTTGCGCGGGAGCGGCAGTGGGGATGACGAGCGTGCCGGCAACCAGCACCAGTGCGGCAACGCTACTCGCGAGGTGTGATTGGAAGAACCAACGAGACGACTCCTGCACGAAAAAGGAGGGGAGGGAGCTCGGTGCTCCCTTCCCTCCTACGGGCGTGACCCTCTCGGGTTTCCCCACATCCGGTAGATTCTTTTCTACCGAATCTCCTCCCACGCAATCGAGGCAATCTCTCCCAGCGCCTGTCCCGCCACCACGGCGGGATCCTTGCCGCTGACGGCCACGTTGTTGACGTAGATGGCAAACGCGATCTGCCGTCCGCTCTTCGACGTGAAATAGCCCGCGAGTCCCTTGCCATGCGTGATGGTGCGCCGGTTGAGCGGATCGTAGGAACCGTAGGTGCCGGTCTTGGCGAACACCTTGCCGGCGGCGGGCGCATCCTTCTGGATAGCAGCGAGCGTGCCGTCCTGTCCGAGGATGGGCAGCGCGGCGCGGAAGGGCGCAGCATACGGCTTCTTGGCCACGACGGCGAGAAAACGGCTCATGAATGCAGGGGTGAAGAACGCATCGCCGCCGGCGCCATCACCCTGCACCGCGCCATCCAGGTCGAGCCCCTCGCGCTGCAGCCACTTGCGCGCGAGATCGAACCCAGTCCATCCGGAATCCTTCGCCATAGGCAGCGAGCCTAACAACAATGGGAAGTTGCTCGCATGCAGGTTCTGGCTGGTCTTGAGCAGCACCCGCGCCTCTGCCGTCAGCGGCAATGAGACATGCTCGGCGACAAGCATGGTGTCGGCGTAGAAGCGCGACAGCGCCTCATGATCCACCACGCGCGCGCCAAGCCGCGGAATGGTGCGCACCCCCGCCTGGTTCAGCACCTCGGCGAGCACGATCTCGCCGAAGCGGCTGGGCGACGGCACGGCCCAGCGCGAGTTGCTCGGCGGCCCGATGGGCACGCTGCCCGAGATCACCAGCGTGCGATGATCCTTGTCAGTGCTGTCCTGCACAGTGCGTACGTTCGCGGGCTTGCCGGAGTCCACGGTCACGAGGTTCGCCATCACCGTGAGGTACGACGTGCGCGGCGTGACCCGCACGTTGACGGGCTCACCGGCACGCAGCGCGGGAGTCACGACGATGTCGATGACGTTGTCATTGAGCACGAACGGTGACATGGTGATGCGCGTGCCCAGCTCCCGATCACCCTCTCGGAAGAGCGACGCATCCACGATCACCTGACCCGTCACGTTCAGGATCCCCTTCTCCACCACCTGCTTGGCGAGGTGCCGCAGTGTGGTGAGCGGGTCGGTGGCGAGTGGCTGCCCTCCGTACGAATGGTCCTGGTCGATGAACGCGTACGACCCATCGCTCTGCTCGCGTCCCGAGAGATTGGGGTCGCCGCTCGCCACCAGCACCAGGTCACCCTCCAGCGTGCCATTGCGAATGGGGCCCGTGCGATACATGCGGGTGTGGAAGCGATAGTCGGCGCCTAACGTCTCGAGCGCGGTGCCCATCGTCAGGATCTTGGTGGTCGAGCCGGGCACGAAGAGGCGCTGGCCGTTGACGGCCATCACGGTCTTGCTGCTCCCCATGTCGTAGAACTCCATGCCCCACAGCGCGTGCGCGAACTCTGCGCGCTGCATCACGTCCTGTATGCGCTTTCCGGGCGCGGGTTGCGCGGCGAGGGGCGCCGCGATGGAGGCGGCGAGAAGGGCGGCGAGAAGGGCGGCGATCGCAATGCGTGAAATCATGACTCGTATGAATGGGTGATTGGCCAGCGGGCTTACGACGTGAGGCGTTCCCGGGTCGACAGCAGCGCCTCGATGGCGTCGGCGAGATGATCCTCGGTGATGTGATGGCCCCCGCGCTCCTCGCGCAGCCGCTGCGCCTTCATCAGCACATCGACATCGCGAAAGCCCTCGGGGGTCTCGAACTTGTAGCAGGCGAGTTCGACTTTCATGCCGTTGGAATCCTGAAGATAGATCGAATCCATGAAGCCGCGGTCGCGCTGGATGAACTCGATGCCGCGCTCGCGCAGTCGCTCGGGTGCCCTGATGAACGACGCGCGCGAGACGTTGAAGGCGAGGTGCTCCACGCACCCGGGCTCGCGCGGTGCGAGGCGGCGGGCATCCTCGCGCGACTCGTTGGTGAACACGGTGAGCAGTCGCCCGTCACCGGGGTCGAAGTAGAGATGGTTCTCGTCAGGCTTGCCGAGGTTGGGTTGCTCGAGCACGAAAGGCATGCCCAGGGCGCCTTGCCAGAAGTCGATCGCGCTCTGCCTGGTGGAGCCCACGATCGTGATGTGGTGCACGCCCTGAACTTGGATTTTCTTCACGGCGGGCTCCGGGGGGGACGGAATCGTTTGACTGGGAGAGGTCGATTATGCGGATCGCCCTCGCCGGAGGCAAGCGAGCGGTCGCTCCACTGCACCCCTGCGCTGCTCGTGGTCCCGCGCTCGCCGCCGCTGGCGCTCAGCGAAGCCGGCCGCGCCCGGGAGGGAGCGAGTCGCCGCCTACGCCCCGCCCAGCGCCGGCCCCGCGCCCGATACCGCCCGTCGGAACATCTGATGGTTGCCGGGCTTCCAGCTCTTCCCGCCATCCTCCGTGTACTCCATGCGGGATTCGAATGTCGCGTCGGTAACGTTGTAGCGCGTGAAGCGTAGCTGGCCGGTGCCACCACCCGCCGACTCGTACTCCTGCGTGTGCCGCTGCTCTTCGCCCAGCGGGCCGGTCATGATCCAGAGCCTCCCGTCGCGAGCCACCGAGACCATCTCGATCACGCCCCTCGTCTCGTTGACGTAGAAGCGAATACCCGCGGTCTGCTTCAGCTCTGGAATGTCGCTCCTGCCCGAGAGCACGCGGTCGGGCACGATCCACGAGAACTCGTAGGTGCCGGTCGCGGCGCGGGCCACGGATCCATCGGGCTTCAGAAACTCGGTCACCACGTTCCACTTGCCCACGGTGGAGCGCAACTGCTCCACGCCGCGTTGCAACTGGGCGCTGCTGTCGGCCCCCTGCGCCGGCAGCCGGGAGGAGAGGACGACGAGGAACAGTGCGCACGTGAGACGTTTCATGGGCAGCTCCTCCAGGCGGAGACGAGACCTCAAGCGGGCTACTTACTCTGTCACGTCGGCGACGTCATGGGATCACCGGAGAGCCCACTCGACTGGATATGAGATCCCAATCGGACGATGCGTGCTCACGCGCGCCTTCTATATAGAAGGAACGAGTAGAAGGGACGCGTAGAAGGCACGCATGGAATGACCGCGCTCGCCCCGGCGAGCTCTGTCCCGCGAGCTCCGCCCCAGCGGACACGACCATAAGAAGCGGCGCCGTGGACGACCTCCCCGCGATGGAATCACGCGCTTCCCGACGCCGCTATCTTCACTCGGCAGAGCACGAAAGCACCACCCGAATACGCCCTTGAGGGAGCGCGCATGGCAGGCACGAAAGGAACGATCGGCATTCTCACTGGCGGCGGCGACGTGCCGGGGCTCAACCCCGCCATTCGCGCCATCACCATTCGTGCGCTGCGCGAGGGATATCGCGTCGTGGGCATCCGCCGCGGCTGGGCGGGGCTGGTGGATTACGTGCAGGACAAGGATGCGGACAATTCCGACAACGTGCAGGTCCTGTCAGAGGCGATCGTCAATCGCGCCGGCCGCACGGGCGGCACCTTCCTGCACACCTCGCGCACGAGACCCTCGCACCTGCCGAAGGAACGCGTGCCCGCGCACCTCAGCGGCTACGACGAGAAGGTGAACGACGTGACCCCGACCGTGCTCAAGAACCTCGAGCACCTCGGCATCGACACGCTCATTCCCGTGGGCGGCGACGACACGCTCAGCTACGGCAAGCGGTTGCACGACGAAGGGGTGAACGTGGTCGCGATTCCGAAGACGATGGACAACGACGTCTACGGCACCGACTACTGCATCGGCTTCAGCACCTGCGTCACGCGCACCATTGAGCTCACGCACGCGCTACGCACCTCGGCGGGTTCGCACGAGCGTTACCTGGTGATCGAGGTCTTCGGGCGTTACGCCGGCTTCACCGCGCTGCTGCCGACGATGGCCGGTGCTGCGGACCGCTGTGTAATTCCCGAGCATCCGGTGGATCTCGAGCACCTCACTGAGCTGCTCACGTACGACCGCAACCGTCACCCCAGTCGTTATGCGGTCGTGCTGGTGTCAGAGGGCGCGCACCTCACCGCGCAGGACGGCATGAGCTTCGAGGGTGAGGAGGTGGACATGTTCGGTCACCGCAAGCTGGGCGGCATCGGCGACAAGGTGGCGGCGGCGCTCAAGGAGTATTCGCCGAAGTACAACAACGGCCGCCGCATCGACGTGGTGAACCAGCGCCTCGGTTACCTCGTGCGCTCGGGCGATCCCGACATGCTCGACTCCATCGTGCCGATGGCCTTCGGCAACCTTGCACTCGACCTCATCCTCAAGAAGCAGTTCGGACGCCTCGTGAGCATCCACCGCGGCTTCTACGACAGTGTTCCCATCACCAGCGTCACGTCGGAGAAGAAGGTCGTGAAGGTCGAGAAGTACTACAACACCGAGCGCCTGCGTCCCATCTACGACTTCGACCGCGCGCCGCTCTTCATCATGACGAGCGACTGAGTTACGGTGTCGTCCCTACCGTCAGCCGCGCGATCTTCGGGTCCTTGTTGAGCGCCACGGTGCTGAACTCCGTGCGGGCGATATCGGTGGGCAGGGAACGGAAGATGCGAAGGTCGCCCTCGTCACGTCGTTCGACACTCTCGTTGAAGTAGATCACCGCGATGGGCAGCCTCAGGACGATGAGCTGCTCGCGTGCCTGCGTCGGAGCCGAGCATGGGGACGACGCGTTCCCACTTCGCGGCGCGAACGGTCGTCCGGTTTCAGGTAGACATCACGACTTTACCGCATCGTAGAAGTGGTTCCCCCCTTCATCCTCGTACTCACTCTCCACGCGCATCCCAGCCGCAGCCAGCGCATCCCGATACACCGGTGCGGAGAGCGACACCGCCGGGAGTCCGCTCATCCGGTCCTTCCATTCGACGTCCTCCACGGGCGCGGTGAACAGAAACTTGCCGCCGGTTCGCACAGCCGTCGCCACTCGCGGAATGAGCGCCCATTGCGCCTCGCGGGACAGCAGGAAGAACAAGCCGTACGCCAGCACGCCATCGACAGGGCGCCCGAAGAAGCTCGAGTCCTCGACGCGCTCGCACACCACGCGAGCCTTCGGAAGATTCTCGCGGAAGACGCCCGCCAGCGTGGGAGACGCCTCGATGCCGTACACCTGGTAGCCGGCATCGCTCAGCGCGGCGGCGATCGGAACGCCATGCCCGCATCCGAGATCGAGGAGCGATGCCCCCTGGGGGAGCGTGCGCGCCCACGCCAGTACGAGATCGACTCCAATGGTTGCACTGCGAGCCGTCATGAACTCTTCGGCGACTGACTCGTAACCCGCGCTTCTGTTCGTTTGTGTTTGCATCGTTTGGCCTCCTGCAGGTGCAACGTGGCGTGAAGTCATCTATCGCCCGTGATGCCGCGCCATATCCGCGTCGCTCAAGCGAAGAATGCGCGTGGCGTTGTTGTAGAGAATGTCCCGCTTTTGTGTCTCCGTCAGGAACGGCGCCTCCTCTACCGCGCGAATACCGCGTTCGATGACGCCCGGCCACACCATGTTGTCCGAGCCGAACATCACGCGCTTGCCGAAGCCCGATTCCACGAGGCGTTGGAGGTAGCGGTACAGGTCCGCGCGCGGCAGTCCGAAGATGATGCCGCCAAGCTCCACGTAGACCTGCGGATGTACCCACAGCACGGCCAGCATGTCGTCGAGCATCGGCCAGCCGGCGTGCATCACGAACACGCGTACACCGGGATGCCGCATGAGCGCATCTTCGAGCGTGAGGGGAGTGTGCAACGCCGCGCGGTACTTCTCCATGCCGAGGTACGGTGCACCTGGCGGGCCGGTGCCGATGTGAATGCCCACGGGTATGTCGAGTCGCTCGGCGACCGCCAGGTACGGATCGAAGCGCATATCGCTGGGGCTGATACCGAGGTACTGGCTGGTGACTTCGGCCAGCGCCGCCACGCGTCCCGATGTGAAAAGCGCGGCGAGCCCCGCTGGACTCAGCCTGTCGCGCGTAAGCCTGAACATCGCCGAGGGGATGATGCGACCGGGCGCTGCCGCGCGCCATTTCTCCACCAAATCCATCCGCCCGCTCGTCAACCCGTACACGTTGCGCCGCTCGAGTACCTCCAGCGTCTCCGCCATCAGCGCCGAGTCGGTGGCCGACGACCAGACGGGATCACTGCACGGCGGCTTCCTCTGCCACTCGATCCACACCTCCTCCCACGACCGTTTGGCATCCCGCAGTGGCAGTGACGGCGGCGGTACGCAGAGAGCAAGGGGAGGCGGGCCGTTGTCGCTGGCGGTTCCCGCGTGCATGTGCATGTCGATCACTGGCGGCAGGGGCTGTGACCACGCCACCGAAGTCAGGAGAAGCAGGGCCGGCGGAATGAGAAATCTCATGGGGCACCTCCGCGGGTGTCAGGGGCGGGGTTCGTTCACCGCCACGTAGTAGTCATCGGGATCGCGCACCGCGAAGGCGCGCACTCCCGTGCCGTTTCGGCTGTTGGGCGTTTCGTGGATGGTGGCCGGCATGGACCCGGCGCGCTCCCATGCAACGTCGAAGTCGTCCACGATGAACCAGAGCAGGATTCCGTTGCCCACGCTGCCCGGCGTGGGCGCCATGAGCGAGGGCCAGACGCGATCGGCGAGGCGTTAACTGGTACATCCGTTACCGCAATCGTGGGCGACGTGCGTGTCATCGGGCCACCGTAGCCTCGAAATGCCTCGATCGCGAGTCGGGACAGGGTGAGCGCACGTGGCTGGAGCACGGTCGTTCACGCGCCGCGAATCCTGAGAGCATCATGTGAGTCCTCACATTCAAGCCGTTCATCGGATGGAAGGACCTATCGTCTCGCACACGAAAGTCCACCTGCTCCCCATTCATCCGGAGTCGATCATGAAAGTCCTGGCAGCGATCACCCTCGCAGTTGGCCTCGCCGCGTGCAGCGCCGACCAGCCGTCGGCACCCCGCGCCCTCGATCTCACGCCCGCGAACGACGTGCGCGCGGCGCAGGTCTACACATATGAGGTCACCATAACCAACCTCACGACGGGCCAGCCGATGTCCCCGGGCATCCTGGTGACGCATGGCCCGAGAGTTTCGCTTTTCAAGATGGGATCGATCGCCTCGGCCGGTATCACGGACATCGCCGAGAATGGCAGCCCCGCGACCGCGTTCAGCATGCTCAGCGGCGCACCTGGAACGTACGACGCCGTCACCACCGCAGCGCCGGCACATCGCATCGGCGGTCCCGGACCCTCGTCGGTCATGGCCACCATCACCTCCGACGCCGAGCACCGCCTCATCTCCGCCGCGGTGATGCTCATCTGCACCAACGATGGATTCGCGGGTGTGCACGATTTTGCGCTTCCCACCGACGACAATCCGGTGACCGTCTATGCCTACGCATATGATGCCGGCACGGAGCGGAACAGCGAGCGTGATGGTGACATCGTGCCGCCTTGCTTCGGCATCGGGCCCACGAGCGGAACTGGTGGCGGTGGCCACATGGCCGAGCAGCGCCGCGTGCGCGCGCATCCGGGCATCAACGGCGATCGTGACCTGAGCCCGAGCCTGCATGCCTGGAGCGGGGCCGTGGCGATGATCAGCATCCAGCGCTCCTCACTCGCGCCCTGACCTTTCGCGGTACCGCCGTATATTCGAGGGAACGTGACGCACGTACTCATCGTCGAAGACGACCGGAACCTGCGCCATTTCCTCCGAA
This sequence comes from Gemmatimonadaceae bacterium, assembly GCA_039927015.1. Classification (GTDB taxonomy): domain Bacteria; phylum Gemmatimonadota; class Gemmatimonadetes; order Gemmatimonadales; family Gemmatimonadaceae; genus SCN-70-22. Next base: position 276 of record JBDSVW010000006.1, on the reverse strand, counting down.
AGGCATTGCGTGAGGAGGGAGTGACCTGCGCCGAGGCGGCCACGGGCGAGGAAGCGCTCGTGGCCGTCGCGGGCGCGTCGTTCGACTGCATTATCCTCGACGTGATGCTGCCTGGGCGCGACGGCTTTGACGTGCTCGCGACCCTGCGGGCGCAGGGGGTGTCCGTCCCCATCCTGATGCTCACGGCGCGCACAGAACTGGCGCAGCGCGTGCACGGCCTGGAATCGGGCGCCGACGACTACGTGGGCAAGCCGTTCGATCTCGCTGAATTGCTCG
>JBDSVW010000005.1:0-13149 GCA_039927015.1 Gemmatimonadaceae bacterium | reverse complement strand
TCAAGTGGGCGCGTGATCTCTTTGCCGCGGCGGGCCAGTACGCGAGCGGTGGCGTCTACGTCAACTTCCTCACCGCGGATGAAGGCGATCGGGTGCGCTCAGCCTACGGCAGCAACTACGACCGGCTGGCCGACGTGAAGCGCCGCTACGATCCGGAGAACCTCTTCCGCATGAACCAGAACATCAGGCCCGCCTGACGACCGCGGCGTGGGATCTGTGCCCATGTCGTTGCAGCCGGTAGCTTCGGGTCATCTCCCGCGCCGTGAGAGTTTCGCATGCAAGTCGTGATCTCCGCCATCTGCACGCAGGGACCCAGCATTCGTCAAGCGATTGGCGACGACAATGAGCTCGAGAAGTTCGAGCTCATCCTGGACAGCCACAAGACGCCGGGACGTGAGCCGGGCTGGTTGAAGCTTCGCAGCGCGGATCAGCGGCGAGGCGCCATCAACGTTGTCTGGGATAGCCAGGCCAACATCCTCACCGCCCGCGTGGTCACCCGGGGCACCACACGTCCCAGCCCCATCGTCGGACACTTCCTCAACTACCTGCTCACGCGTCATACGCGGCGCTTGCGGGCCGTCACGACGGCGATCGTTCGCTGAGCCTCCCGACGTTGCTTGGATAGCTGACCGGCGAGCGAAACCTGCCGCCGGTCAGATGACCGTGTCCGCGCCGCATGATCATGCATCTGCAGATGATATGAACGCGACGAGACATGCGGGATAGGTGGCCAAGACAGCTGAGCGCACGCCCGAATCGCGAGTTCCTGCAACATTTAATTGGATGCGCGACTCTTGACGTGTGTGCGGAATAGCGGCATGCTCGTGTCGACATTAGACCAGGAGTCGACATGAGGATTGCGCTTTGCCTACAGATGGGAAGAAGGGCGGTGAGTCCGCTCGTGGTGGCCACGACATTGCTCGTATGCCTGCCGGCGCCTGAAGCGATGGCGCAGTCGGGAGTCGCCAGGAACTCGCTCTCTCCTGAGCTGCTGCACGCCAAGGAAGTGTTGTCCAAGTATCGCGATCCCGTGATGGCGATCCATGACGGATACATGTCGCTGCTCGGCTGCATAGAGTATCCCTCGGGAAGCGCGGAAGGCTCGATGCAATACGTGCCTGGTGGCATGGGAGTGCACTTCCTCAATCCCGCCAACGTCGGACCGACGCTCGACCCCGCCAAGCCCCAGGTTCTTATTTACGAACCGGTGGGCGACAAGCTCTCGCTGGTGGCTGCGGAGTGGTTCATGCCGATGCAGATCGCGGGTGACAAGGCGCCGGTCATCTTCGGCAAGTCGCTCGAAGGCCCCATGGAAGGGCACAAGCCGTTGATGCCGACGGAGCTTCATCACTACGACCTGCACGTGTGGCTCTGGAAGAACAATCCCGCCGGCGTGTTCTCGCCGACGAACCCGGCCATCAAGTGCCAAAAGGGCCCGTACTCGTTCGCCGAGGCAGCGCCTAACATGGTGAAGCACGGCAAGCACTAGGCACCGCAAACAGCAGGCACGGCAGGGCGAACGGACGACAGTTGATCAGGCACCGCCGGGGTTTCCACCTTCCGTTGTGAACGGAGGAATTGGAGCCCCGGCGGCTTTCTTGACGCCCCCCTTGCGCGGGGCTACGGTGCAGATGCCCGCTGTTCTCGTCTTCCGGGAGGCTCGTACGTGAAGTCACGGCTGCTCAAGTACTGGGATCTCCTGCGGTCCAGCTTCTGGTTCACGCCGTCGCTGATGGCCGCGGGCGCCGTCGCGCTGGCGTACATCACGGTGGGCCTGGACCAGACGGTCACGGATGAATGGCTCAAGCGCATTGGCTGGGCATACAGTGGCGGTGCGTCCGGTGCGAGCGCCGTGTTGCAGACGATTGCCGGATCGATGATCACCATTGCGGGTGTGGTGTTCTCCCTCACGCTGGTCGCGCTGTCGCTGGCGTCTTCACAGTTCGGTCCGCGGCTGCTGCGCAACTTCATGCGCGACACCACGAACCAGCTCGTGCTCGGCACGTTCGTCGCCACCTTTCTGTACTGTCTGCTCATCTTGCGCACCATTCGCTTCGCCGACGACGCGGCGTTCGTGCCGCACCTTTCGGTCACGCTCGGTGTGGTGTTCGCGCTGGCCAGCCTGTGGGTGCTGATCTATTTCATCCATCACGTCTCGGTGAGCATCCAGGCCGACGAAATTGTGGCGCGTGTCGGGCGGGAGCTGAGCGAGGGCATCGAGCGACTCTTTCCCGCGAAGGTTGGCGAGACTGCGGATGCGGCGCCCGAGCAGGTCGCGCTGCCTGCGTTGTTCGACCGGGAGTCGCGAGCCGTTCCCGTGCATGGGGACGGCTACTTGCAGCGCATTGATGCCGGCGCGCTGATGGCGCTGGCAGAGGAGTTGGATGTGGTGTTGCGTGTGGAGCGACGCCCGGGCCACTATCTCGTGAAGGGCAGCACCGTCATCAGCGCCTGGCCGGGCGAGCGAGTGGATGACGAATTTATCGAGCGCGTCAACGCCGTCGTGATACTCGGCAACCAGCGCACGCCTGCGCAGGACGTGGAGTTCGTGATGTATCAGCTCGTGGAGATTGCGGTGCGCGCGCTTTCGCCGGGCGTGAACGATCCGTTCACGGCCATCGTGTGCCTCGATCGGCTGGGATCGGGCCTGTGCCGGCTCGCCGAGCGGGATATGCCGTCGCCGTTTCGCGTGGACGAGGCGGGAACGTTGCGGGTCGTGGCACCCCGGATCACGTTCCCCAAACTCGTCGACGCCGCCTTCAACCAGATTCGGCAGAACTCGCGAACGAGCGCAGCCGTGGCGTTGCGACTGCTCGAGACCATCGCCGAGGTTGCGGCGTTCGTGCGGCGACCCGGGGACCGGGCCGCATTGCGCCGGCACGCCGCCATGGTCGCGCGCGGCGCCCGGGCAGGACTCGAGGAGGAAGAGGACGTGCGGGCCATGGAGGAACGATATGCCGAGGCCATGATGCTCCTGCAGGAGGCGCCTGCGTCCACGTCCACGTCCACGTCCACGTCCCTACCGGCCTGATCGTTAGGCATCGGCCAGCGGACGCGAGTACACGTCACCACATCCTGGACACAGCGGCCCCGATACCGCCCGTTTCGGAGCCGAATCGCGTGCTGCGTTTCGCGGAGTTCGTGGGATTGCTGTATATTGAACCCCCGCAGCCGTCGTGACCATCGTTAGGCCGACTGCCGCACGCGCCTGCCCCACGAAGGCGTGTCATACGCGAGAGGAGATCGCCCGTGAACTCACTCGACAAGGACTTCGCCGCAGGGGCCCTGGATCCCCGTGATCCTCCCTGCATTTCCCTTTACCAGCCCACCCACCCGCGTCACCCGGATAACCAGCAGGACCCGATCCGCTTTCGCAACCTGGTAAAACGCCTGCGCGAGCGGCTGTTGTTGCGCTCCCCGGCGCAGGAGGTCGACCTCCTGCTGCAGCCGTTCCAGCGCCTGACCGACGATCACACCTTCTGGACGCATTCGATGCGCGGGCTCGCGGTGTTCGCCGCGCGCGACATGTTCAAGGTGTACCGCGTTCCGCGCCGCATGCCGGAGCTGGTCGTGGTGGCCGACAGCTTTCACACGAAGCCACTGCTGCGCCTGCTCCAGTCCACCGGCCGCTTCCAGGTGCTGGGTTTGAGCCGGCAGGAGATTCATCTTTTCGAGGGCACGCAGGACGACTTGCGGGAGATCACGCCCGCCGCGGGCGTGCCCCGCACGCTCGTCGAGGCACTGGGCGCCGAGTTGACGGAGCCGCATTCGACGGTCGCGTCGTACGGAGGCGGAGGTACCGCGAACAGCACCATGCATCACGGCCATGGGGGACGTTCCGCGGAAGTGGATATCGATACCGAGCGCTTCTTTCGCGCCGTGGATCGCGCCATCATGGAGCATCATTCCCGACCCTCGGGCATGCCGTTGCTGCTGGCGACGCTGCCCGAACACCGGGCACTCTTCCATCAGGTGAGCCACAATCCCTTCCTGCTGCGGGAGGGCATCGACCTGCATCCCAGTTCGCTCTCGCTCGACGAGCTGCGCGAACGCGCATGGCGCGTCGTGGAGCCGTATCACAAGGCGCGCATCAACACGCTGGCCGACGAGTTCGGCACTGCGCGCGCCAAGGGCCTGGGGCAGAATGAGCTCAGCAAGGTCGCGACCGCGGTCGTGAGGGCCGCGTGGCCACGCTGCTCATCGACGCCGAATGGAACCTGCCGGGCCGTATAGATGCATCCACCGGCAGCATTTCCTTCGACGACCCCGACGAGGCACAGGTGGATGACGTGCTCGACGACCTGGGAGAGCTGGTGCTGAAGCGCGGTGGCGATGTTGTGGTCGTGCCCGGCGATCAAATGCCCACGACCACGGGTATTGCAGCGATCTATCGTTTTTGAGCCGACAGCCGACGCGAGGGGTATCGTCTGGTCCAACGCTGTGCGGGTTGGACGGGGGTGTCCCCCGTACTGTGGAATGGACGAGGTATCCCCGTCCGGTAGAACAGACGAGGTATGCCCCGCGCCTCCGCGAGTCGTTAGGCTGACCATCGAAAGGGGAGGATAGGCCTATTCAGGTCCAGATCAACACCGATGCCAACATCGCGCGTGATGACACACTCACCTCGCTCACCGTAGAGATCGAGGGCACGCTGCGACGATCGATGGAGCGCTTCAGCGATCGCATAACGAGGATCGAGGTGCACCTGACCGACGAAAATGGACAGGCGAAGTCCGGAGGCAATGACAAGCGTTGCCTGCTCGAGGTTCGGCTGGCCGGCCTGCAGCCGATGACGGTGAGCCACGACGCCCCGTCCATCGAGCAGGCGGTGAGCGGGGCCGTGCAGCGCATGAAACGTTCGCTCACCAGCGCCAGCGGGCGACTGAATCACCACTGACAACCCGGAGTCGGCGAGCGACTCCCACCCCTGTCATCAAAAGGGGCGTGCCCGCATGCATTGGCGGGCACGCCCCTTTGTCGTATGTGTGAAGCGCCGACTGCGTTGCACATCGCCATGAGTCGTACTGCGTCGGGATTCCCCCACCGTGGGAGACCTCTTGCGCACGCCTTTCGCGCACCCCTGGCTCGCCGTATCCCGACCGGTGCCTTCGCCTGGATTGGGCTTGATCGCAGCCTGGTTCTACTGCCAGATGCCGGCCCGCTAGGCGCCCGTCAGCACGAACGCCCCCCAGTAGTAGGGGTGCGCGAACGGCGCCTCGCTTGCGTTCGCCCGGTGATGCTGCGCGCTGTGCATCGCATCCACGTCGCGCTTCCCCGATGCGGCGTACACCTCGTCGTACATGCCCGCCACGTTGAGCTCCGCGGCCGTCGATTCCTTCAGCCAGCGTTGCGCCTGGTGCAATGCCATGGCCGTCGGGCGTCCAGTCAGCAGCAGCCGGTAGAACTCGGTCATCAGCAGCCGCGTGGAGACATCATCCACCGGCCACATGCTGCTGACCACCGCCGCTGCGCCTCCCTGCAGCAGCGCGCCGGGTAATCCCACAAATTCGTCGGGCATGTTCCGGAATTCACTCAGGCCCGTTTCGCACGCGGACAGCGTCACCAGTCGGGCGCTGCGCAGGTCCACCTCGGGCGAGAGCAGGTCGTGCAATCGCACGTCTTCACCACCTGCCAGTTGGAGTCCACTCTGCGACGCGTCGGCCCAGTCAAACCTCGCGTGACAGGCGAAGTGGACGACGTGGCGGCCCTTCACGTTGTCTATCACCCGTGCCCGAGTCGCATCGGCGCCGTCGAGCGCCATGACACTGCCCTGGCCAGCCTCGAACAGTCGGGCGACGACCGCGCCCTCCACGCCGGCGTGGCGAAGGTCGCCGGTGGGATTGGCGACGATCAACGCGGCGCGCCCGTGCCGCTCGGGCGCCCTCAGCCGGCGGCGACACGTCGCGAGCATCTGCAGACGCGGGATGTAGGATACGACGAAGCGTTCGGCGAGCGTACGGCCATTCTTATTCGAGGTGCCCTGCGCGAGGTGCAGCGGCAGCAGGGAGAGCCAGCCCACCGGCATGACCACCACCGGAGCCCCGCGGCCGATGCCTAACGTTGTCAGCCGCGCTTCCACGGGCGCCATCAGATGCTCCCACAGTTCGCGTGACACGGCATCCAGCGACGCCCGGAACGCCTCAAACTCGCCTGGCTGCGCGAGCCACTCGAGGTATGCGTTCAACCAGCCCCCCTCGCCCCCGCGTCCGGCGACCAGTTCCATCACGCGCCGCACATCCAGCGACGGAAGGTCGACGAGATGCTCGCTGGAGACGGCAGACACCCCTCCTGGAATGACGAACGCCGCCCCGCCTCGTGTCGTGGCGAACACCGCGACGAGGGCACCACGCTCGGGAATGGAGGCCAGAAGCGACGCGACGTCTAGCTCGTCGCCGGGATCGGCCGCGTTGGCCGCGCGAAGTCTCGCCCGATGCCAGCAGGCATCCTGCAGCTGACCGGCGATGCGCGCCTGTGATTCGACGTCACCAGTCGATGCCAGCTGGCGGCTCTTCGCCTCGAGACGGATGATCTCCGATCGTGCCCAGACCAGGGTGCCCTGCTCGCTGGTGTCAGCATCAGCATCAGATGTCTCGCGCACGGCCATCGCCTCGGCGAGCATGCGAGCCTTCCCCCGCTCGAGCACCGCGAACGCCTCTGACGCACGACCGAGCTGCGCGAGACAGTATGCGGCAGGCGAATAGAGCCCGCGATTCTCCGTGACTTCCTTCTCCTTTCCTCGCGACGTGCTGTACCCGGACAACGCGCCTTCGCTGAGCTCGACCGCCTGCTCGAAGCACCAGAGCGCCTTCGCCCACTCTCCCTGTTCGAAGTACATCATGCCGAACGGGCGCAGGGTGTCCCGCCGGTCGATTGCGTGTGACTCGGCGGGCAGCAGCTCCAGGGCCGCACGGAAGTGTTGCTCGGCACTGGCAACCGCTCCAGCATCGAGCTGTGCGGAGTGTTCGGCATACGTGATGCCGACGTTGCGGTGGATCGAGGCACGCTCGGGGTCCAAGGCCGGGCCCAGGGCGCGATACAGGTCGATGGCACTCTGCAAGTGCGCGACTGGCCCCCCGTCAGCATCCGGCACTTGCCCCCTGTCGCCCAGCACCCATCCCAGACCAGCGTGCGCACGCGCCCTTACCCGCGCGCTTGCATCGTTGCGGCTGGCGGCTGTGCGGAAGCTGTGCTCCGCCTGCTCGAGCAACTCGGAGCGATGCTGCACATCTCCGCGGGCGCGCTCGAGAAATACCGAGCCGAGGTGGGCGTTCGCCATGGCCCAGATGTCTGGGTACGCGTCCTCGTCCACGCCCTCAGCAGCATTACGCAGGTTGCGGGCCGCGCGCCGCAGGTTGTCATCACGGCTCCCGGACACGCGCTGGAGCAAGGCCATCGCCAGGGAGAGACGAGCGGTCGCGAGTAGGGCCCCTTGCTCGTCGCGCTCGAGCAATTCCACGGCCTGCTCGAGCAGCGAGATCGCGCGGTCGGCGTCCACCGATGGGTCCCCGTTCAACCGGCGCAGCAGCGCCTCCCCGAGATGCGTGGCCACCGCCGCCCAATCCGCCGATTCCACGGAAGGGCGATACAGCGCGAGGGCCGTCTCGAAGGCAGCGATTGCCGCCTCGATGTTTGCATCGGGCTCTCCTTCGGCGTCGAGCATGAGTGCGTCGCCGAGATAGCGATGCGCGTGCGCGTAGGTCGGCGCCTCACCTTCGGGGGAAAGGCGATCCGCGGCGTCGCGGTACAGCGTTATGACCTCCGCCATCGGACTCGGTGCGGCGTAGCCGGCCCGCGTACGCAGCGCATCGGCGAGGTCGAGTGCAATTATCGCCCAGACGATCGGCAGTTGCTCGCGATCGAGTGAGCCGAGCGCGGTGCGGCACGTGTCGATTCTTGCATCGGCCCTGTCGGGCCCGACCAGTGTCGAAAGAATCGAACTGTACGCCGCAAGGTGCGGCCACTGGGCAAACTGCGAATCTCGGGCCTGCTGGCGGGCGACGCGTGATGCTATTTCTGGCTCGGCGTGGAATCGCTCGATGACCTCCTCCGCCGAGCCGGCGGCCGCCAGCCCGGCCGCGACGTCCGCACCCAGCACGACACCGCGCCTCGGCTGCTGCTCTTGGATGAGTGCTGCCTCCACCCCCATCTCGCGGCAGCGGCGAATGAACGACCAGCCACCAGCCACCTGTGCCGCAGTTTCGTCGTCCGCGGGTTGCATGAGCAGGTCGGCAAAAGCGATGTCGGACACCTCGGGCAGCAGGTGGTGCCGATTGCCCTCCACCGTGTGCCGGATCTCATCCCAATCACGAGCATTCAAAATCGCGAGAATGGAATCCGTCGCTTCTTCGTAGCCTTTGAATGTCACCGCATCGCCAGCCTCAATTGAGCGCTCAAGCGCTCGCAGCCGCGCAGCGATGACGTGATGCTCGCGAGTGTGTTCGGCGTGACGCGGCAGTTGCAGGCGCAACAGTTCGAGTGCGTCCGGGTCGTACAGTCCATCGCGGTGTTCCTCGATCACCCGCGCGGTCGCCCCGAGTCCGTACGTAGTCACCAGCTTCCGCACCGCCTCCACGCATCCTTCCCGCATGATGCACCTCGTCCGCCGTGGTTGACATGCCCCCCGCGCTTCCCCGCTCACTTCGCGATCGTCACCCCCGGCAACACATGCGTATCCCCATCGCAGTGCACGGCATACAACAGTCCCAGCGGATTGCCGTGCGTGTCGAGAAACTCCCGCCGCAATTCGAGGAACGTCTCCCCCAGCGGATCGCCATTGAGGAAGCGGCCGAAGAAACGCTCCGCCCACTCCTCAGCGAAGAGCGCCGGGGTCTTGCACTCCGTGCCCACCACCCCGCGCGCTCCCTTGGCCATGAAGTACGGCACGAACCCGTCGTAGAAGAGAGGCGAGAGGTCCGCCGACTCGCAGGCGTTGATGAACACCAGCGGGTTGCCTCGCAGCTGCAGCGACGTGGGCGCGTCGAGGCTGAGATCACCAAGCGTCACGCTCGCGTCGGAGAGCACGAGCGTGGACTTGTCGGGGCCGCCGCCCGCGGACAGCGGCAACGACTCCGCGTGGCAGTAGAAGTACAGGATCTGGTCGTCGGTCTGCACGTCGTTGAGCGCCTGTACCAGCTCGTCACGCGTGGTACGCGACTTCACACGTAGCTGCCTGGACGTCTTTGCGGTATCGCGCCAGTACTTCTCCTGATCGGCCACGAAGGGACGGCCCATCTGCCGGTCGATGTCGCGGTTGACGTTGACGCTCACCGACAGCGTCGGCTGGTCGCTCGCGATGACGGAGTCGGAAACGGAAAGGGTAGGCTGCAGCGGGATCTGCTCGATGATGTGCCGCATGCCGATAAAGTTGTCCCAGTCGAGCTTTGCGCCTGCCGACGCGTCACCGACGTACAGCAGCCCCCACGGCAGCGGCGTGCTCTCCGCCAGGATCTGCAGCTTGAGACGTGTCTTCTTGTCGGCCGCCATGCGCTTGAGGAAGTCGCCGATGGCCTTGGAGTCCGCGCCGGCGCCTGGGCCATAGAAGAGCTGCTGGAAGAGCCGCGATCCGGCGCGCGCCATGATGCGCAGCGCCTCGTCCCGGTCCACATCCGGAATGTCGATGCCGATCTGAAAGATGTAGTTACCGTCGGCGTCCTGGTGCATGACGACCTTCATCAGCTCCTGGCGCGCAGTCTCGATGGCGACCGCGAGATGCGCTTCCTGAATCGTGAGCTTGGCGCGCGCGGAGACGCTGCCCCACACCACGCAGTCGTAGCCCCCACCCGCGGCGGGTGAGAGCGAAAGCCCCACGTCGCGCGGCTCCACCATGCTGGCTGCGGCTGCCGGACGGCCCTTCGCATCGATGCCCACGGGAGTCGGACGCGTGGCGCCGACCTCGAAGGTGAGCTCCATCTGCTGGATGAAGTTTCCCTCCATGTGCACGGTCGCCTTGATGGGCGAGGTGCCGTCGTGCCTGGGGGAGATGTCGAAGCGCGCCTTGCCCTTCGAACGTCCCGATCGCGGAACGCGCAGGGGGCGTGTGCGCTGGGTGATCTCGAAGTCCTCGCTGTCGAGCTGGATGGTGAGCGTGACCTCCTCCACCCCTTCCTTGAACACGCCCGGTTCGGCGAACTCGGTATTGGCGATCGACTCCTTCCGCTGGCCGACGTCGATGTCAAAGGCGAGCGTATACCAGCCGTTTGTCTCGATCGGCTCGTCAGGCTCGTGGTCCTCGAGCGCCACGTTGATCCATCGCTTGCCATCGACGTCGTTAGGCTCGGAACCGTTCTTGCGACGAGTGCCGGTGGTTTCCTCCGGTGTGGCCCCCGTCATTGCCTCTTCCCGTTCCATGCCTTACGACGGATCCATAGCAGGAGCTGGCGGCTTCGCGCGCGCCGACCGCGTCTTCGGCGGAGGGCGCCGACTGCCCGACGGCGCCGACTCGCTTCCCCCGAGCAATCCCGGAAGGATTGACGGTGCTCCCCATGAACGATCGACCGCAGCGCTACGCGTGGACCTGGTGGTGCGCGTGCGACGCGGAGTGGGCTCGTCGTCGGGAGCAGCGGCGGACTCTGTCTCCGAGTCGTTAGGCGGCGGCGCAGCGACAGGAGGGGGAGCCGACGCCGCGGCGACAGGAGGAGGAGCCGACGCCGACGCCTTGGGAGGAGCCTCCGCCTTCTTCCTGTCGGACTTTCCTGAAGCTGCCTTATTCGTGGCTGACTTCTTCGCGCGCGTCTCCTTTCCCGATGGCGGCGAGAGCATGCCGGGTTCCGGCGACGGCGAAGGCAGTATCGGTTCGGATGGCGGCCGAGCCGTCAGACTTCCGATATGCTCCCCACCCGACAGCACCGCTGACCAGAACGCGTGCGCGACTTCGGGATGCGAGATATCGCTGTGGGCCCCGGAAGCGCCGCCACCATTCTTGATCACGCTGCTCGCTTCGAGGTTGTAGACGCGCCCGCCGAGGAACTGATAGTTGTAGGTCGCCGGCCGCATCGGCTGGTCGGAGGAGATCCGGTCCACCCCCTGTACCCCAAACGATCCGATGCCGCCGTACTCCGGGAACCTGGCATCGGCCAGCACCAACTGCTTCTTGACTCGCGCCCCCAGCGGATAGAGCCGGCCCACCGCCGTATCCTTCGTCGAGCGCGTCGTCACAATGGGACCGCGCACTAGACCTGCCTTCAGGATGCGGTTGAAGTAACCGGCGGTACCCTTGGCGTACGGAATGTCAGGAGAGAACGCCCACAGCGAGAGCGCACCCTGCACCAGAAAGAGGGAGTCCACCGGACGCGGGATCTGCGCACCGTTCGGGGCCCCGGCCACCGTCGCCGAGACCACGATGCAGCCGAAGCTGTGCCCCATGAGGTGGAAGTGGGCCGTGGGCGCGGCCTTCTGCAGCGACGTGAGAAGGGTGTGTGATCCCGTCTCGCCAATCACGCGCGCGCGGTCCTTCATCCTCCAGAAGGAGAGTTGCCGCAGCGGCATCACCAGCGCGTTGCGAATCTTGTCCCGGATGCCCAGCACCCCCGGCACGCCCGTCTCCTCCCGCCCCACGCCAGCGGCTTGCGCGTCGGCGATGATTGCAGCCGGATCGAAACCATCCTGGTCGGAGCCGGGCCGACCGTTCCTGTCGCCGCTGCCGAGCCCCGACTCGTCGAACAGTGTGTCATACGCGGCGCGAAGCGCGGGAGAGACTTTCGTCTCGTCAGGACTGCGCTGCGCGGCCTCGAGAATGGTGCGAATCGCGTCGCGTGCCGTGGGGGAGTCCGCGATGCTCGATGCGTACACCTCCACCTCGTCGTCCACGGAAGCGCCGCCCGTACTCGCCGACAGGAGCGCGCCGCCCGCGGGCACCTTCTCATCGCCCCACGGGAGGCTGGGCCAGTGCACGCCCACCACGAGCGCCTTGAATCCGGGGCGCTGTTGGCGCGCCGTGGCGCGATCGGCCGCGACCTTTTCCATGGCCCCGATCCACGCATCGTACTGCTCGATGGCGGCGGGCACGTCGCCCTTCCAGCCATGGCTGGTGAAGAAGACGTCGGTGTACGGCGAGTTCTTTTCGGCCAATCGCTCCCGCACGCCGTCACTCAGGAGGGTGCCGTCTGCTTCCCACCGCTCCTTGCCGTTCTCGTCGAACGAAATGAGGTAGTACTCGACGTCGGTGCCAGGAACCTTGCGAATGGGCATGCATCCTCCATAAACCGTGAAACGGGCAGCTTGGAATCGTCTAAGCTTTCCGCCCGAACATCGGCCCACCGAGCGGCGACGTCAACCGTTGCTGCCGTGCCACATTCTCTGAACCAAGGGAGCTCAGCTGGAGCGATTTACTCAGCCCACGCGACCCTACGTGTAGTGCACGGTGGATCCGCACCGCACGCGCGTGCCTGCTTCCTCCTGTTGGGAGGTAATGACATCCACCTCGCCCGATGCGCGCTGCGTGGCCTCCCCCACCAAGCGGCTGGCGGCAAGCAGGCGCTTGCCCTCGGCCTCCGTGCGACCGGTGATCTCCGGCACGGTGCAGCTGTTGGCAGGTTGCTCGCGCGATGGCTCCTTCTCGAGTACCAGGTTCACGAAGGTGCCCGGCGCCACGCGCTCACCCGCCGATGGCGTATGGTCGATCACGAGTCCAGGTGCAAACCGCCCACTCGCTCGGCGCATAACGAGTAGCGTGCGCAGCCCGACCTCCTGCAGCGCCGCGCGCGCCTGGGCCTCAGTCATCGAGTCCAGCCTGGGCACCGGGATTTTCGAGAGACGCTCCACGAGTCGTACCCAACTGGTTTGCCGCTCCAGTTCCGCCGGCGGCATGCGCCCCATGCGGCTCCAGCGACCCTCATTGGTTATCTCACCATGCTCGAACGCCTGGTAGCGCGCGGGAGGGAATCGCGTGTCGCGCGACTGCGCCTCCACTGTCCCTTCCGCCACGCGCACCGACGTGGCGCGGGCGTCCACCGAGACGAGATAGGCGGTGGAGATGTCGTGCAGCACGGCCTGCGGCGTGTTGGTGGTGAGCTTGTCGAGCCCGCCGCGAATGCGCCGGATGAACGCCTGCCCGATGCGTAGGAAGATGGACGGGTTCTCGATGAAGATGGCGGTGCTGGTGTCGAGCGTCACCTCGTAGCCAGCGGCGAATTCGACCACCACGCGCGTGTT
>JBDSVW010000004.1:0-4379 GCA_039927015.1 Gemmatimonadaceae bacterium | reverse complement strand
GACCTCTCGCTTGAGGCGGGCGCGGATCGCCGGATCCGCCAGCCGCTTCAGCAAGGAGTCGCGCCCGCCCTCCTGCGCCCAGCTGGGAATCGTCGCCTCCAGGCCCGTTCCCCCCGCAGTGTAGACGTACACGTCGGCTGCCACATCCACATTGCGCGCGCGGGCCGCTTCCACGACCTGCCGCACGCTGTCCATCAGCACGCCCCAGCCCGGGCGATAGGCCGCCTTGAGGTGGAAGATCTCGCCCGGCAGTCCGCCTTCCTCCGCGATCCGGATCAGCTCCCGCACCGACTCCACCACTTCGTAGCCCTCGCCCCGGATGTGGCTGGCGTAGATGCCCCCGTATCGCGCCGCCACCTTGGCGAGCTCGATGAGTTCCTCGGTGGAGCTGTATGAACTCGGCGGGTAGATGAGCGCCGTCGTCATCCCCATCGCCCCAGCGCGCATTGCGGTGTCCACGCTGGCCTTCATGCGCTCCAACTCGGCAGGCGTCGGCTTGCGATTGAACGACTGCAGCACGGCCACCCGCGCCTGCGTGGCACTGTAGTAGTTGCCGAAGTTGATGCTGATGCCCTGCCGTTCCAGGTTCTCGAAGTACGCGGTGACCCCTGACGCCGGCACGGGGAAGCCCCCCTCACCGCCGATGGCGGTGGTGACTCCCATGTGCAGCTTGTTCTCGGCGAGGCCATTGCGCGGCAGGATCGCCCCGGACTGGTCCATCATGTCGATCCAGCCCGGCGACACGTAGAGCCCGCGCGCATCGATCTCCCGCAGGCCCTGTCCGTCGATCTTGCCGATCTTCACGAAGCGCCCATCGCGAATGCCGACGTCGGCCAGGATCCATGGATTTCCCATGCCGTCCAGCACGCGACCGTTGCGGATGACCACGTCGTACTGGTTGGCGCCTAATCGGGCATTGCCGTCGAGCGCGTCGCGGCTGGCCTGCGCCACCAGGGATGGCGAGGGAGCGGTGGCGGGCTTGGACGGCGCACACGCTGCGAGCATGACGAGAACGGACAGGCGGCGTGCGGAGCACGAAGTGAAGCATCGCATCATGATGGTCCTGGTCACGTATCGGGTAGCAACAGGAAAAGAAGGGCAGGCAGGCGACCCTCGCCGTACTTCGTAGCGAGCGACGGGCTGGCCACGCCTAGGGAGTCGCGCGTCCGAACTTCGCGACGTTCTGCAGTTCGAGGCCGCTCACAGCCCCGCGTGCGTCGAGCAGGAAACTCACGAATCCCCGTCCGAAGGCCTTGTCCCGCCACACGACCTCGAACGTGTCGAAGTGCCAGTGCGCCAGGTCGCCCGTCTGGTTGGGGCCGAACGTGATCACCAGACCCGTTCCCTCGTGGCGCACCTGCACCGGTCCGTACATGCTGTCGGCGTATTCTCCGGCGTACTTCGCGAGGGCGAGTGATGGGGACGTGCCCGCGACGCGCGCCGCCTCGAGCTTCTGTCGCGCGTCTGCCGCTTTCGTCTCCTGCGCACGCGCGGCGGCGAGCATGAGGGCACTCCAGTCGCGCGAGGGATGGCCGAGATAGAGATCGACGGCCTTGTTGGCGATGGCGGTGGGAAAGCTCGACTGGGGCCCGTTGACGAGCACCACCACGCCGAGCTTCGACTCCGGAACGAGGGTCACCTGCGCGCGCATTCCGCGAATTGCGCCGCCGTGCGCCACCATCTTCTCGCCGTAGTAGTCGCGAATGCTCCACCCCAGCCCGTATGCGGTGAGGTGCGACATGGGCCACATCTGTTCGTCCTCGTCGGACATCCGCGTGATCATCTGCGGCGTATGCGTCTCCTTCATGCTCTTGGCGGAGACGAGGCGATGACCGCCGACCGATCCCCCGCCAAGCTGCAGGCGCAGCCACTGCGCCATGTCGTTCACGCTGGAGTTGAGCGATCCCGCGGGTCCGATGTTGTCGATGTTGAGCCACGGCACCGGGCGGTAGGCGCCGTCGATGCGTTCATGGGGAGAGGCCACGTCGGACAGGGCGGCGAGTTGGGAGACGCTGGTGACCGTGCTGCGCATGCCTAACGGGCTCAGGATGCGCTCCCGCACGAACTCATCCCACGATGTTCCACCCACCTGTTCCACCACCGTGCCCGCGGCGAGGAACATGATGTTCTGGTAGCCGTAGCTGGAGCGGAAACTCCAGGTGGGCTCGAGGAATCGCACGCGCTGCAGTACCTCGGCGCGCCCGAACTGTGAGCCCGCCCACAGCCGGTCGCCGCGCGTGAGTCCGCTGCGATGCGTGAGGAGGTCGCGCACCGTGAGTTCCCGCGTCACGTAGGGATCGAAGAGCTGGAACGCGGGCAGGTGTCGCGTGACCTTGTCGTCCCACGCGATCGCACCCGAGTCGGCCAGCATGCCGAGGGCGGTGGCGGTGAACGCCTTCGTTGTGGAGCCGATGGCGAAGACGGAGTTGGCGGTCACCGGTTCTGGCTTCCCCAGTTCGCGCACGCCGAAGCCGCGGGCGAACACGATGGAGTCGTTGCGTACCACGGCGACGGCCGTCCCCGGCAGACCCCAGTTGGCGAGTGCCCCCGTGACGTACGCCTGCAGCGCGCGCGCGGGATCGGCCGCTGGCCGCTGCGCCGCCGCGGGGCCGGGCGCCGTGATCATGATCGCGGAGAGCGCCGTGGCGGCGATCACCGCCGTCCGATGCAAAATCCGAAGTGACACGTATACTCCTGTCGAGATGGGTCCTGAAATGCCTGCTACGAGCTGGCGACGTGCGCGTCGGCGATCATTGCCCGCCGGTGGCTGCGGGAAGCGGCTGCCACGCGGCTCCGAGCACGCGCACGAAGTTCCCGCCCAGGATGCCCGTGATGTCGGCGTCACTGTAGCGGCGGCGGATGAGGCCCTCCGTGAAGTCGAACATGCGCCTGGGATGGTCCAGTCCCTCGATGTCGATCTTGTCGCGAAAGGCGTAGCTGCCCTTGTAGCTCTCCTTCAGGCGCTTGTACTCGGCGGGCGGCATGGCGTCGTAGCCATCGAGATCGATGTCGCTGCCAATGCCGACGTGCTCGACGCCGATCATGCGTGCGACGTAGTCCACGTGGTCCATCACGCTGTCCACTGTCGTCGGCTCCCGCGCGCTGACGAAATTCCGCACTGCCGTGATACCCATCACGCTGCCGGCCTTTCCGCAGGCGCGGATGACTTCATCGGGCTTGCAGCGCGGATGCCCGGGATTGAGCGCGCGGGCATTCGAATGGGTGACGAGCACGGGGCGCCGGGACACCTCGAACGCGTCCAGCGACGTGCGGTCGCCGCAGTGCGAGACATCAACTGCCATGCCGATCTCGTTCATGCGGGCCACGAGGCCCACGCCGAAATCGCTGAGCCCCTCGTCGCGCCGCTCGGTGGAGCCATTCCCGAACATGTTGCGCGAATTGTAGGTGAGCTGCGAGACCCGCTGTCCTAACGAGTGGAATCGTTCGACGTCGGCCAGCGTCCGGAAGTGCTCCGAATTCTGCACGCCGAGGACGATCCCGATCTTGTTGTTGCGCTTGGCCCGGGCGAAGTCATCCGCGCTGTCGACGCGCATGAACGCCTCGCTCTGCCCGGCGATGAAGCCGTTGAAGTTGCTGAGGAACCAGAAGGTGTTCTCGTACACATTCGGCCCCCCGGTGCCCGTGGCCGGGTGAAAGACCGTGATACCGGAATCGCGGAAGCGCTGCAGGTCGGCGGCGGTAAAGGAGTCGGGATTCGCCATCCATTGCTTGCCCTGCGGCCCGAGGGACAGGAGCCCCAACATGTCCACGACGATGGAGGACTGCACGAGCCCGATGCAGCGCGCCGAATACTCGGTGGCATGCCCGGCAAACAGCCGAAAGCGTGCCCGGTTGAGAAACGGCGCCCCAATCGCGACCGCCCCCATCTGTTGAACGAATCCACGTCGTGACGTCATGCCAACACTCCCCTAAGGTATCTCCCGGTCTTCCCGTCTTCCCGTCTTCTCAGATCTACCACTGCCCCCGCTCTCCCACATTCTCAATCACACTCCCCAATCGTTCCGCCGCATTGCGCCAGTTGTTCTGCACCGCCGCCTGCGCTCCGTCCATGTTGCCGCTCTTGATGGCCCGGACGATGGCATTGTGCTCCACGTACGAGGTCGTGAGGTCGCGGGCCAGCAGGCTCACATACAGCCGTTCGTAGCGTTCGGCCTGCGGCTTCACCGCGTCGTGCAGCGCGATCAGACGTGTTCCGGCGCCTACCTCCACGTAGCGTCGGTGGAACTTCTCATCGAGCTCCCAGAGCTTGTTGTGATTCGGGCGCCGGGCCTGGGCGGCCTTCTTGAACTGCTCGTTGATCGTCGTGAGTTCCGTGGCCAGCTTGTCGCGTGCAGCGGCGGGACGCTGGGCGGCGAACC
>JBDSVW010000003.1:0-16244 GCA_039927015.1 Gemmatimonadaceae bacterium | reverse complement strand
CGCTCGAGTCGGTGAGCGCGAGCGCGAAGTGGTAGTGCTCCACATCCAGCGGCTGGCGCGGGTAGGTGTCGCTCGCGTCCGCGAGGAGGGTGGAAGCGACCAGAAAAAGTGGGAGCAGGCCCGCAGTCGTCACGTCAGTCCCGTTGTGGCAGTGGCATCTTGCCGTTAGTCCGCAGGTCCGCCGCTCAGCAGCGGCTCGAGCTCGAGGGCCTGTGCCCCGTTCTCGGTGCACACCGCAAACTGTGTCTCGCCGGCGTGATACATCGAGACGCCGGCGTACTCACCCTTCTTGTTCAGCACGAAGAAACGGATGTTGAAGTTGGGATTTCCCTTGGCGTTGAGCAGCCGCGTTTCCACCGTGTTGGCGCGGATGCGCTTGAGCGCCTCCATGCCCGCGTCCTTGGGCGACATGCCGCGGCGCATTGATTCCACGATGAGGAACGACGACAGATTGTAGAGATTCGCCTCGCCGCGTCCCGTCGATCCGGCGGCGCCCACGTCGTTGTCCACGTAGAGGCCCGCGCCGAGAATGGGGGAATCACCCGTGCGGCCGGGAATCTTCCATGCAAGACCGCTGGTGGTCGTCACGCCGCAGAGGTCACCCGTGGGACCGATCGCGTCACAGTTGATCGTCCCCCAGAAGCTGCCCTCGCGAATGAGACCGTCGCGCACCATGGAGCGGCCGGCTGCCAGCGCCCGCGACTCCCATGCTCCATCGCGCACGAACTGCGCGCTGGCAGCCGCGTCGCCCGGGTCGCGCTCGTGGCGCGGCTTTGGCTGGCGTCCCTTGCCCTGGGGGTCGAGCCAGTGCTCGGGATCGACGCGCCGCTTCCATTCGCGCCACAGTCGGCGGGAGGTGTCGGAGTTGAGGTCGTCCTCGATCGTGAAGCCCATGACACGCGCGAACTCCCGGGCACCGGCGCCGCTCAGCAGGTGGTGGTCCGTGTAATTCATCACCGCCTGTGCCACCAGCGACGGGGTGCGCACGCCCTCGATGCACGCCACCGCCCCCGCGCTCCGGCGGGGACCATGCATGCACGAGGCATCGAGCTGGACGATACCGTCAGCGTTAGGCAGGGCACCGTAGCCGATGCCCGTTTCCAGCGGATCGAGCTCCGGGATGTTGACGCCGGCGATGAGGGAGTCGAGCACGTCGCTGCCCTCGGTGATGAGCCGGAAGGCGCGCTGCACCGCGTTCTCCGTGCCGCCGTTTCGGAATTCCCACCCCGAGTAGTCCGAGATAACGACGGGACGCACCGCGTGACGCGAGCGGATCGCCGGCGACGCCGCCACCGGCGCTGCCGGTTGCGCGAGCGCAGCCAGCGGAGACGCGATTGCGAGTGACGCGGAGGCAGACTTCACGAATTCACGCCTGCTGACCATGCTGGATTCTCCAGTGAAGTTCCCGACTCGCTGGAACGCGCGCGGTCGCGCGCCCCGCTCGTCGAGCGGTCCTCAATATTCGTGCTCTGCCATGCATTCGAGAACGCGCACTCGCGGACCCTCGATGAGCGTTCCTTCGACCTTCGGCCAGAGGCCGCGCATGACGGTGATGAAGGCGTCCGCCTCGGCCCTCGCATCGAAATCCAGCTCCACGATCACGCACAGTGGATCCTCCACCGGGCGGTTCACGCGATAGCGCCGGACTCCCGATTGCTCGCGCCGTGCCGGGTCGCGGTCGAACGTTGCCTGCCATGCCTCATAGTTCTTGACTGCATGTTCAATCTGCACCGTCAACACATGCGTACCCTCCGTCTGTTCGGCCCTGGGATTGCGTTCACGCCGGTCATGGCGGCGATGTGCAGCACGCCTGCTCTCATCCGGCGGGCCGGGCGTTCCGCACCCATTGCACGAGTGGCGTGAGCCACTGCTCGTGCGGCCGGTAGAATGCGCCGTGCCCTCCGCCAATGTGCAGCTGTTCTTCGGTACGCTCGCCGGTATCACCCGACAACTCGAACAACCCGTGGCACGAGCGGCCCAGATCGTCCGATTCCTCGTACAGCGACAGGATGCGTCCCCGGATACGAAGGTCGCTGCCGCTGAAGTCACCATCTCCGCACGCGGCGAGGAACACGAAGTTCACCCGCTGCTCGCCGAGCAACGCGGACGTGCGAGTCGCGATGCCTCCCCCCTTGGAGAAGCCCACCACGGTCACGTGTTCCGGCCGCACGCCCGCGCGCATCAGCTGCCGCACCTGCTCGGCAACGTGCGCGGCGAAGAGATCCATGTCGGTGTCGCGCTTTCGCTGCTCGCTGATCACGACAAATCCATTCGACGCCAGCAGGTCCAGGATCTGCTGGTATTCGTACACCCCCCATACGGGGCTCGTCGGACGACGCCCCTGCTCCTCGATAATGCGGCCGTGCAAGTAGATCACGTGACGGGCGCCAGCGTCGATGCGCGTCGGCACGCGCGAGTGCACGCCTCCAGCCTGCGCGCCCGCCCACTCGGCGAGCGAGACGCCAAGCAGCGCGATAATCATGACACTTCGCAACAGCAGTCGAGTCTCAGAACGTGTTCGCATCGCTTGCACCCCGCTCCAGGTTTATCGCAGCACCGGCTTGTCGAGTGAGTCCCATCCGTAGGCGGCGGCGACCCGGTTCTCGAGTTCCCTGATCAGGCCCCCGCCATTGTCTCCATTCGTCATGATGACGACGCCGTATCCCTTGCGCACGTGGCCCAGGATGTCGGCGCGAAACCCCCAGTTGGAGCCGCCGTGGCCGAAGTACCAGCCCTCACCCCGCTTCTCCACTCCCAGTCCGACCGCGTAGTCGCCGACACCTATCGGCGTGACCATCTCGCGGGCGAACGCCTGGGAAAGGACCTTCCCCGTGGGACCGCGCACGGCCTGCTGCACTTCGATCACGAACCGGGCAAGATCGGAGGGCGTGGTCCACAACCCCGCAGCTGCCAGCTCAGGATAGATGTGCCACGGTGCGTTTCGGGGGCGTCCCTGTCCATCGTGGGCGTGCGCGGCGCGCGTCGCCAGGGTTGCCGGCATGGGCTGCTCGAAGGTGCTGTTGGCCATGCCTAACGGGTCGAGCACCGTGGCGCGCAGGAAGCCGGCGAAGGGCTGCCCGGTGAGGTCGGTGAGCGCGAGCTGCATGATCGTCACGGCCCCACCCGAATACTTCTGCGCGACGTACGGCGCGCGCGCGAAGGTCACCTTCCCCACATTGGACGGGGACTCCCCATTCAGGATCTGCACGACAGTCGGCCGGGTCGCCGACGGATCGTACCCCGGGAATCCGAACCCATCGTCGGCGCCCGAGGTGTGCGACATGAGCGAGCGCGGCGTCACCGGCTGGTCGCGGGTGAATTCAGATGCCGGGACGCGCCAGGAGGTGAGGATGGAGTTGATGTCGGCGTCGAGTGCGAGCCGGTTGTCCTGCACCAGCCGCATGGCGGCCATGGCGGCCACCGGCTTGCTGATGGACGCCGCCTGGAATGGCGTCGTCGTTTCCACCGAGCGCCCCGTGCTCACGTCGGCGACGCCATAGGCCTTCGTCCAGTGCACCCGAAAATCGCGGATGACGGCGATGCTGACGCCGGGCACGTTGAAGCGCTCCATCAACTGCTGCACCGTGAAGCCGTCGTATCCCTGTCGATTCGGAACCTGCGCCGCCTCAACGCGGGCGATGAGGGCGGCCGAGTCCTCCTGGGCGCCTGCGCTCGTGGCGGAAACACCCAGCACGCCGACAGCGAGCGTCAGCAGGGCGGCGAGGCGGCGGGCGCCGGGCAGGTGTTCGAGGGGCATGTCGTGCTCCAAGAGGGTGGGTGGACGGCGCCACCTAACGATACGGCTGTTCTTAGTGCTCGGCGAACCAGAGACAGGGGCGTAGGCGCGTGACCGTCTCCATGGCCTTTCTCTTCATGACGGGGCTGCGGCGAAGCCGACATCGACCGCCGCACGAAGATTCTCGTGCCAGATCGCGTGCGACGGCGTTCCCCGCCTCGGCGATATGTCTCATCGGTCCATCACGGGCAAGTAGGCCCGCCACGGACCGACGGCCGCGCGATACTGTTTCGCCATCACACGGGCGGTCTGGGCGATGTGACCGAGATCGTGGGCCACCCAGGTGGCCAGCAGCTGACGGAGCGTCACCGTTCCGAACTCCGGATGCTCACCTTCGAGGCCGAGCTGCTGCTCGGAGAGTTGCCACAACGCCAGCGTTTCCAGGTTCGCCACCCGCAACTCGGCGAGTTCCGCGAGCAGCTGGCCAAGGGGTTTCCCGGCGCTCTCGTGGAACTGGGCGAAGCGGTCGTACGGCGTGAAACGGCGATTTTCCCCCTGCGCGAGAATGACCTGCGCGCGCGGGATCCAGTCGGTGCGCTCGCCATGGATGAGATGCCCGACGATGACATAGGGGCTCCAGCTTTCGCCCCCCTCGGTGGTGTCGGTCCAGACCGGCGGAAGCCCGGCGAGCAGCGCCTGCATGGTGGCCGGCGTGCGCTGCAACACGGACATGCCCGCAGGAAGATCGAAATTCATCGTGGGTTCCTGTTGAGGTCGAACGAGTCCTACCTATCGTGCGGCAAGCGGACGCAAGCAATCGGAATGCCTAAGACGCGCGACCGCGTGCGCGTCCCGCAGCCCCTTCGTTGCGCTCGACGTCGGTAGACGGTCAGTGAAAGAGCCGTGCGAGGTGTCTAGTATACAGATGACTGAGCGTCGTCACGCACGAGCTGGCTTCGCCTCCCAACATTCCCATTTGTCAGGTGTACTGCCTTCCATGATTCTCGCACTCCAGCACGCCGCAAAGGTCCGTGTCGTCGCCCGGGAACTCGTCGTTTTTATGCTCCTGCTCGGAGCGGGGTGCTCGTCCGACGCCACCAGCTCCCCGATCATAGTGGCGAATACAGATGTCGCCACCATTTCGGTGTCTCCGTCGAGCAGCAGCGTGAATGTCGGCGGCACCGTGTCGCTGAGCGCCACGGCCTTCAATTCCGCCGGCTCGGCGCTATCCACCAAGCCGATCACGTGGAGTAGCTCCGCGACCGGCATCGCCTCGGTCTCCGCGGCCGGGGTGGTAACGGGGCTGGCGGCGGGCGCGGCCACGATCTTTGCCTCCAGCGAGGGGCGCGCGGGCAGCGCCGCGGTCACGGTGGTGGGGTCGTCGCCTTCGTCGGGCACCATCACGGTGAACGGAGCACTGACCTTCCAGACGATGGCGGGCTGGGAGGCGCTGGCCGAGATCGGGCAGGCGGAGTGCGACCCGCGGGCGTATCAGAGTTACAAGAGCGGGGTGCTGGACCGGGCGGCCAACGAGCTGGGCATCAACCGGATCCGGCTCGGGCTGCGCAACGGGTTCGAGAATCCGGTGGACGAGTTCCTGCCGTTCCACGCGGGGCTGCTGACGTTCAACCTGTGGAAGAGGAGCTGGTTCCAGGTGGTGAACGACAACAGCGACCCGTTCGTGTTGAACCCGGCGGGGTTCAACTGGGGCTACCTGGACTACACGATGGACGAGCTGGTCGTGCCGCTCAAGCAGCGGCTGGCGGCGCGCGGGGCCGGCTTCTCGCTCAACTTGTCGTACACGGGGGCGAACACGGGCGACCTGCACCGGGACAATCCGGAGGAGTATGCGGAGTTCGTGCTGGCGGCGTTCCTGCACCTGCAGCAGAAGTACGGCTGGGTGCCCAACTCGCTGGAGATCGTGAACGAGCCGAACCTGGGCACATGGACGGGGACACACGTGGGGCAGGCGCTGGTGGCCGCCAAGCGGCGGCTGAATGCAGCGGGGTTTTTCCCGGAGTTCGTGGCGCCGAGTGCGAGCTACATCGGGGAGAGCCTGACGTACTTCGACGCGATGGTGCAGGTGCCGGGGGCGGCGGCGGCGGTGGACGAGTTTTCGTATCATCGCTACCGGACGAACCCGACGGTGGCACAGCTGCAGAACGTGGCGGCGAGAGGGCGGCAGTACGGGATCCGGACGGCGATGCTGGAGCACGGGGGCAGTGATTATCTCGACCTGCACGAGGACCTGACGCTGGCGAACGTGTCGGCGTGGCAGCAGTTCGGGCTGGCGTTCTGCGGGGACCGGGACATCGGAGGGTCATACTTCGCGATCTACGGAGCGGCGCTGGGGAGCAACGCGCCCAACGTGCAGACGGGGGCGATGACGAAGTACCTGCGGCAGTACTTCCGCTACGTGGACCTGGGGGCGGTGCGGGTGGGGGCGACGTCGAGCGTGGCTACGTGGGCGCCGGTGGCGTTCCGGAACGTGAGCGGGACGTATGTGGTGGTGGTGAAGGCGGCCGCGGGGGGCACGTTCACGGTGGGCGGGTTGCCGACGGGGACGTACGGGATGGACTACACGACGGCGAGCGCGTACATGCAGCCGCTGCCGGATGTGACGATCACGGGGGCGCAGGCGGTGACGGCGACCATCCCGGCCTCGGGCGTCCTTACCATCTTCGCGCGGTAGCCTCGACGGTCGCGAGGCTGGTCCGGTGATCGTATTCGCACCGACCACGGACATCTCTCGTCGCGCCAGATACAACAGTCCCGCGATCCACAGGAGCTGAACAGCGGGCTCGGCGCGCGAGCTTGACAACCATGCCCGGATGGTCGAGCGTGTGCGAGCGGCACTCCGCGGCGCATATCGCACGAGCCCGCTGCCGAACGACCGGCCAACCACATCATGATCAATCTGCGCTACATCCTCCGCAGCCTCTCCAAGGCGCGCGGATTCACCATCGCCGTCGTGCTCACCCTGGGGCTCGGCATCGGGGCCAACACCGCCATCTTCAGCGTGGTGCGCGGGGTCCTGCTGCGTCCCCTGCCGCACAAGGATGGCGATCGCCTCATGTACCTGCGGCAGTCCGCGGCGGGGCCGGGCAGCGAGAACATCCTCTTCTCCGTCCCCGAGATCAACGATTTCCGGAATGCGTCGAAGACGCTTGGCCAGATTGCCGAGTACTCTCCGCTGACGCTCAACCTGCTCGAGGAGAGCGACGCCTCGCAGATCGACGTTGGTCTTGTCACCGGAAATTATCTCGCGGTCATGGGCCTGAGTCCGCTGTTCGGCCGGCCCTTCAATGAAGGCGACGATGGACGCGGCGCGGCGCCGGTCATCATTCTCTCGCATGCCTACTGGCTCTCCCACTTCTCCGGAGACCAGGGCATCGTGGGAAAGTCCATGCGAGTGGGTGGGCGACAGGCTGAAGTGATCGGCGTGTTGCAGCCGGCGCCCTTTTTCCCAGGCCGCATTGAGGCGCTGATGAACATGTCCATCAGCGAGCATCATGTGAGTGCGCTGATGGAGAACGGTCGCACGCACCGGATGACGGAGATGATCGCTCGCCTCACGCCCGGCGCGACCGTCGAGCAGGCGCGCAGCGAGGTCTCGACCATCGCCCAGCGCGTACGCGGAGCGAATCCCGATTCGTACGACGCGGCTGCTGGCTACAAGGTGACGCTGACGCCGTTCAAGGAGATTCTGGGCCAGGATGCGCGCCTCACGCTGTGGCTGCTGATGGGTGCTGCGGCGTTCGTGCTCGTCATCGCCTGCGCCAACGTGGCCAACCTCACGCTGATGCGCGGGGTGCGCCGGGAGCACGAGATGGTGTTGCGGGCCGCGCTGGGCGCGGGCACCCGGCGTCTCCGCCAGCTGCTGCTGCTGGAAAATCTCGTGCTGGCTGCCGCTGGGGCGCTGCTGGGACTCGTGATCGCGTACTGCGGCGTGGGCATGCTCACCACGTTCGCCGGGCGCTATTCTCCGCGCGCCGACGAAATCAGGCTGGACGCGGCCGTGCTCGGCTTCACCTTCGCGCTCGCTCTACTGGTGGCGGTACTGCTGTCCTACGCGCCGCGCATCGGGAACGAACACTCGCTCGGGGCCGACCTCATCGCCGGCGGGGCACGTTCGAGCGGCGGCACCCGGCGCCGCCGACTGCAACAAGGCCTGGTGGTGACGCAGATCGCGGTGTCGGTCATCCTGCTGACGGGCGCCGGGCTGCTCGTGCGCTCCATGCAGGCGCTGGCCGAGGTGAATCCGGGGCTGGATACGCACAACGTGCTGACGATGGAGGTGCCCACCGACTTCACGACGAATCCGGATCCGGCGGTGACCGTCGCGAAGTACGAGCGCATGCAGGCCGAACTCTCGACGCTACCCGGCGTGAGTATCGTGGGGGTGGGTTCCACGATCCCATTGCGTGCCGCAGGCTTCATGCTCGAGGTGAAGGCAGAGGGACGTGCCGTTGCGCCTGGCGAACCCATTCCCCAATCGGAATACCGCACGGCGGACCCCGGATACTTCCGGGCCGCGGGCATTCCCCTGCTCAAGGGGCGTGAGTTCACGTCCACCGACCGGCATGGGAACGGCGAGGTGGTGATCCTGAATCAGACGCTCGCGGACCGCCTCTTTCCGGACGTGGACCCCATCGGGCGGCGCGTGGCATGGACCGGCGAGGTGCTCAAGTTCATCGGTATTTCCGACGAGTGGCGCACGGTGGTCGGCGTGGTGGGAGACACGAAGGACGGAGGTCTCGACGCGGCACCGCGTGCAGCCACCTTCCTCCCGCTCGCGCAGGGAGACTTCCCCACCGCGGGCCTCGTGATTCGTTCTGACGTGAACCCGGCGGGCATCTCACGAGCCGCGCGAGAGATCGTGCGCTCCATTGCACCTGAAACGCCCATCGAGAACGTGCTGAGCCTCGACCAGATCCGCGACGAAAGCGTGGGTCCGCGGCGACTCAACGCGATGCTGGTGGGATCGTTCGGGCTGCTCGCGCTGGTGGTGGCAGCCATCGGCATCGCTGCGGTGCTCGCCTTCTCGGTCAGCGCCCGCACCAACGAGATCGGGATCCGCATGAGCCTCGGCGCCGATCCTGGTCGCGTGTTGCGCATGATCCTTCAGGAGGGAGGCACGCTGGTGGCGCTGGGTCTCGTGCTCGGCGTGGTGGGCTCGCTCGCCGTCGCGCGCCTGATGCGCGGGCTCCTGTTCGGTGTCGCACCCAGCGATCCGGTAACCCTCGCAGTCGTGGCGATCATCATGGCGGCGATTGGTGTGGCCGCCTGCTGGGTTCCTGCCGCCCGCGCCGCCCGAATCGCCCCATCGAAGGCGCTTCGGGCGACGTAAGAGCGCGCGTGCTTACCGGCGTCCCTTGTCCAATTCCGCGCCGCTCACCTCACGCTGCTTCCCGATGTCTGGCACCGAGCCGGTAATCATGGCCTTCGCCACCTCGAACAGCACGAGCGGTTGCGGCTTGTCGACCTTGAGGAAGCTCACGGAGTGCACATCGACCATGATGAGTGCGAGGCGAGGATCGTCAGGCCCCCCATCACGCTTTCCGCCCTCGTCGCCGAACCACGCCTTCCAGTCCTTCTCGTAGAGCTCGTGAATCAGCTTCCGGTCCTGCACCAGCGTGGCCGTGCCACTCACCGACACCCACTCGCGGGTACGGTCCTTGTAATAGGCCAGATTCACCTGCGAATCGAAGCCCAGCTCGTCGAGCTTGTGAGAATCGATGTTCGTCACGAACCAGAGGTCGCTTCCCTCGGCCTGCGTCTGGGTGGCCATGGGTCGTGAGACCAACCGCCCGTCGGAACGCCGGGTGGTGAACATGGCGATCTCGATGCCTTCAATGAGGGCGTAGAGCTCGTCGAGCTTCTTGCCCAGCGCGACACTCCGGGCGCCGCGGCCAGATGATTTGCTCATGGTATTGTCGATTGGAGATGAAGCAGGCGATCATCGTGAGACACCTGCGATCACTAAGTGCGCGAAACCGGGTGAGAGTTCCGGCGCGCGTCACCGGCAACCTCGCACGCGCAAATATGAGATCCCCGGGTACCGCGCGCACTTGCGGACCAGCCGCGGGTATCGGATACCGTCTCGATCTTCCCACAGTACCCGCGGCTGGCAGGCCAGCCCGCCCACCCGGACCACGATGCTCTTCCGCTGGCTCCTGCTGGCCGTCCCCATCTCGCTGGCGCTCGAGTACCTGGTCCACGCCCCGCCGCTCGTGGTCTTCGCGAGTGGCATCGTGGCCATCTTCCCGCTCGCCGAGTGGATTCGACGCGCCACCGAGCACATGGCGCGCATACTCGGCTCCGCCATCGGTGGCCTGCTGAACGTGACGTTCGGCAACCTGGCCGAGATGCTGCTGGCGGCGTTCGTGTTGATGGACGGGCACACAGACGTCGTGAAGGGACAGATTACCGGCTCCATCCTTGGCAACGGGCTGCTGGGACTGGGACTGGCGATTCTCGTTGGCTCGTGGGGACGCGAGCGACAAACCTTCAACCGCGCCAGCGCCGGCCGCCTCTCGAGCCTGCTCATCCTCTCCGTCATCGCGCTGCTGCTGCCCGCCCTGTTTCATCTGGCGGAGAGCGGGCGCGTCACCGTCGGCGAGGCTGCCATTCGCGACGAGCGACTGAGCCTCGGCGTATCGGTCGTGCTCATCGTCGTCTACGTCGCCAACCTCGTGTATTCGCTCGTCACGCACCGAGACGTCTTCAGCTCATCGCGTGAGGAGGAAGAAGCGGAGGAGAAGGAGAGCGCCTGGAATGGCGGGGAACGGGACGCTCCGTGGTCGATGTGGCAATCGCTCGCCGTACTCGTTGGCGGCACGGCGTTTGTCGCATGGGAGGCGGAGCTCGTCTCGGGCTCGCTCACGGCGACAGCCACGGTGCTCGGGGTCTCGACCTTCTTCCTTGGCGTGATCGTGCTGGCCGTGATCGGGAATGCCGCGGAGTACGTGTCCGCGGTCTACTTCGCGAGGCGCGACCGAATGAGCCTCGTCATGGGCATCACGGTGGGGTCATCCATTCAGGTCGCGCTGTTCGTCGCGCCGCTCCTGGTCCTTATCTCGTACGCGCTCGGGAAGCCAATGAACCTCGTCTTCTCGAGTCCGCTGGAGCTCATCGCCATCGCCAGCGTGGCCTTCAGCGTGAATGCCATCGCGCAGGATGGCGAGAGCACCTGGTTCGAGGGTGTGCTGTTGCTGGCGGTGTACGCCTTGTTCGTGCTGGCCTTCCTGTTCGTTGAGCCGTAGCGGGGCAAGCGGAGGCCTGCTTTCGATTGGTGTCCCGCGTCGTCACGTGGCGGGCTCGGGCAACGCGGGCAGGTCGTTCACGGTCACGTCTTTGTTCTTCGTGATTTCGTATCCCCACGCCCGTTCCTCCTCGTTCGCCTCGAGCCCCGCCTGTCGGTGGGCGCGCGCCGGCTCCAGCGCCAGCTCCGTGAGCAGCGGAAAATGATCCGAGCCGATCGACGGCATCCGCTCCACGTGCCGCAGGGTGAAGTGAACGCTGTGGAAGACGTGATCGAGGGGCCAGCGCAGGAACCAGTGGCCGGCGTGAAAGGTGTTGAACATGCCGCGCCCGATGCGTGGATCGAGCAACCCGCTGAGCTTGCGGAAGAGTCGGGTGGTGGCAGACCACGCCACATCGTTCAGGTCTCCGGTGACGACGACGGGTCCCGCATATTCCGCCACGCTGCGCCCCACGACGATCAACTCCGCGTCGCGCTCAGTCGACTCGGCGTTTTCGGTGGGACTGGGAGGTGCGGGATGCAGAAAGTGCGCGCGCACGCGCTCACCCGAGCGAAGCGTCACCATCGCGTGCATCGACGGCACATCATCCTCGACGAGGAACTCCGTGCTGCATCCGGACAGCGGCAGGCGCGAGAAGACGTGCATGCCATACAGGTTGTCGAGCGCGCACTTGATCGTGTGCGGGTGCTCGTCCTCAATGCTCGCCAGTTGCTCCTCCCACCAGGCATCGGACTCCAGGGTCACCAGGATGTCCGGCTGGTGCTTCTTGACGAGTGCGAGCAGCCTCGAGGCGTCGCGGTTCGATGCGAGCACATTGGCCGTCAGTATGCGCAGCTGGCGACCGGCGTCCGGGGCACGCGCGTCCTTCACCTCCAACGAAAAGAGCGGTGAATACGGCACGATCCAGGTGATGTGGTAGACGAGGCACGCCACCTGCGCCGCCAGCATCGCCCAGAACAGCGGGGACGGGGACACGAGCAGCAGGGTGAGGAGCAGGGTGGCGAACAGCAGCACCGCCACCTGCAATCGCGGGAACTCCGCGGCGCGCACCCACCAGGCGGGATTGCGCCAGAGGGGCAGGAGCGTCGCGCACGCGAGCACGACAGTGATGGCGAGCAGGATCATCGACGGGAGCGACACGAGCACCTCTCCTGAACCGGCGTCGCCGGGACTGGGCGACTACCGGTCATGCGCTCGCCGCGGCGTGGGCCGGCGGCGGCGGTCCCTGGCGGACTTCGACCGGCGCCAGCGTGAGCGTCTCGTACGGCATGTCGACGTCGGCGTCCCGCAGCGCCTCGAAGAGTCGCTCGCGCAGGGCGTGTCGCGCCGTGATATGCTGCTTCTCGTCATCCAGCCATACCTGGAGCTGCAGGGCGACGTTGTAGTCGTTGAGTTCCGTCACCACGACGGCGGCAGGGGGCAGCGACATCAGCTTGTCGTCGTCTCGACAGACGGAAAGTGCCACGTCGCGCACCCGTCCGAGATTCTCGGTCACCGCGATGGTGAACGGCACATCGAGCCGGAGGTGCGGGAAGTTCGTGTACGAAGCCACCGTGGTATTCACCACCGTGGTGTTAGGCACCGCCAGCATGCGCCCGTCGGGCGTCACCACTCGCGTGGAGCGCATGGTGATGCTCTCCACCCGACCGTATTGCCCGCCCACCTCCACGAGGTCGCCCAGCACGAAGGGACGGTCCCAGAAGATGAAGATCCCCGAGATCATGTTGGAGAGCGCATCCTTGGCGGCGAATCCTATGGTGAGGCCGGCTACGCCGAGGCTGGTCAGGATTGAGGTGGTGTTCACCCCCACCTTACCCAGGGCCGTCACGAAGCCGATGGTCAGGATGACGTAGCGCAGGATGGTCTGTACGAAATCCGCTGCAGTCGGATCCAGCTTCGCCTGACGGATCGCAACCGCGGCCGCGCTGCGGGCGACTCGATAGAGCACCCAGAACATGAACACGATGATCAGGGCAGCCAGCAGGCTGGGAATGAAGAGCAGGAAGCGATCGATCACGTTCCGGGCGTCGAACATCTCCTGCAGCCGTGACGCGAGGGTGTTCATGGTGCCTCCTTAATCGTTATGCCCCAGCAACTGTGCGTTGCGGGGAAAGAATCGTGGCGGGCTCCTCCTGTCCAACAACGTCCGGGATGGGTACACTGTGCCCGGCTCCATCAATCTGAGGTTGATCACGTGCGTTTCCCGATCGCGGCAATGTTGCTCCTGCTCGCCCCCAGTGCGCAGGGCCAGGGCGCGCCCACGCGCGTGGACCGCGCCGAGCATCACGAATTCACCATCGCGAATTTCCGCACGGAGAGCGGAGTGACCCTGCCCGAGGCGCGGGTGGTGTATGGCACCTATGGCCGCCTGAACGCCGCGCGCGACAACGTGGTGCTCCTTCCGTCGCACTACATGGCCACGCACCACGGCTACGAGTGGCTCATTGGACCGGGACTCGCCCTGGACACGACGCAGCTCTTTCTCGTGGCCACGGAACTCTTCGGCAACGGGTTCTCCTCGTCACCCAGCAATACGCCGGAGCCCTATCACGGGCCGCGATTTCCCGTGACCTCCATTCGCGACAACGTGGAGGCCGTGCACCGGCTGCTGGTCGAGGACCTTCGCGTCACGCACCTGCGCGCCGTCGTCGGCTTCTCGATGGGTGCGCAGCAGGCCTTCCAGTGGGCGGTGAGCTATCCATCGTTTGTAGACCGTGTCGTCGCGACGTCGGGTACGGCCAAGACGTACGGTCACGGCACCGTGCGGCTCGAAGGCCAGATTGCCGCACTCACCGCCGATCCCGCGTTCGATGGGGGCAACTATGCGGTGCCACCCAAGGCAGGCCTGGAAGCGTTCGGCATGGTGTGGGCGGCGTGGCTCTACTCGCAGGAGTGGTGGCGACTCGAGCTCTGGCGCACGAATACCCCGGCGGGCACCACCTTCGAGCAGGTCGTGCAGAATATGCGCACGCGCTTCAACGCCGACGCCAACAACTACATCCTGCAGGCGCGCACCTGGCAGCGGCACAACGTGGGGGGCACGCCGGGCTTCGGCGGCGACGTGGAAAAGGCGTTGCGATCCATCCCGATCCCCGTGCTCTACATGCCATCGGAGACGGATCTGTACTTCCCCATGACCGACGCACGCTACGAACAGCAGTTCATCCCGCACGTCCGATTCGTCCCCATTCCCTCGCTGTGGGGACATCCCGCGGGTGCCGCGGCGAGTCCTGCGGACCGGAAGTTTCTCAATGAGACGATCGGCACGTTTCTTCGCGAGGGCGGAGACGGGACGTAGCCGCGCGTTCAGCGCGGAGGCTGGCTCGCGTTGTCCATGTCGGAGAAGATCTGCCACGCGCCCCCCGCGGCACGACGTAGCGTGAGAGTGAACTTCCCCATGTCCTCCCGAGACTCGCCGTAGCGGTAGGCCCCGATGATGTAGCCCACGGTGTCTGCCGCAGCGTAGGCGAGTGCCCGCAGCTGCAACGGCCCGCCGCCCTGCCCGCTGTAGGCGGCCTCGATAGACGGGCGGCCGCGCACGGGAGCTCGGCCGCTCTGCAGCACGAACCCGTCCACTGCGAAGAGTGCGCTGAGTTTCCTTGCCTCGCCCGCGCGCCAGGCGAGTTCGTAGTCACGAAGCACGCGGTCCAGTGCCGGTGGCAGCGTTACCGAGGGAAGTTGCGAGGCGGAGGCCTTGCCTGCCCGCACGCCGGCAGGCGCCTGAGCGGAGGCCTGAGCGGGCAGCGCGACGCCGAGGGCGAGCGTAATGAAGGCAGTACGCAGAAGCGGGGCGTGTGGCATGGAAGGATTCGGGAATGGCGTGAATCGCAGTGGATCATACGACGAAGCGATTCGATTGGTGCCACCGCACGGGTTCGGGGCTGACTTTTGTTACCTCATACTGCACCTTTCCCGTCCATTCCCCCACGAGGCATTCCTTTCATGACATACCGCCTGATCGCCACGCTTTGCGCCGCCTCCCTTCATCTGCTCAGCGCACAACCGACGTCCGCCCAGACAGCAGGCGCCCCGGGCGGTTCGGATCCCGGCATGAGCGCGGTTCGCGACCAGTGGAAGGGCGTCATCGGCAACATCACCGCCGCCGCCGAAGAACTCTCCGAGGCTGACTATGCCTATCGCCCCGTGGCGAGCGTGCGGACGTTCGGCGAGATGATTGGACACATCGCCGGCTCGCAGAACCTGATATGCGCCGCGGCATTGGGCGACAAGCAGCCGGCGGAAGACGCGGTTGAGCGGGCCGCCAAGACCAAGGCCGCGCTCGTACAGGCGCTGAAGGCGTCCACGGTGTACTGCGAGAAGGCGTACGCAATTCCCGCCAGCGCGGCGGGCATGGCGGTGGAGCTGTTCGGTTCGCGGAACACGCGCATCGGCGCACTCGCGCTCAATGCCGTGCACGACGGCGAGCACTACGGCAACATCATCACCTACATGCGCATGAAGGGAATGGTGCCGCCGTCCAGCCGGCGCTGAGTCCGGACACGCGTTCCGCCGCCCATCCCTCCACAGCACTCGCGCGGCACGAACGCGAAACGCGGGGAGTCACCATCCGGTGACTCCCCGCGCCTGCCTGTCGGGCACGCCTAACGCGCGCCGTCGAGCGAGAAGGCCACGAGTTCCGCGTTGTCCCCGCCGCCCGAGGCAATGACGACGTACTGCACGCCATTGGCGCCGCGATAGGAGATGGGGTTGGCGTACCCGCGCCCCGCCGGCAGCGCATGCTGCCACACCACGCTTCCGTCCTTGGTGTCGAGGGCATACAGCACATCACCACCCCCGGTCGCGAAGATGAGACCACCCTTCGTGACCGTGCCGCCCACCGCGCCCGCCACCCCGAGCGGGGGCAAGGTGACATCCTTCAGCAACGGATGGTTCCGGATGCCAGGGGTGTCGCCAATGGGCACCTGCCACAGGTGCTTGCCCGTATCGAGGTCGATGGCCGTTATCGTGCCGTAGGGCGGCTTGATGAGGGGCAGCTGCTGGGGCGGTGAATGGTCCGCCTTGCCCGAGTCCGGATCGGCGGTGACGCCGAGCCCGCTGTTGACCAGGTCGGCCGTGTACTCATATCCGATCGTGTCGTTAGGCACGCCCTTCTGGATACGGTAAACCACCGGGTTGTTGGTGCCCTTGACGTAGAGGGTGTGCGTCTCCGGGTCGTACGACGTGCTGCCCCAGCCGGCGCCACCGATGGAGCCCGGCATGGTGATGGTGCCCCGCATGGACGG
>JBDSVW010000002.1:0-10430 GCA_039927015.1 Gemmatimonadaceae bacterium | reverse complement strand
GACGTATTCCGTCGCCGGGGAGCGAAGGAGTGTGCCGACGGGTGCACACTGTTCCACCCGCCCATTGCGCATCACCGCGATGTCATCGGCGAGCCGGGCCGCCTCCGGCAGGTCGTGCGTGACGAACAGCGTCGTCAGTCCCAGTTCGCGCCGTACGTCCTCGAAGGCGGACTGGAGGTCGGAGCGGGTGATCGAATCCACCGCCCCAAATGGCTCGTCGAGCAGGATCACGCCCGGGCGCGCGGCGAGCGCGCGGGCGAGCGCCACGCGCTGCCGCTGTCCACCCGACAGCTCGTGCGGAAATCGCCGCCCGAACTGCTGCGCAGACATGCCGACCAGCTCCAGGGCGCGCTTCGCGGCGTCGTCGCTGTCCGGCTGCTCGAGCAGCGTGGGCACGAGCGCGACGTTGCGCAGCACCGTCCAGTGCGGGAGCAGGCCGCCATCCTGCGGCACGTAGCCGATCTGTCGCCGTAACTCCACCGCGGGGTGCGTGCGCACGTCGTCCTCGCCCACTGTTACGCGCCCCGACTGCGGCTCCAGCATGCGGTTGAAGCAGCGCAGCAGTGTGGTCTTGCCCGACCCGCTTTCCCCCACCAATGCCAGCGCGCGTCCCGGCGCCACGTGGATGGAGACGCCGGCGAGCGCGGTGACGTCGCGGTAGCGGTGCCCCACGTCTCGCGCCTCGAGGGCGCGCGGCGGCTGGGAAACAGCGCCGGGCGATGAACGGGTGGGCGACGTGATACGGTCGGTCCGCTGGTGGTGAGAACGGCGGCGAGTGGCCCGCGGGGGGAGGGGGGACGCCGCAGGAAAGGTGCAACGGGAGACGGGGTTGCCGCGAGGTTGCGGTGTCTATTGCTTGCTTAACGTACCCTTGTCCGAGGCGCGCGCTCGCATGCGATGGGGTTTTCGACGTTCTCTGTTGTCAGCACTCATGCTCGGTTTCGTGGCCGCGACTCTGGGCTGCCGGGCCGATGTGACGGGCGTGTCTGCCACCGAACCCATCACTGGGCCGGGAACCGTTTATGCGCTGGCCTCAGTGAACGAGGTCGCGCTCCCGATGACGGTGCCAAGGGTCGGCAATGTCGTGATTGAGGTGCGGAAAGGGGCGCTGACGCTGGGCACTGACTCCACCTACATCTACTCGCTGGCCCTGCGCACGTCGGTAAACGGCGGTCCTGCCACCTCCAGCACCACGACGATGCGCGGATCGTTCACGCGCAGCTCCCTGGCGCTGACCCTCCTGCAGCTATCCGACACGATGTTCGTCGGCAACTACACGCCGAACATCGTGTCGCTGCAGGTCGTGAAGGCCGAAGCGCCGGGCCAGCGCTTCGTCTTCGTCCGATAGTCCCTACTTCGTCTTCTCGTACTCGCTGCGCAGGCGCGCCATGAGCGCGTCGCGTTGGTCGTACAGGCGACGGAGCGGTCGCTTGCCGCGCTTGGCCAGGGCGTACGACGTGAGCAGGGGCAGCGCGACGGTGGTGTCGAGGTAGCACACCACGGCGTCGGGCAGTCGATCGGGATCGATCTTGCCCCAGCTCACCGCTTCGGCGGGCGTGGCGCCCGAGAGTCCGCCCGTGTCGGGACGCGCGTCGGTGATCTGCAGGAAGAAGTCGTGTCCCTTCTCATCGATGCCGAGCACTTCCTGGATTTGCGGTTCTGTCTGGAGGGCGAAGTTCTTCGGGCTGCCGCCACCGAGGATGCAGATGGCGCTTTGTCCGCCGCTGCGCTTGGCGCCGAGCACGATCGCGGCCGTCTCGTTGACGTCGGCGTTCGGGTCGATGACGCACTTGTTTCCGTCGAGGGCGAGCGCGGCGATGTTCATACCGATGGACGAATCGCCGGGGGACGAGGTGTAGATCGGCACGCCGCACTTGTACGCGACGCTCAGCAGCGACTTGTGCTTAATGCCCAACTTCGTCTCCCGCGCGGCGACGTACTTGCCGCACAGGTAGTGAAACTCGGCGCTCGACATGGCGTGCTGGAAATCCGGTCCTTCGATGATCGCGCGGAAGAAGGCGTCGGTGGAGAGCAGCACATCGTAATCGAAGAAGATGTCGTAGATGCGCACGACGCCTTCCTCGCGGAGCATCACGTCGGAGGTCTGGGGGTTCCCCCGGTGCATGGACAGGCCGAGGCCGAAGTGCGTGTCGTGATACAGGTTCGCGCCCGTGGAGATGATCCAGTCCACGAAGCCCGCTTCGATGAGCGGAATGAACGACGACATGCCGAGCCCCGCTGGGGTGAGGGCGCCCGTCATCGTGAGCCCGACCGTCACGGTGGGCTCGAGCATTTTTTCGGTGAAGAGCTGGCAGGCCTCACGCAGGCGGCCGGCATTGTATGCCTGGAAGGTGCCGTCGATGAGATCGACGATCTTTTCCTTGCCGTTGATGCGGCGCGGGTCGATGCGGCCACCGCGCAGGAAGCGATTGTTCGACGCGGCAACGTGCGCCGCTCCCTTCTCCTCGCGTGCTTCGGCGGCCTTCTTCTGCGATGATTTCGGCCCGGCCGCGGAGGAGCGGCGCGCGGGCGACCCGATGCGCGATGCCTTGAGGCCCAGCGCGCGTCCGGTCGTTCCCTTGCTGGCGGCGGACTTGCTGGCGGTCCGTCCCGATTTCTTCTGCATCTAGATCTCCTGGTGCCGCTCGCGGGCGGCGTTGAGTTGCGCGTCGTACGCTTCAATGACGGCCTGCGCCGCCTCCTCCGGATCGTCGGTGACGAGCATGAGATCCATGTCGCCCGGAGAAATCTTGCGCTCCACCAATACCCGCGACTGCATCCAGCGGATCAGCCCGGCCCAGTAGTGCCGGCCGAAGAGGATGACCGGGAATTGGTGGATCTTGCCCGTCTGGATGAGCGTGAGCGCCTCGAACAGCTCGTCGAGCGTGCCGAAGCCACCGGGAAATATGACGAAGGCGTTCGAGTACTTGATGAACATCGTCTTGCGGACGAAGAAGTAGCGGAAGTTGATCAGCGTGTCGACGTACGGATTCGCCCCCTGTTCGAAGGGCAGCTCGATGTTGCAGCCGATGGAGCGTCCGCCGGCGAGCTTGGCCCCCTTGTTGGCCGCTTCCATGATGCCCGGCCCCGCGCCCGTGAGAACGGCGAAGCCCGCGTTGGCGAGCAGCCGGGCGGTTTCCTGGGCGGCGGCGTACTGCGGATCATCGGGACCCGTGCGCGCCGAGCCGAAGATCGTGACACCCTTTCGCACCGAGGCGAGCGTGTCGAAACCCTCGATGAACTCGCTCTGAATGCGCAGCACGCGCCACGGATCGGTCTGCGTGAAGTCAACGCGTGGGCCCGGTTGCTGGAGGAGCTTGGAGTCCTCGGTCAGTGGGTAGGGATCGCGGATGGAGGCATCGATGAAGCGTTGCGCGCCGCTGGTGCGGGAGTCGGATCCTTCGGATGGCGGCTTTCGGCCGGCGGCGCGGTGCCCGGACTCCGTGCGCTCCTTCAGGCCTTCCAGCGCTTCCTTTCCCGCGTCGCGGAGGCGTTCGGAATTGACTTTTCGTCCCGAGGCGGATTTCGGACCTCGGTCCGACTGCTTTCGGATTGCCATCGATGCGTTAGAGTTGTGGGGAGTATGCGCACAGCGCGCGACTCAGATTAGCAACGTGACCGGGGCTGGGGATAGTCGCACATCGACTCCCGGCAGTCGCGAAGCGCCCGCCACGCCGCCACGCCGCCACGTTCGCCACGTTCGCCACGTTCGCCACGTTCGTCGCCACATTCCGCGCTGTCGAAGCACAGCGCCCCCTTTCCCGATTTCCCGCCCTCAGCCGTAGTGCCCGTCATCATCCTCGTTGCCGATGGCGCGCGTCCCGACACGCTGCAAGCAGCGATTGACGGCGGCGGGCTGCCCAATCTCGCGCGCCTGCGGGCAGAGGGGGGCATGCACACGGTCACGACCGCCTGGCCCTCGGTGACGGGAGTGGCGTACACTCCATTTTTACTGGGCCGATATCCGGGCCCGGTGGGGCTGCCGGGGCTGCGCTGGTTCGACCGCACGCGGGATATCGGCCGGGTCTTCGGCCACTCGCGCAGCTACGTGGGCTCCGAAATGCGGCGTGTGGATGGCGACCTGTCCGCCGACGCGCCGACGATATTCGAGCTGGCCGGATCCTCGCTGGGGGCGCTGAACGTGATCGGGCGCGGGTTGCCTGGCAGCCGGCGGCTGGGCCGCGGCGCGCGATTCGTCGTCCGCGCCGCGATGACGCACTTCCGGGGCGATGTACGCGGCTGGCTGGACATCGACCGCGACATCGGCGCGCAGGTGGCGCACCGCATCCGTCGCGATCGCCCCGATTTCGTGTTCGCGGCCTTCGTGGGCATCGACAAGACGTCGCACGCGCAGGGACACGACGCCACCGTGGTACACGACGCCATGCAGATCGTGGACGAAATCGCCGCCGAGATCCGGCACGATGCGGAACGGGCGGGCACGTGGGAGGAGACGCATCTCTGGATCGTGAGCGACCATGGGCACTCGCCGGTGGAATCCCACGACGATCTGGCGCTGCACTTCCGCGACGAGCTGGGCTTCCGCACGCTGGCGCATCCGTGGACGTTCGGCAACTCGCACGACGTGGCCGTGATGGTGAGCGGCAACGCGATGGCGCACGTGTATCTCGAGCTCGCGCGGCGCGAGCGGCCGTTCTGGCCCGCGCTGGAAGGTCGCTGGGCGGAGACGCTCGACACGCTGCTCACGCGGGACTCGGTGGACCTGGCGCTCGTGCCCCACTCGCCGTCGCGCGTGGCGGTGCACGGCAATGGGCGCGGCCACGCGATGATCGAGCGGACCAACGGACACTTCAGCTATCGTCCGGAGAGCGGCGACCCGTTAGGCATCGGACCGTTGGAGCAGGTGGACGCGCATGAGGCGTTCGACGCCACGGCCGCCAGTGATTACCCGGACGCGGTAGTGCAGGTGGCCCACATGGCGGGGGCGGCGCGCGCCGGGGAAGTGATGCTGTCGGCGGCGCGCGGGTGGGATTTCCGGGAGAAGTACGAGCCCATTCCGCATTTTTCGTCGCACGGCGCGCTGCACCGCGATCACATGCTGGTGCCGCTGCTGCTCAACCGGCCGGCGGCCTCGCCCCCGCGGAGAACGGTGGACGTGATGCCGAGCGCGCTGGCCGCGCTTGGGCTGCCGGTGCCGGCGGGGCTCGACGGCAAATCGTTCGTCTAGCCGCGCGCGGTCGCGCCCCTTGCGTGCGCGCTTCCGTGGTGAGAGCGTGATGTAGTGACCCATCCCCGCTGGGGACAACGCGGAAACCCTGACCTGGAGGCGACATGCTGCATCGCACGTGGAAATCGTTAGGCCTGCTGGTCGTCCTCGCCGTGATTGGCGTGGCCGCTGTGCCGCACGTCGTGCCCGCGCAGGTCACCAAGGAGGAGAAGCCGGAGAAGGTGAAGCGCGGAGGCGCGTACTTCATCACGGAGTCAGAGATCAACGCCGTGGTGGAGGAGAACGCGTACGACATCGTCCAGCGCCTCCGCCCTGCCATGCTACGGCCGCGCATGGCCAGCGGAACGCCGGAGGGCGAAGGAGGCGGCATCGTGGCATACGTGGACAACGTGCGCTCCGGCGGCACCGAGAGCCTGCGCAATATCTCGCGTGCCACCATCAAGGAGATCCGCTTCATCAACGCCAGCGACGCGACGCAGCGCTTCGGCACGGGTCATCCAGCCGGCGCCATCATCGTGGTCCTGCGACGCTAGGCGGGTTTCGTCGTCAGCGGGGCCGGCGCCGGCCCCGCTGCTGCGTCAGGGCACGACGGCCGGCTTCGGCTCGATCTTCACGATCCAGAGTCCGTTGTACATGTCGTTGACGTAGGCCAGGCCGTCCTTCACCGCCACGCCCCATGTCATGGCCGCGTTCTGCACCCGGCCATCCATGTCGGCGGTGTTGAGGTGACCAATCTCGCGGCCCTGCGCGCGCAAGTCACCCCGCAGCTCGCCGGAGATATCGAATGCGCGGAATCCACCGTTGTACGCGCCCATGTACAGCGTGTCCCCCGCCACCCAGAGGTTGTGCACGCCGCCGAATTCCGGTTCGTAGTGGGCCACGCTGCGCGGGTTGGCGATGTCTGACACATCGATGACCTGCATGCGCCCGTAGGCGCGACCGGCCGATGCATCCTTGGCCCCCTTCACGCCGGACGCGGGGAAGACCTCGTCGGCGATGAAGACGTAGTTCTTGTGACGCCACGCGGTGTGCGTGCCGCGAATAAAGCCGGGCCCGCCGCTCGCCTCTACGTCACGGTAGAGGAAGTTGAGGTCGTACTTGTACTGCGAGACCAACTGCGGATTGCTGGGCGACCCCCCCTTCATCCCGTTCCCCACGTCAAGAATCACGAGGCCGTCGTTCCAGTACGAGGCATACAGCAGCCCGTTCTGAACATCGATGTCGTGCAGGGTGCGGCCCGCGTCGCCGTGCGCGCGCGGTGTGCGCCACTGCGCCACTTCCTTCGGCTTGTACGGATCGTTGATATCGATCACGTGCAGAGCGCCGGTGCCATCGTTGGTGAGGAAGATGTGCGTGCCGTACTTCTCCTGCTGGACCACGAACGCCGAGTGCACGCCGGCGGTGACGCCGTCGGTGAACTCGGAGATCACCTTCGGGTGCGCGGGATCCTCGAGCGAACAGATCACGATGCCGTTCCGGCGATCGCTCGCGCCCTCACGCGTGAAGACGAGGAATTTCCCGTCGGGCGTGGTCATCACGTCGTTCACGCGACGCGTGTTGGAGATGATGGAGTCGGTAATGAGGGGCTTGGCGGGATTGGAGATGTCGATGGCGACCATCACATCCCCGCCGCTGCCCGAGCCCAGGTACGCGTGCTTGCCGTTGGGGTGCAACCAGACTTCCTCCGTGGAGAAGCGCGTGCGCGGCAGGCGACCCACCACCGTCAGCGGACGGCGCACTTCGCGCGGCGCGATGCGCACCACCGACTGCGCCAGTCGCGCCCCCTGCGCCGCGGTGACGACGTACTCTCCCGGCGCATAGGCCGTGAATGCGCCGTCCTGCTGGATGACACCCTCGCCCGGCGAGAAGGACCACGACGTGGAGAGCCCCGGCACCGGCGCCCCCTTGGCGTCGCGCGCCACCACCTTGAAGCGCAGCACGTCGCCCTGACGCGCCTCCACATGGGGCGGTGTGAGCTCGAGGGAGGCAACCTGCGCAGCCACGACCTCGACCGGAATGGCCACCGACGCGTCGCCGACCGATCCGGTCAACGTCGCGCTCCCCGCCCGCAGGCCGGTGAGCATGCCGTCCACGTCTGTCCGCACCACCTGCGGCGCGGACGACTTCCAGCTGATGCGATCACCCGCGCGCAGGTCGTTCGTGCGCGAGAAGACCTCTCCGGTCACGCGAAAGCGCTGTCCTGAGGCCAGTCGAAGACGGGCGTGCGAGGGGGTGATGCTCGCCGCCGGGCCTGCGACCATCTTCACCTCGAACTGCTCGATCTTCGGCCGCACGCCCGGCATCACGGCCACCGCGACCACCGGCAGCGTGCCGGTCGCACCGGACTGGACGAGGCCAAGCGAATCCACGGTGCCCTCGAAGCGGCCACCCTGCGCCGTGAATCGGATGCGCACGCCTTCCATGAGCTTGCCGGCGGCGTCGAAGGCCTGCGCGGAGAGGCGCATCGTGTCGCCCGCGATCATGACGGGCGCAGCGGGCGACACCACCAGGCGGGCGACTTCCTGCGACAGCGCGCGGGAGGCAGGCACCGCGAGCAGGAAGGGAAGCACGAAGAACAAGCGATAACGCATGAGGAGGGGGGTCAGGGACGTATTCGAGCGGGGCCGCGCGCAGCCTGGGGCGCGGCTCCGGCGATCTGGACGTGGAGGATGCACGTCCAGCGGTCTGCGGTCAACGCTTGCGCCGCAAGCCGTTCCCGCTGGAGGGCGCCGCGCGCTTCCCAATTCGGCGTGCGCGTGCAGGGTTGCCCGGAATCAGTCGTTAGGCTTCTTGGCCCGGTAGCGGGCCAGCCAGGCGTCGCTCCAAAACGCGAACGTGCCGTCCCGCAGCGCTGCGCGCGCATCGCGCATGATACCGATGAGAAAGGCCACGTTGTGCAGCGCCACGAGGCGAAGCCCCAGCATCTCCTCGGCCACGAACAGGTGACGGATGTAGGCGCGGTCGTACTGCGTGCAGCAGGGACAGGTGCATCCCTCCACCAGCGGGCGACGGTCGGTGCGAAAGGTGCTGCGGCGCACCTGCGAGGTGCCGTCCGGGGTGAACGCGGTGCCGTGGCGTCCCATGCGAGTGGGCACCACGCAGTCGAACAGGTCGATGCCACGCCGCACCCCCTCCACGAGATCGTCGGGAAAGCCGACGCCCATGAGGTAGCGCGGCTTGTCGCGCGGCAGCGCGGGGTCGCAGACATCGAGGGTGGCGTACATGTCCTCCTTCGACTCCCCAACCGACAGCCCTCCCACCGCGATGCCATGCCAGTCGCCGCCCTGCCGGATGCCGGCGATGGATGCGCGGCGCAACTCGGCGTGCACCCCGCCCTGGACGATGGGAAAGAGTGCCTGCGGAGGCGCCACGAGGTCCGACGCGGCATCGTCGGTGGCGAGGGGGGGCGCATTGGCCCCTCGCACGATCGCGGGGGGCGGCTCGCGGCCCTCGACGGTGAGGCGGTCGAACTCCACGCGGCACCGCTCGAGCCAGCGCAGGCTGCGCTCCATGGCCGCGCGCGAGGCGGCAAGATCCGATCGACCCTCGATGAGTTCGTCCAGCTGCATTATCACATCGGCGCCGAGGTTGCGCTCGATGCGCATGACGCTCTCGGGGGTGTACTGGTGGCGCGACCCATCGATGTGGCTCTGGAATTCGACGCCTTCCTCGCGCACGGTACGCAACTTGGCGAGCGAAAAGACCTGGAATCCGCCCGAGTCCGTGAGCATGGGACCGTTCCATCGGGAAAAAGCGTGCAGGCCGCCCAGGGCGCGGACCATCATGTCGCCAGGCCGCAGGTACAGATGGTAGGCGTTGGCCAGCACCATCCGGCCACCCACCGCGGCCACCTCGCCCATGGAAAGTCCTTTTATGGTTCCCTGTGTGCCCACCGGCATGAAGGCGGGGGTTTCCACGCTGCCGTGTGGCGTGGTGAACACGCCAATGCGTGCCGAGCCATGGTCGTGCGAGGTGCTGAAGGAGAAGTCGGACATGGCGGGTGAAGATAGTCGGCTCCCATAGTCCCAACCACGCGACTCCCCCATCTTACGGGCGATGGTGGACTCGATTCGTCCCGTCAGAACAGAGGATGCATCATCCGTGAAGATCCTGGAGACGCCGCGCCTTTCCCTGCGACACATGACGCTCGATGACGCGCCGTTCATCCTCGAGCTGCTGAGCGATGCGGATTTCATCCGGTTCATCGGGCACAAGGGCGTGCACAACCTGGACGACGCGCAGCGCTACATCACCACAGGCCCGCTGGCCAGCTACGAGAAGAACGGATTCGGCTTGTACCTCGTGGAACTGCGCGAGACGCGCGATTCGGTTGGTATGTGCGGGTTCGTCAAGCGCGACACGCTGCCCCACTGCGACATCGGGTACGCGTTCGTTCCGCGATACCGGGGGCGCGGCTACGTGGTGGAAGCGGCCAGCGCGATGCTGGAGTACGGTCGCGAT
The DNA here is from genome assembly GCA_039927015.1 of Gemmatimonadaceae bacterium. Lineage (GTDB taxonomy): Bacteria > Gemmatimonadota > Gemmatimonadetes > Gemmatimonadales > Gemmatimonadaceae > SCN-70-22. The sequence continues at coordinate 781 of JBDSVW010000002.1, read as the reverse complement.
GTGTTGGCCATCACGCGCGTGCTGGCGATCACCGATCCGGACAACGAGCGGTCGATCCGGGTGCTGGAAAAGATCGGCCTGCGCTTCGACGGCTTGTTGCAGCTGACGCCCGATGCCCCGGCCATTCGGCTCTACACCTCTGCCCCGCCCGGGCTGGATGACGCCGGAACCCTGCCCGACGCATGACTGGACCCTTCGACATCCTGTTCGAGCCCGTTCGCATCGGGCCGGTAGTGTCGCCCAACCGCTTCTACCAAGTGCCGCACTGCAACGGCCTGGGGCACCGGATGCCGGAGGCGCTGGCCACGATGCGGGGCATCAAGGCCGAGGGCGGCTGGGGGGTGGTGTGCACGGAGGAAGTGGAGATCCACCACTCGAGCGACCTCTCGCCGTACTTCGAGGGCCGGCTGTGGGGCGATGAGGATGTACCGGGCCTTCGCCGCATGGTGGACGCAGTGCATGCCCACGGGGCGCTGGCGGCGATAGAGCTGGTGCACAACGGCGTGAACGCCGTGAACCTCTACTCGCGCACCGCGCCGCTGGGGCCGCGCTCCATGTCGGTGGTGGGCGGCAGCGGATACGAGCCCGTGCAGACCCGTCGCATGGACAAGACGGACCTGCGCAACGTGCGCCGCTGGCACCGTGCGGCGGCGCTGCGCGCCCGCGACGCGGGCTTCGACATCGTCTACTGCTATGCGGGGCACTCGCTGGCGCTGGCGATGCACCTGCTAACGCGCCGCTTCAACGATCGCACCGACGAGTACGGTGGTTCGTTGGAGAA
>JBDSVW010000001.1:0-3675 GCA_039927015.1 Gemmatimonadaceae bacterium | reverse complement strand
CTGGATGGTGCGAGAGGTGGCGTGCCCGCGGAGGGCGCGGTGGGCGGCGGCACGGGCATGGTGTGCCTGGGGTTCAAGGGCGGGATCGGCACGGCCTCCCGTCGCTTGCCGCTGCAGCAGGGCGGCTTTACCGTGGGCGTGCTGGTGCAGTGCAACTTCGGCGCGCGCCGCGACCTGCGTATTGCCGGCGTCCCGGTGGGAGAGGAGATCCCTGACCTCGCGGCGTGCATCGCGAACAACGATCCGTTGCCGGCGGGCAGCGCGCGCCGCCAGTGCGATAGCCCGGCCAACGATGATGCCGCGCGCGATGCACCGGAGCAGGGGTCGATCATCGTGGTGGTCGCAACGGACGCGCCGTTGTTGCCGCACCAGCTCAAGCGCATCGCCACGCGGGTGTCGTTAGGTATCGGCCGCCAAGGCGGCTTCGGTGGCAATGGATCGGGGGACATCTTCGTGGCCTTCTCGACCGCCAATCCCAATGCGTGGTCGTCGGACAGTGTCACGTCGCTGCGCATGCTGACGAATGACCGCATCTCTCCCCTCTTCCAGGCCACGGCCCAGGCCACGGAGGCGGCGATCACGAATGCCCTGCTCGCCGCCGTGACCACGACGGGTGCGAACGACCTGCGCGTGTACGCCATGCCGGTCGATCGCATGATGGCGGCCATGCGGAAGTACGGGCGCCTGAAATGACGATGGCGTCCTCCCCGGCACGGGGACGGACGCCATCGCATTGCGACGCCGCGCCGGAGGCGCGCGGCGTTTGTCACGCTGTCAGGGCTGCCGCGTGTGCACCAGCGTGCCGCCCACGTACACCCGCTCCACCCAGCTCTTGACCGACAGGGGTGGACCATCGAGCACGAGGACGTCCGCATCCTTCCCGGGCGTGAGGCTGCCGAGTCGCTGCGCCACGCCAAGGATCTCGGCCGGCACCAGCGTCACCGCCTTCAGCACATCGGCTTCCGACATGCCGTAGCCGGTGGCGATGCCGGCGTCCAGCAACAGCCACTTGGCCGACCCGGCGGGGGCCAGCGAACCAAACGCTCTTGAGAATGAGGCGATGGCGGTCTTCACCCCGGCCGCGGTGAGCTTGGCGGCCGTGCCCTCATCCACTGGCGGATACTCGCTCTTGTCGGGAATCTCCTCGTTGCTCACGAAGGGATGCGACACCTGGCCCAGCACCACCGGAATGCCGCGCGCCGCGAGCGCCGCCTGGTGCACCTGCGCGGCCGCGCCGCCATCGATGATCAGGTCAAATTTGAATTCCTCGGCCACACGCATGGCCGTGCGGATGTCGCCCGGGCTATTGGCTTGCAGCCTGGCCGGAATCTCACGTCGCAACAGGCGGCCTAACGCCTCCAGCCCCAGATCGCGCGGAAGGGTGGGAGTGGCGGCCTTGTTCCGCTCGTACTCCTGCGCGCGCACGAGCATCTGGCGCAGGAGCGCCACCTCGGCCATGCGCGTCGCGGGGTCGCGCTGCTTTTGCGAGGCGGCCTTTTTCGGCTGCTCGCCCAGCGTCATGTCGATCGACGCCGGGTCGCGGATGATCAGCGACGCTAGGTCAGGGCCCGCCGTCTTCACCACCGCGCCCTGCCCCCCGATCACCGCCGCGTCGGCGGGGGCGATGTACATGGTGGTGACGCCGCCGGAGAGCAACTCCTTCATGCGCAGCGGCCCTACCTGGCCGGTGGCGAAGTCGCCGAACGGATTAAACGACTCGCTCACGCGAAGCTGCGGCGCCAGCGGATCGCTCGCCTCGTTCATGTCGCTGTTGCTGATGCCGAGCGAGGTCATCGCGTCCACCAGGCCTGGCATCACGTACTTCCCGCTCACGTCGATTACCTCGGCGCCGGCCGGAACGGCCACGTTGCTGCCGACGGAGACGATCTTGCCGTCGCGCATCACGACCGACCCGCGGGTGATCACCGGCCCATCGACCGGAATGATCGTCCCGCCCTGCAGCACGACCGCACGGCCCTGCGCCGATAGCGCGGGCGCTGAGGCGAGGGCGAGCAGCGCGCAGCCCAGCGCGAGGTGCAATGACTGTGGATGACGGCGCATGTTACTTGCCCTCCGTGCTGCGGTCGTAGATCACGGCGCCATTGCCGACGACCATGTCCACCCGTGAGGCCGGCTCGTACCACGCCCCGTTGAGCACCACGAAGTCCGCATCCTTGCCCACCTCGATGCTGCCCACGCGGTCGGCCACGCGCGCGATCTGCGCTGTGTTGATCGTGATAGTCTTGAGCGCCTCATCCTCCGGCAGCCCGTAACGCATGGCGAGCGCCGCGCACAGGCGCAGCCACTTCTGGTCGATCACCGGGTGGTCCGTGTGCATGGCGATCTTCACTCCCGCCTTCCACAGGATCGCCGGACCGGCCATGGCGTCCTCGCCCACGCCGATGCGCGTGCCTAACGGGAGGACCACCGCGCTCACGCCGCGCTTCGCGATCTCGCCCGCCACCTTGTACGCCTCGGTGGAGTGGTGGAGCGTGAGGTCGAAGCCGAATTCATCCTTCAGCCGCAGGAGCGTCATCACGTCCGTGGCCGAGTGCACGTGCGCGCGCACGCGCACCTTGCGCGAGAGCACCTCCGCCATGCTCTCGTAGCCCAGGTCGCGCGCGGGCGGGGTACCCTTCTTGTCGCCATCCTCCCAGCGCTTCCACGCCGCCGTGTATTCCTGCGTCTTGATGAGGTACTGCCGCAGGTTGGCCGCGACCCCCATGGTGGTGGAGGGATACGCGTCGTTGCGCTTGGCGCCCATGGCGAACTTCATCCCACCCTTCTCGAGCACGATGCGACGGGAGAGATCATCACCGAACGTCTTGATCACGACGGCCATGCCGCTCACGTTCTCGCCGCTGCCTGGTCCCGTGGTCACGGTCGTGACCCCACCCTTCACCGCATCCTTCCACGACGGATCCTCCAGGTCGAGCGCGTCGATGATGCGGTGCTGCGGGCCGATGATCATCGGCCGGTCGTTGAGGTCGGATGGCTTGGCGCCGATATGCGAGTGCTCGTCCAGCAAACCTGGAATGATCACCTTGCCGGCAACGTCGATGATCGTGGCCCCGCTCGGCACGGCCACGTCGCGTCCCACGGCGGCGATCTTCCCGTCGCGCACGACGATGGTGGCATTCGGAATCGGTGCGCCCGCCGCGGTGTGCACGGTGGCCCCGCGTACCGCGAGCACACCCTGGGCGCCGAGCAGGGGTGGGGCCAGCAGGAGCGCTGTAGCGACGCCAAGCGGCCAACTCCGGGAACGCATCGCTGGCAGCAAGCCGTGCGGGAGGGTCCGGTCCTGCTTCATGCGGCAACCTCAGATCGGGACGGGGGATTGGGACAGGGTGTTGGGACAAAAGGCACAATCGGTTTCATTTGGGCAAGAGTTCCGCGCGAGCGGCAACTGTGGAATCGACTTTCCGGCGCGCCGGGGGCATGTTGCATGATGCCTTGCAACCCCATGCGATCGATGGATACCCGGAACGCGTTTGTGACGAGGACGTGGCGCACGCTTAGGCGAAACACGCGGACGGCCGCAATCGCGCTGTGTACGGCGCGCGGCATGGTTGCGGTACCGCTTCGCGCACAGCAACCCGCGTCACCGCCCGCACCCACCGGTGCGATAATCGGATATGTTGTCGACGACTCCACGCGGCAGCCGCTGGCGATGGT